>JACQFH010000010.1 GCA_016200145.1 Planctomycetia bacterium | reverse complement strand
CGAGGCCAGATAGTACTCGCGTGGTGGATGCTCCATGCGGCGATAGGCACGCACGGCTTCGCGCAGGTAGGGTTCCGCCTTTTCCAGACGGCCGTTCTGGCGCAACCAGTGCCCGACGGCGAAGTTGTAATACGCTGCGCTCGGGCTGTCAGGGGGCACCAGCCTGCGATACAGCTCGAGTCCCTCGACGAGCGCCTGTTCGGCTTCGTCGTTGCGATTCTGGCTGACCAGGATTTGTGCCAGTTGTTCCAGCGACTTGGCGACCTGAAACTCGTGGACCTTGGGTTGCATCCGGTACACCCGCAACGACTCGCGCACCAGTTTGGCCGCCTCGTCGAGATGGCCATTGCGCTGCAAGAGCGTGGCCAGCTCGGCCCGCGTTTCACAAAAAGCCAGTTGCCGCGAATCGGGATACCCCGCCGAGATCGTCAGCGATTCGCGGAGCGCCGCCTCGGCCCCCGTGTCGTCACCCTTCAGCCTCAGCAATGAACCGAGGTGCCCCAGCGTCAGGGCCAGGCTGGGGGTCTTTGCGCCGTACATCATCCAGATCCGCGACGATTCACGATACAGGCGCTCGGCCGACGAAACGTCTCCCGTGTGCTGGGCCCGCATGGCCAGGTTGTCGAGCGCGGCGGCCACCGTGGCATGATCGTTGCCGAACAGCTCGCGCGCCCGGCGGACGACTTGTTCCACGTCCAGTTGCTGCCCGGCCGCCTCGTGCGGATTGACCGCCACGACGATGTCTTCCAGGAACTCCGCGATCGCCTGCGACTTGCCCGCCTCGAGGCTGGCACGGACAAACCCCGTTGTCGCCAGGCCCAGCCCCGCCAGAAGTGCGGCCGCCACGATCAGACCCGCCGTGACTCCTGTCCGGTTGCGGCGCACGAATTTCTGCAGTCGGTACAGGGCGCTGGGCGGACTGGCTTCGACCGGCTGGTTGTGCAGGTAGCGCTCGACGTCGGCGGCCAGGTCGCCGGCCGTGGCGTAGCGCCGTGTGCGGTCTTTTTCCAGCGACTTCATCACGATCCAGTCGAGGTCGCCTCGAAAAACGCGCGACAGGCCGCGGGCTTCGACCCGGCGGTTCCGCGCCACTGTCTCGAGCTGTTCGTGCATCGTGCTGACGCGCAGCGACGGAGGGGGCGGGTCTTCTTCGCGAATGATCCGCTGCACTTCGCCGTATCCGGCCGTTTTCAACCATTCGGCTTCGATCGGCGTCGTCGCCGTCAACAGCTCGTACAGGAGCACTCCCAGCGAGTAGATGTCGCAGCGGGTATCGACGTCGAGGCCCGACATCTCGGCCTGCTCGGGGCTCATGTATTGCGGCGTGCCGACGATCTGCCGGAATTCGGTGAAGATCGTCTTCTCGGTCAGCCGCATGCTGGTCGCCTTGGCGATACCGAAGTCGATCACCTTGGTGACCGGCTTGCCGTCGTGCAAAGTGACGAGCACGTTCGACGGCTTGATGTCGCGGTGGATGATCCCCTTCTGATGGGCGTGCTGCACCGCCTGGCAGACCGTGATGAACAACTCGAGCCGGTCTCGCATTGCGAGGCCGTTCTTGTCGGCATATTCGGTGATGGCGATCCCCTTGACCAGTTCCATCACGAAATACGGACGCCCCGAATCGGTCGACCCTGCGTCGAAGACCCGGGCGATGTGGGGGTGGTCCATCAGGGCCAGCGCCTGCCGTTCCGATTCGAAGCGGGCCACCACCTGCTTAGTATCCATTCCCAGCTTGATGATCTTCAGCGCGACTTTGCGGCGGACCGGTTCGAGCTGTTCGGCCATGTACACGACGCCGAACCCCCCCTCGCCGATCTGCTGGAGCAGCTTGTAGCGGCCGATGACCGTCCCCGGCCCTTCGTGCGGCGGCTCGACGGCCACCGTCGATTGCAGAAACCCGCCCGCCGCGTCGTGGGCCCGCAGCAGGGTTTCGACCCGACCGCGCATGTCGGCATTCGAGCCACATGCTCCTTCGAGAAATGCGGCCCGCTCGGCCTCCGAGCCTTTCTGCAGGGCCGCGTCGAAGATGTCGGAAATCCGGGGGTCTTTCATGGACAAATCCTCACACAGACATGCGACAAACGGGCCGGCTGCGCCTCACTCGGATCGCACAATTCGGGGAAAAAACGCAGAAGTTGCGTTCACGACGATTATACCGCAGTTGTCGCCAAGGTAGGTCCCGCCTGCCGCTCGGGACCTCGTGCATTCGTTTAACCACGACCCGTCAGGGGAGCGCGTATCGCAGGCTGAAGGGCAGTGCCTTGCGAACTGACGACCGCAATCAAGATTGCCGACCGTTGCCGCACAATCGAGAGTCCAGAGACGTTCGATACGCGCTCCCCGTTGGGTCGCGGTTAAACGAACCAGTTTGTCTGTACTCGGATTTGGAGTTCTGGCGACGCTTAAGTGCCACCGGCGGACTTACGTCCGCCGCTCGCCGGGTTCTGCTGTGATCTCATGGAACAGCCAGGCACGGGCGAACGACCAGTAGCGGGCAGCAGTGGCCCGTGAGATGCCCAGGGCCGCGGCCGCCTGTTCGTCGGTGAGCCCCGCAAAGAACCGCAGCTTGACGAGTTGGGCCTTCACCGGCTCTTCGCGTTCGAGCTTCGTCAGCGCTTCGTCGAGCGCCAAGAGGTCGTCATCCGGCGGCAGCGACGCCAGGTCCAGCTCGTTGAGCTCGAGCCGGCGCGCCCCCCCGCCCCGTTTCTGACGCCCCTTGCTGCGGGCCCTGTCGATCAGAATACGGCGCATGGCCTCGGCAGCCGCCGTGAAAAAGTGCCCGCGCGTTTCAAATCGGGGTTCGTTCCCTGCCCCGCCCACAAGCCGCAGATAGGCTTCGTGGACGAGGGCGGTCGCCTGCAGCGTCTGCCCAGAGGCTTCGTGCGCAAGTTTCGCCGCCGCCAAGCGCCGCAGCTCGTCGTAGACGAGCGGCAACAACCGTTCAAGGGCCCCCGGCTCCCCCCCGCCGATCGCCTCCAGAATGCGAGTCACTTCACTCATGCCGCCCAGTATAACACGCCAATGCGAGCCGGGGGCACGGGCACCGATTCGATTAGAATTGGTCGCCCCCGGGTGCCTGCATCGGCGCATGCGGCCGTCGTTTGCGAAACGACGCAGAGGGGGAGAGGCGAGAATCGAGAGGCGAGATACGTGTCGCAGAAGTCGCCAATGGTTCAGGTAGCCACAGATGAAACACAGATGAAACACGGATGAAGAAAATTTTGATCCACGTTCAATCCGTGTTTCATCCGTGGCTAAATCTACTCTTGGGCTTTGCCTGGCGTGCCCGGCGTCGTCGTGGTCGGAACCCTTGGCGACGCGCTCTCATCGGCCGGCTTTGCGCCAGGCAGTGCCTTGTGCAATATGTCCAGCCGGGCCTGGGCGCGATCGTAATTCGCGCGGGCCGCGCGCGTTTCCGCCAGAACCTTGTCGTATTCTGCCTGCGAGACGGATTTGCTCTCGATCAACCGCTTAGTGCGGGCTTCTTCTTTCAAGACCAATTCCAATTGGGCCTTGGCATGTTCCAGCTCAAACTCGGCCAGCTTGATCTGCGATGCCAGTTGTTCCTTCGCCAGGTCAAGCAGGCGTTCTTTGCCAGTGAGTTCGGCCCGTGCGCGATACAACATGGCCACCTTCCGCTTGGCTTCCACTCGCGCATCGCCGATGAATTTGTCCGGTACATTCCCCGCTTTGTAGAGTGTCTCCGCCCTGGCGAGGTCGGCCTCGACCGCCTCGACTTCGACTTGGGCCTCTACCAAGGCCGCCTTGGCCGTAAGCACGGTGTTCTCGGCGATGAGCAGATCTTTCCGCGGGTCGAATCCCAATCCAAATCCGATTGTTGTTGGCGTCAACGCAGCCTGCTCCGCGGCGGTGCCTTCCCGCGTCAAATCGAGCGCAGACTTAGCAGCCGCGCTTTTCAGCATCAATTCAAATTCCGCAGCAACTGGCAATCCTTCCGTGCGGCTCAGCACAGGTCCGGCGGCGCTGAAGACGATGCACAAAGGCACTGCACGTACACGATATTCGCGCGCCGTTGCTGCATCATTGAGATCAACGACGACTGTGACAAATGATTCCGACAGAATCCGCTGAATAACCGGAGACGCAAGCAACTCGTCTTCCATTCGACGACACGGCGCAGACCCGCTCATCTGAAAATAGGCCAGCACTGGCTGCCGCGACTTTTTCGCATGTGTCAGTGCGGTCGGGATGTCGGTCATCCAGCCGATCGGATTGAACCTCTGCGTACCGGCAATCGGACCATCAGTATGGGGCTTGGAGATTGATGGTTGGGTGTCGTCGGGCGATTCCCAGGCCCGTTGTGGATCGAGCAATTCCTCAATGCGACGTTGGATGATCTCATCGGCGCGCTGGATGCGGGACGAGATATTGCTTTCAATCTCTTCGAGCCGCTTGCGCATCGCGGCGACTTGCGACCGCTGCGCGGTCTGGCGGGCGTGGAATGCCGAATGCACGGCGCCCTGCAGCTCTGCCTTGAGCTCGCCCAGCCGTTTCTCGTCCTTTGGCGTGGCGGCAAGTTGCTCGCGGTAGGCCTGTGCGGCGGCACGGGCCTGCTGTTCGTACTGCTGGAATTCCGGCGATTGATTCGCTGCCGGCCACGCGTATTGACGCTGCCAGTCCCTGCCTTTGCCCGGCAGCGGGCCCAGCACAGCGTTGGGGTCGCCCGGCACATTTCCCGCCGGCACATTTCCCGCCGGCACATTTCCCGCCTGCTGCGACGCTGCGCCGGGGCGATCGAACGCCTCCAGAATCGCCGTGATTTCGTCGATCTGGTCGCGAGGGGCGCGGACGAACACTGAGTTTGTTCGCTCGTCCGAAATCAATTTGGCTCCTCTGAATTCTTCACCCTGATACAGGTTGCTCCACAGCTTGACGACCGACGCCGACGAGGCATGCTTCAGGTTGAAGATTGTGACTTCCTTCTTTTCTTCGGCCCCGCCCGGAGCGCCGGCCTGGCCAAAGGCAGAAGGCACCTGGAAAACCGCGCCGGCGATCGCGAAAAATGTCGCCAAAACCAGGAATCGAGACGAAGTTCGCATAGGATCAGTTCCTTTCAGTTTTGTCATAGTAAATGCGGCATCCTGCCGCATCGGTTTGTGTAACGATCTTCGTCGGTTGCTGAATGGTGCCATTCGGAACGACGTTTTTCGGGCCTTGAAATCAGTCGTGACGTTCGCATCCTGTTTCGCTTGAAGCGGCAGGATGCCGATTCTACCTGGGCCAGTCGTTTTCGGTTGAGTCTGCGAGCGAATTGACGTCTTCCTGCGTTTCGGCAATCAGGCCGTCGGTCCCGTCGTCCCACACGACTGCTGTCGAGAATGTGGCGACGGGCGATTTGCCGTCACCCGCCAGAGAGCTCGCCGGATTCGTCGTATGATCCTTTTCTTGCGGACGTTGCCAGATCGCGACGGCGAACAGCGCGATCAGGACACACGCGGCGGCGACCTCAGTCAGCCGGCGCGGCAAACCGGGACCTCGGCGTGTGCCTGCCGGTGCGCGTCGTAATGCCGCAGGCAATGCGACCGACTGCGGCTGCTGCAAGTGCGCCAGGCACTGCTCGAAGAGCCGCGCCACTTCCTCGGCCGATTGAAACCGATCGGCCGGGCGTTTTGCGTGCAGGCGTTCGATCGCCCCGGCCAGCCAGTCGGGAATTTCCGTATTCAGATCGCGGATCGGACGGGGCACGTCGTCGCTGATGCGGCGCAACATGCCGAAGCTCGTTTCGGCGCGGAAGGGCGGATGCCCCGTACACAGGGCGTACAGCACGCTCCCCAGGCTGAAGAGGTCGCTCCGCGTGTCGATCGCGTCGTCGCGCGCCTGCTCGGGTGACATGAACTGCGGTGTACCGGCGATGACCCCGCTGCGGGTGAGGCTCGCGTCATCGGCCGCGCGGGCCAGGCCAAAGTCGGTGATCTTGAGCCGCTCGACCCCGTTTTCGAGCAGGATGTTCGCCGGCTTGATATCGCGGTGCACCAGCCCCTGAGCATGGGCCGACGCGAGTCCCGCCGCGACCTGCCGGCCCACGCGCAGCACCTCGGTCGCGGTGAACGGCCCATTCGCGTCGAGCCGTTTTTGCAGGGACGTGCCGCGGATGTACGGCATCACCAGGTAGGGGAGCCCGTTCACTTCCGAGACGGCATGGATCGCCAGCACATTTTCGTGGACGACGGCTGCCGCGGCGCGGGCTTCACGGGCGAACCGCAGCCGTGCCGCCGCGCTCGTCGCCAGGTGCGGCGCGAGAACCTTGATCGCCACATAGCGGTTGAGTGCAACATCGAGCCCCTTGAGGACGATTCCCATCCCGCCGCAACCGATCACGCCGGCAACTTCGTAACCGCCGAATCGGCCCAGCATTCGCGGATCGTCGGTTGGTGAGAGAAATCCCAGAATGTGCTCGGCGCGGACGCCGTCGGCTTCGCCCTGTGAAGACAAAGCCGGTGCGCTGCGGTCGGCGTCGTCGGCTGCCGTGCTGAGGGAATCGTGCGCCTCGGTCCACACCTCCGGCGCGGCAGCCAGCCGTTCGAGTTGATCGCGGCAAGCCGTGCAACTTTCAAGGTGCTGTTCGAGCGCCACGCGTCCCTCGTTGTCCAGCCGATCGGCCAGAAGCGAATCGAGCGCGTCGGGATTGCAAGTCTGTGGATTCGTTTGCATTTGCCACTTCCCTCGTGGCCAGGCTCTGCCTGGGCACGAACTGCCTTCGAGGCTCCGCCTCGAATGATGTCATCGACCCTGTGATTTACGAACCCTGCGACGGACGGCCTGGGAAGGCCATCCTACGAACACACATCCTCTTCCCACTCCGCGACCTTTTCGCGCAACCGGCGCATGACGCGACTGCGGGCGGCGTAAATCGATCCACGCGACCGTTTCAGCTCGCCGGCCACTTCGTCGACCTCGCGCCCCTCGACCGCCGTGAGCCAGAACGCGTCCCATGTCTCGGCCTGAAACTCGGGCCGCACCTGGCGCGCCGCCCATCGGAAGACCTCGCGGCGATGCTCGACCCGGATCAGGTCGGACCCCGGTCCTTCCGCGGGCTGCAAGTCAAGCAGGTCGTGCAGCTCTGAATCGCCGGTCCCGCGGTCACCCGCCCGCCGCGTCAGGGCATTGACGATGGCATTGTTGGCGACCCGCGCCAGCCACGTGCGGAACCGGGCCCGCTGCGGATCCTCTTCCCAGCGGTCGATGACCCGCGCCACGGACGACAGCACCTGCTGGACGAGGTCGTCGGCATCCGCATGCTGCATTCCCCGACGGCACGCCAGGCGATAGATCACCGGCCGGTAGATTTCCGTAAACTCAAACCAGGCATCATCATCGGCCCGGTCTTTCAGCCGGACGATCAGGCTCGGTCGAGTCTCCGGCGAAACGCTCATCTGGGCCTCGGTGCGTGATCAGATCACTCTCCTTCTTTATACACACGCGAGGTGCCGAAATCTGACACGCCGAATTCGGAACACGTTGTCTTTACGGCGTCTTCGGATTTTCGCCAAGCAGAAACGCCAGCAGGTCGCGGAGCTCTTCAGGGGTCTTGACGAGGCCCGCCGGCATCGGGGAGATGTCCTGCAACGTGCGTTCTTCGATGTCCCCTTTGGCAATCGTCGCTTTAGTTGCGTCCGAGAGAATCATCTCGACTTTTTCCGCTGTGTCCCCCGTCACCAGACCGGAATAGACCTTCCCTGCTTTCGTGACGATCGACGTCGCCTTGAACACCGGCGAGATCGTCTTGTTGGGGAGCAGCACCGATTCGACAAGGTGCGCGACCGTGAACCGTTTGGCCGCATCGGCCAGGCTCGGCCCGCCCACAGCAACCGACTCAGACGTGACCGCGTGGCATTTCGCGCATCCCAGCCCGTCCGAAGAGAACAACTTGCCTCCCCGTTCGGCGTCGCCTGATTTGACGGCCTTGTCCCAATCCATCTCGAGGAACTTCGGATCGACTTTCGTCTGCCCGGGATTGGCGGCCGCCTCTTTCAGGCGCTCGGCGAGCAGGCTGGCTCCAAGTTTCTCAGGCAGCATCGCCGCGACCGGTTTGAGG
>JACQFH010000257.1 GCA_016200145.1 Planctomycetia bacterium | reverse complement strand
TTCCCACGCAGAGCGTGGGAACGAGGAAGTGTGTCAGGCGGGACCTATACGGGCTTCTTCACCGCCAGCGAGACGGTGAAAATTCCGGCCTCGTCGATCAGCATCTCAATTTTCTCGAATCCTGCGGCGGCGACAAACTGATCGATTTCAGCCTGCGTCCGGCAGCGCATGATCCAGGGCTCGCCGTCGCGGTTCGGAAGCACGCGGGCGATCATTTCCTGCTGCGGGTGCCAGGGCTGGTTGGTGTAGATCAGAAATCCACCCGGCGCTACGGCCCGGCCCAGTCCGTCCAGAGAATTTCGCACCCGATCGTTTTCCGAAAAGAGCTCATACAGGCCGGACACAATGGCGATGTCAGGCCTGGGGGAGACCGCCGCCAGCGCATCGCCGTCGAACGCGTCGTGCTGGCAGTACGTTGCAGTTCGCACGCCCAGCGACGCGGCCAACTGGCGGCCCGCTTCCAGTCCGCCGGGATCGCGGTCGCAGAGTCGGGCTGAAATCTCGATCTGGGGGTGCCGGGCGATTGTTTCCAGAACGTAGCGTCCGGGGCCGGCAGCAATATCCATGACTTGCACCGCCGACTGCCGGCGGTGAACCTGCGAAATTGCCTGGTCGAGCAACTGCATCAGGTGCCCTTTGCGCGCGCGGATCCCGCGCCAGCCAGGACTTTCCAGGTAGAAGTAATCGATCAGTCTCCCGAGGGGGGTGGCTCCTTCGGCCTTGTGGCGGTACACATGGTCGAGCGATTCGCCCGAGTCAAATCCCGTCTGCCAGCCGATGCGGATTCCACGACTCAGCTTGCCCAGCGACTGCATGAACAGCCGGTAGACCGCGAACCAGGCACGCTTGAATGAAACGAGCGGTAATGGCATCGTCAGCCGGTCGCAGACATCGCGCGTGAAACCGCTACGATCGGCCCGCGTCAGATCGGCGTGGTCGGGTGGAGAGGCAAACCTTTCTAGAATGAATTGCCGCGTGCGGGCGATTGGTTGATCGCGGTCGCGTTCCCAGAAGGTCGAGTGGAAGAACTCGGGGTAGAGGGTCCATTCTTTGACCCGCGAAGACAGCCGCTCGAACAGGCGCCGTTGCGGACCGGTTTTCACCACCCAGTCGTTTCCTGAGACGAGCATCAGTACCGGGGTCTCAACTGCGCCGGCGTCTTCTACGAGGCGCGTCGATGCGTCGTGCAGGTCGAGGAGGATGTTGACAGCAATCTGCGGCGAGATTTCCCTGTCGGCGGCATACAGCGCAGCCTGTTCGGCGTCGTGCGTCAGCAGCCACGGCTTGACGTAACTGCGGATAAACGCGCGGGGGCGCAGCATCTTCAGCAATCGCAAACCGGGAATCGCCAGCGGCACGTACAGTTTGATCCGCAATGCCGGGGTCGCCAGCACCAGTGCCCGAATTGGCGGAGCATAATCGTGCACCCAGGTCGCCGCCAGGACCGCCCCCACGCTCTGTCCGACGACAGCCATGTTCTCGGCGGGAATCTGGTGTGTTCGCAAGATGTGCCGCACGAATTCGTCGGCGTCCTGAACCATTCGCGCGAAGCTGGGCGCGGCGCCACGCTCGCCCGGCGAACGCCCGTGGCCGCGGGCATCCCACGCAAAGAACCAGAAGTCGGCGAGGTCGCTGCGGTCGATGAAATCCTGCCAGCGGGCCGAGTGCTCATGCCCGCGATGAAAAAGAACGACCGCTTTGTCGGACGGCTGTTGCGGCGCCCACGCGCGGTAGAACAGCACGGTGCCGTCGCTTGTCGTGAAGTGATATTCCTGGCACGTGCGAACGGCATCAGGCGCTGGCAAAGTTCCCATAGTAGGCATTGTCGACTCCATTCTTTCTGGTTCCCGGTGATCTCGGGACGGAACGGTGCGCAATCCATTGCGCACCCGATTGACGATTGTGACGACGGCCAGCAGATTGATTGCCGACAGGGCGACTGTCACCCAGATTCCGCCGGGAATTCCGAGCCCCGCTGCGAGCGCCAGGGCTCCAAAGACAAACGCACGATCGCTCTTGCCCATCGGCCCGTCGTAACGCCGCTCGCGGCCGACGAGCGTCGCCGTGACGCCCGCCAGCTCGCCAATAATCGCCAAGATGACGGTCAGTACGACAAGGACCGGGTCGAACCCTGGAACGAGCGCCAGCGGCAGGTATAGTGCAGCGTCGGAGACGACGTCTCCCAGCTCATTCAGGAAGGCACCCAGGTCCGACTTCATGTCGTGCTCGCGCGCCAGCATGCCGTCGATCGCGTTCAGGGCCATCCGCACGAACAGGACCAGCGGAACACACAGGAGAGGCGCTCTCGAACCCGGGCGCAGCGCCAGCCACGACCCGGTCGCTATCGACAACAACGCAGCTCCGATTGTCACCTGATTGGCTGCCACGCCCCGCGATGCCATCCAGCGCGTCAGCGGGCGCAGCAGATTCTGAAAACGCGACTTCAGGTTGTAGATGGTGGGCATGAGTTGATCGAGGCGTGACGGTAACAACAGGCGTGAGCCACGACCCAATCTAACGGCGGATTCGGGGGATTCCCAACAAATTCCCATCGGCGCGTGAGCTCGGGACTGGGCGCGTGGAGTGCCCCGGCCGCCGCCAAAGCGGCCGGGGCACCGAGCCGTCGTGCTGGTTTCCGCATTCAAATTCGCGCAAAATGTGCCCCATGCAATGGTTCCAATTGCCGACGCCGGTGAAATTGACGATTGGCGGCATTGCGGCGGTTCTGGTCGTCGCCACGATCTGGGCGGCGCTGCTTCGCAGGTTTCGGCCGGGGCGCGACTGGCGCGAACTCACGTTGCGCATCAACACCTGGTGGGTGCTGGCGATCGTGTTCATCGGTGCGCTGGTCGTCACCGCGACGACGGGAATCGTTTTCTTCGCATTCGCCAGCTTTCTGGCCCTGAAGGAATTCCTGTCGCTGATCCCCACGCGGCGGGCCGATCGCCGCGTGCTGTTCTGGGCTTACCTGACGATTCCGCTGCAGTTTTACTGGGTCTATGCGGAATGGTACGGGATGTTCATCGTGTTCATTCCGGTCTACATGTTTCTGCTGCTGCCCTTGAGGATGATTTCGATCGGCGAGACCGAAGGATTCCTGCGGGCCGCGGGGACACTGCACTGGGGGCTGATGACCACCGTCTTCTGCCTGTCGCATGCCGCGTTTCTGTTGATTCTGCGGTTCAAGGACGCTCCTGAATCGCTGCCCGGCCCGGGGCTGGTGCTGTTTCTGGTCGTGGCGACGCAGTTCAACGATGTGGCTCAGTTCGTCTGGGGAAAAACGCTGGGGCGCATCCGAATCCTGCCGACAGTCAGCCCCGGAAAAACCTGGGCGGGAGTCCTCGGAGGCGTCGCCTCTTCGATGCTGCTGGGCGTTGCGCTGGGACCCTGGCTGACGCCCATGAACATGTGGCAGTCGCTGGCGGCCGGGGCGCTGATCAGCGTCGCCGGTTTCGTGGGAGACGTGAACATGTCGGCCCTGAAGCGAGACTTGCACCTGAAGGACTTCGGCAATCTGCTGCCCGGTCACGGTGGCGTTCTCGACCGTCTCGACAGTCTGACGTACACGGCCCCGCTGTTTTTTCACTATATCTACTGGCAGTTTCTGTTCCACACGCACGGATCAATGAACTTTTCGCCGCTCAAGTGACATGCTCCGCACGTTCTTCTTCGCCGTCGTCGTGCGGCCGCTGTGCCATGTGGTTTTGGGATTCAACGTGCGCCGCCGCGAGGCGCTGCCTCAAAGCGGCCCGGCGATCGTCGTCGCCAATCACAACAGCCATCTCGATGCTTTGGCGCTCATGGCGCTATTTCCGTTGCGCAACCTGTCGCAATTACGCCCTGTCGCTGCCCAGGACTATTTCTTCCGAAATCGATTCCTCAAGTGGTTTGCCCTGAACATCATCGGAATCATCCCCATCGAACGGACCAGGCAGACGACTCGCCGCGATGCGCTCGAACCGATCGAGGCAGCCCTCGATCGCGGTGACATTGTGATTCTGTTTCCCGAAGGGAGCCGCGGCGAACCCGAGCGCATGACCCGCTTTAAGACGGGAATCGTCCACCTGGCGATGCGCTTTCCGGCAGTGCCGATTATTCCGGTGTTCACACACGGGCTGGGAAAAGCGCTGCCGCGCGGCGAAGCGCTGCTGGTTCCCTTCTTTTGCGACGTTTTCGTCGGTGAGCCCCACTTCTGGAATGGCGATCGGCATGAATTCATGGATCGGCTGAACGAGCGCATGATCAGTCTCGCTCGCGAAGGGGAGTTCCCACCGTGGGAATGACCGCAGCAGCGACGGAAGACGTCGTCAGTTCCGCGTCGGCCGAGCGAGCCGAACTGCGGCCGCTGGCACTGGTCGTCTCCGTGGGGCTGTCGGTGTTGTTTCTCGTCGTTTACAGCGGCACGAACTGGCTGACATCGCTGCGCAGCGGTGTCGGCACCTGGCGATATGCCTGGGAAGACTCGATTCCGTTTGTGCCGTGGATGATCGTGCCGTATATGTCGATCGATCTGTTCTTCGTGATCGCTCCCTTCCTGTGCCGCAGCCGTGCCGAATTGCAGATCTTTGCGTCGCAAATCGCGCTGGCGATCGTTGCCGCCGGAACCTGCTTCCTGCTGTTCCCGCTGCGCCTGGCCGTCGAACCCCCGGCGGTCACGGGGGGGGTCGCGGTGATCTTCGACTGGTTCCGAGGCCTCGATCAGCCGTACAACCTCTGTCCGTCGTTGCACATCGCGCTGCGGACCATCCTGGCCGCGACGTACGCCCGGCACCTGCTTGGAATATCTCGCGTTGCTGCACACGTCTGGTTTTCGCTGATCGGATTTTCGACGTTGCTCACGTATCAGCACCATGTTGTCGACGTTGCGGGCGGTTTCGTTCTGGCCGCCGCCTGTTTCTACGTGTTCTCGGCCGCCGCCTGGCGACAGCCAGTCGTTCCAAACTTTCGCATCGCGGCGCTGTACGGATTGCTGCTGGCCGCCATAGGTTTGATCACATTCGCGACCTGGCCCTGCGGCGCAATCCTGCTGTGGCCGACTGCCGGTCTGGTCTTGAGCGTTACCGCCTATTGTGGCGTAGGACCGGCAATCTACCGCAAGGCGTCCGGCCGGATTCCCTGGCCGTCGAGGTTGCTGATGGCGCCATTGCTTGCAGGTCAGTACCTGTCGTGGCTGCATTACAAACGGCAAAGCCGTGCCTGGGACTCTGTCCTTCCCGGACTTTGGATCGGTCGAATGCTAACCGACGAAGAAGCGCGGGGCGCGCGAGCCGCAGGAGTCACGGCGGTCCTCGATTTGACAGCCGAAGTTTCAGAAGCCGCGGAGTTCCGTTCGTTGAATTACTTCAACTTGCAGATTTTGGATCTCTCGGCGCCGACAGACGAACAGATCGACCGCGCGATTGCGTTCATCGGCGAACAAAGCCGCTCCGGGATCGTTTACGTCCACTGCAAAGCGGGATATTCGCGGACGGCGTCAATCGCGGGGGCCTACCTGCTGGCGTGCGGCCAATGCGATTCTGCCGAGGCGGCCATGCAGCGGCTCCGCGAATGTCGCCCGTCCATCGTCATTCGCCCAGAGGCGATTGCCTCACTCGAACGGTCGGCGCTGCGATTGCGCAACCGGCGGCGACTTCATGGGTTATGTATTCCTGACCCGACGTTCTGAACGGTCTGAATTTGCGGATTGTTTCGCGTTCGAAACGTGAATCTGGGCAAACCTTGACGATTATTCGTGACTTGCCGACTCGCTAAACCCTGTCGCCGCAGGAGTTTTCGTTGCGTGCGCCAGTATCGGTCTATCCGATACTTTCGGACAGAGTGGCATATCCCACACGCGCTCACGTGGAAAGTGTATGCCAGTCTGTGTCGCCGTTGCCGGCCGGAACACGGAAGTTCCACCGCCACGGCGCCGCGATCTTGCCGGAAACGCTCGCGGCCGGTGATCGCCCTCGTGCGATAGGGGCGAACGAGACAGGGTCGGCGATTCACGTGACACTCAATTTTCAGGGAGCGAATAATGATCAAGGTTGATTTCAAAAAGGCCGCCTGGCGGCTGGTGAACGCCGGCGCCCTGCTCGCGGTGATCGGGTTGTCGACCGTGCAGGGACAGGATGCCCGCGGGCTGGCGGGACGGCGTCATCCGGTCCCGGCCCATCGCGTCGTGAACCACGACATGGATGAGGACGACGACGACATCCTCCAGGTCCTCGAAGAAGAAGTCGGCACGCCGCCGCCCGGTGTGGCCCCGCCCGCCGACACGATGCCGACTCCTCCGGCCAACGACAAAGAGACGCCGCCGGAAGAACCGCCGGCGCCGTGGACCCTGACGAACCTGTTCGACAATTGCGATGGCAGCAATGCCTTCAAGGACTGCGGCGTCAAGATCAGCGGTCACATGCAGTGGGGTTACCAGGACAAGCCTGACGGCGCGTTCACCGGCAACGGCCCGTTCGTCAACCAGAAGGAATGGGGTATGCTGGCGCTCAACCAGCAGTACCTGTTCATCGAAAAGGTCGCCGATGGCTCCAAGGGCTGGGGCTGGGGCTTCCGCGTCGACGGCATGTACGGTGTCGACGGCAACGAAGGCCAGGCTTTCGGCAACATCAATGCCGGACACTGGGACTACCTGAACGGGTTAGACCACAGCGCGTATGAATACGCGGTGCCGCAGGCGTACGGCGAACTGGCCTACGACAAGCTGTCGGTCAAGCTGGGGCACTTCTATACCATCGTGGGCTACGAAGTGATTCCCTCGACCGGTCAGTTCTTCTACAGTCGTCAATTGACGTTCTGGAACAGCGAACCTTTCACTCACACCGGCGCACTGGGCACATATAAAGTCACCGACAAATTCTCGGTGCTGGGCGGCTGGGTGGCCGGCATGGACACGGGCTTCTATATGTTCAACGGCGGCAGCTCGTTCCTCGGCGGGTTCTCGTGGACGATCAGCGACAAGGCGACCCTGGCGTACTCGATGATCGGGGGCAACCTCGGCTGGCGCGGCAACGGGGGCGCAATCAACAGCGGCATCCTGTCGCTGAACTGGACTAAGAAATTCAGCACCGTGCACCAGTTCGACGTCCTGGATTCGAACCTGACCCAACTGACGCAGACGAACGTGCCCGGCGCCCCAGCGACGTTCGTGTTCAACAACACGCCTGCAAATTTCCGCGATCCCGCCAGCTTCACGCCGCGGGCTTCGACGGGCTTCATCAACTACGCCTTCTATGAACTGACGGATAAGATCAAAGCCGGTGTCCGGCTGGAATGGTACAAGCCGGACGGAGATTCGCACTACACCGCCACGGCCGGTTTCAACTACAAGCCGTTCCCGTACCTGATTATCCGGCCGGAAGTCCGCGGCATGTGGTCTCCTGCGAATCAGGACATCTACACCGGCGCCGGCGGCTTCTCGGGCAAGCTGTTTAATCAGACCGTGTTCGGCATCGACGCGATCATCACATTCTAATCTGATCGCCCGGTCTCAAACTGCAACAGCCCGCGAGTGCCAGCTCGCGGGCTGTTTGCGTAGGCAGGCTTTCCACGCGTCAGCGAATCGTTTCGACCAGCAACTGCTCGGCGGCCCGGTGGCCCAGTGACACCAGCTTCTTTCCCACCCGCGCTGAAACGAGCCCGCCTTCCGCCGAATTCTGCTCGACAGTGGCCGTCGCCCCCGGTTCGAGGCCCGTTTCCGTCAGGTAGCGCAAGAACTCGGGTTGCTGGTTGAGGACGCGGACGATTCGCACCCGCGACTGGGCAGCACACGACGACAGGGGAATCGCGGCGGTTCCTGTGCCGCGCATCAGACCGTCGGCCGAGGGAATCGGGTCGCCATGCGGATCGGATTCCGGCCGGCCTAGGAATTCGTCGATCCGCTCGATCAGCATATCGCTGACCGCGTGTTCCATGTTCTCAGCTTCGGCGTGAACCTGATCCCACGTCAGATCGAGCGTCTTCACGAGAAACAGTTCGATCAGCCGGTGCCGTCGCAGCATTCGCAGCGCCAGGTTGCGGCCGGCCTTCGTCAGACTGACCCCCTCGTAGGGCTTGTAGCTGGCCAGGCCACTCTCAGCGAGCGTTTTGAGCATACTGGTCACGGTTCCCGGCGAAACGTTGACGGTCGCGGCAAGCTGTCCGGTCGACACCCATTCGGCGTCGGTCGAAATGGCCAGTTGCAGAATGGCTTTCAGGTAGTTCTCAACGGTCAGACTGGGCATGACGTGATAGTTTTGATTAATCAAAAATTTTTATTGGATTGAATTGACATCGTGGTCGATCCTCGTCATAATGCCTTGATTCTAATGTGGCTGCGCACGCCGGGGAACACGGCCCACAGAATTTGGTTTTGTCCCGCAGCGCCCGGAACGGAAAGGTCTCGACGCCGATGGGCCGCAAATTCCTGATCGTGCCTTTGCTGCTGGTCGCCTGCGGCTGCGGATCGGACCCAACGGCAGCCGGGCCTGCGACGGCCGGCGGTGCATCGGGCCGTCTGCGGATCCTGGCGACGACCGGCATGATTGCCGACGCGGCCCGCCGCGTTGGAGGCGACCTCGTCGAGGTTACGGCCCTCATGGGACCGGGGGTCGATCCGCACCTCTACCAGCCGACGGCCCGAGATCAAAGTCAGCTCAAGGCGGCCCAGTTGATCCTGTACAACGGCCTGCACCTGGAAGGAAAGATGGCCGAGCTTTTCGAATCGCTCTCGAAGCAGAAGCATGTCGTTGCCGTATCGCACGATCTGCCGACTGAAAAACTCCTGTCGTGGCGTGAATCGGCCGGAATGCACGACCCCCATATCTGGTTCGACGTCACGCTGTGGCAACAGGCTGTGCGGACGATTTCCCGCGCCTGTTCCGAAGCCGACCCCGCCCATGCGGCCGATTTCGAACAGCGGTCGAGCGACTATCTTGCTGAGCTCGAGCATCTCGACCGCGAATGCCATGAGCTGGCGGACCGCCTGCCGAGGGACAGGCGTGTGCTGATCACCAGCCATGATGCGTTTCATTATTTTGGCAAGGCGTACGGTTTCGATGTGGTCGGCATCCAGGGGATCAGTACCGAGACCGAGGCGGGCCTCAAGGCGATTACCGACGCCGTCGACCTGATCCGCCGGCGCAAGATCCGTGCGATTTTTCCCGAAACCAGCGTGTCCCGGGCGGCGATCGAGCGCGTGGCAACCGACGGGCACGTCTCGCTCGGCAGCGAACTCTATTCCGACTCGCTCGGCTCCCCCGACTCCCCTGCCGGCACCTACGTCGGCATGATCCGCGCCAACATGGAGAATATTGTCAAATCGCTGCAAGGTTCGACGACGGATTCGGCCCATTGAGAGGATTGCGCCATGCGCGCGCGATTTTTATGAACGCAGATTTGCCTGCCGACCCGCCGCCGATTGAGGTTCACGACCTGACGGTCAGCTACGACAAAAAGCCCGTTTTGTGGAACATCGACGTTTCGATTCCCGAAGGCCAGATCGTGGGGATCATCGGGCCCAACGGAGCCGGCAAGAGCACGCTCATCAAAGCCATCATGGGGCTGATGCCGGCCGAGAGCGGCTGGGTGAAGATCTACGGCCAGCCGCTGTCGCGCCAGCGCCGGCTCGTGGGTTATGTTCCCCAGCGCGAAAGTGTCGACTGGGATTTTCCGGTGACGGTTCGCGACGTCGTTCTGATGGGAACCTACGGCCGGCTGGGTCTGTTCCGCCGCCCGGGTAGGATCGAACGGGATTTGTGCCACACATGCCTGGCGCAGGTCGGCATGGAGTCGTATGCCGATCGGCAGATTGCCAACCTGTCGGGAGGACAGCGGCAGCGCGTGTTTCTGGCGCGCGCCCTGGCACAGGACAGCCGCATCTATCTGATGGATGAGCCATTCGTAGGCGTCGATGCGGCAACCGAAGCCGCGATTATCGAACTGCTGCGCACGTTGAAGAGTCAGCGGCGAACTCTGCTGGTGGTGCACCACGATTTGCAGACGGCACCCGAATATTTCGACAGCATTCTGATGCTCAATATGCGGCTCGTGGCGTTCGGCCCGACCAGCGAAGTTTTTACGACGCCGATCCTGCAGAAGACCTACGGTGGGCGCCTGACAATCCTGTCGGAGGCCGCCGAACAGGTCGCCGGCACCCGACGCTGATCCGAATACCAGAACCCGAATTCGCGTGTCGATTCAATTTCCAATCGTACTGGCGGCCTGGGATTCCGGGATGTGGACGCAGTTTGTCCGCTTCTGGACATTCGAAGACCGCGCCGTGCAGACGGCGACCGCGGGGATTGCGCTGCTCGCGATCAGTTCGGGGGCACTCGGGTGCTTCATTGTCCTGCGACGGATGTCGCTGCTGGGAGACAGCCTGGGGCACGCCGTCCTGCCCGGCGTGTGCCTGGGCTATCTCGTCAACTGGAAAAAAGATCCGATCTGGATCTTGTCTGGCGCGCTGGTCTCGGCATTTCTGGCGAGTTGGATGATCGGCTTTATCAGACGCCACAGCCGGTTGAAGTCAGATGCCATCATGGGGCTGGTGCTGTCGGGGTTCTACGGGGTCGGCACGGTGTTGCTGACACGGATCCAGAATATTCCGGCGGGAACGCAGAGCGGGTTGCGCGATTTTCTGTTCGGCCAGGCCAGCGCCATCAGCGAGCGGGACTTGTGGGTGATGGGGACGATGTCGCTGGTGATCGTGTCTGCTGTTGTGATTGCCTTCAAAGAGCTGGTGCTGACAAGCTTCGACGAAGGCTTCGCCGCAGCAATCGGGCTGCCCGTGCGAAGTCTGCACTACCTGCTGATGAGTCTCACGGCCCTGGCCGTGGTGATTTCGATTCAGGCGGTGGGTCTGATTCTGGTTTCGGCGATGCTGATCACGCCGGCGGCTGCCGCCTTGCTGTGTACCGATCGCATGCGCAACATGGTGCTGCTGTCGGTCGCCTTCGGGGTCGTCGCGGGGCTCACGGGCCTGAACATCAGCTTTCTCGACAGGAACTTCTCGACCGGTCCGTTCGTGGTTCTGATGCTGGCGGCTGTGTTTGCCGGGGCGTATCTGTTCAGCCCCCGGTACGGTCTGGCCAGTCGGACGCTTCGGCGCAGGCAGCAGGCACGGCGGACACAGCGCGAAAACCTGCTGAAAAGCGTCTTCCAGGCGATTTCTGCCGGGCGTGAAGACAGCCCGCTCGCGATTGCGGAACTTGCCGGAATTCGTCGCGAGGGGCCGGGGCAGACTCGCGACCGCGTGCACGAGCTCGTTCGCCGCGGCTGGGCGACCGTCGAACACGATCGCGTCACGCTCACCTCATCGGGTCGCAGCCGGGCCCGGGAGCTCGAACGCAATTACCGGTTGTGGGAACAGTTCCTGACCGAAGAAGTCAACCTGCCGATCGACCATACGCAGCGCGACGCCGAAAATATCGAACACATTCTGGGGCCCGATCTCGTCCGCGAACTGGAAGCCCGGTTCGAACAGCGCCATGCCCAGTAGCCTGCCGTTTCTGCCGCCGTTCAATTTCCGCGAGCACGTGCTCGAGCTCTGGCGCGGTTCGCAGGGGCACGACACGGCGATGACTGTGCTGATGGGGTTTCTGGTGGCGGCCGTCTGCGGATGGATCGGCTGTTACCTGATTTTGCAGGGAATGGCATTGCTGGGAGACGCCATCAGCCACACGGTGCTTCTGGGAATCGTGCTTGCGTTTCTGCTGACCGGCCAGACCGGGGGAATGCCGATCTTCGTGGGCGCCGCGCTGACGGGGCTCGTGACCACGCTGCTTATCGAGCTGCTGCATTCCACCAGTCGGGTCAAGGAAGATGCGGCCATTGGGATCGTGTTTACGTCGCTGTTCGCACTGGGCGTTGTGCTGCTGGGAGTCTTTGCCGGCCGCGCTCACATCGATACCGGTCACGTGCTCTATGGCAACCTCGAAATTGTGGCCAGCGGTCCTGTCGTGCAACTTGGGGGGCAGGCTGTCCCGCAGGCGGTCGTGCAGATGGCGAGCATTGTCGCCCTCGTCGCCGGCCTGATCCTGGCGCTCTACAAGGAACTGCTTGTCGTGTCGTTCGACCCGCAACTGGCGCAGTCACTGGGGTTGTGGCCGCGCGCAATCCGCTACGGAATGATGTCGGCCCTCTCGGTGACTGTTGTCGGTGCGTTTGAATCCGTTGGGGCCATCCTGGTTGTCGCCATGCTGATTGCGCCAGGCGCCACGGCTTATCTGTTGACGCGACGCCTGCCGGCGATGTTTGCCTGGTCGACTGTGGCCGCGGCGATTTCTTCAGTCCTGGGATTTCATATCGCGTACTGGCTGTCGGTCTCGGCCGCGGGTGCGATGGTATCGGTCGCCTGCGGGCTGTTTTCACTGGCGTTTCTGTTTGCACCGCAGCAGGGTCTGGTCGCCGCGGCGGTGCGCAGGTTGCGGCTGCGGTTGCGGATGCAACAGGAAAACACGATCCGGCAGTTACTGAAGGCGGGGGCCGCCCCAGTCGACGCGGGCTGGCTCGCCGGACGCCTGGGGACGGCAAAACTTGTTGCCGCCTGGTCGGTTGCAGCGCTGAAGCGCCGCGGCTGGATTGAACCGGCCAGTGCAAATTCAACAGATTTGAAACTGACTGCGCGGGGCCGGGCGCAGGCCGAGCGGCTCGACCGGGCCCATCGCCTGTGGGAGACTTATCTGGTGGAACAGGTGGGCCTGGCCAGCGACCACGTGCATCCGACGGCAGAGACGGTCGAGCACCTGTTGAGCGAGCAGCTCGTCGAACGCGTCGACGACGTGCTGGGGCATCCGGCAACCGACCCCCACGGCGCGCCCATTCCGCGCAGCCCGTTCGCCGACCAGTCGCCGGGTGTCTTCACACTCTCGAAATTACGGGTGGGCGACCGGGCCCGGATCATCGGGCTGTCGGATTCTCCGGCCGGCCTCACCGCGGCGCTGGTCGAGCCCGACCGCTCGGCCGGAGAAGTCGTCGAGCTGGGCCTCACACTCGGTCAGGTGTTGCACGTCGTCCAGCACGAAACGCAGCCGCCGATGTGGAAAGTTGCCCTCGACGACGGTCAGACGCGCGACGTGTCTCACCGGCTTGCCGATCGGGTGCTGGTGCAGCTTGTCACGCCTTCAGCGCCTGCCGCTTCTCACCAATCAGTTTGAGCAGCGCCTTCTGCGGATCGGCGAATTTCTTGAGACCCTCTTCCATCAGGACGATTTCCATCTTCTGGAAGTCGACCTCGCGGTCAATCTCGGCCAAAACGTCGGCGGCGGGCATTTGATCGACGGTGCGTGTGTATTTCTTGCCGCCCAACTGCTGAACGGCGGCATTCGTGGCGGGCGGGTTCGTCTGAATGTCGGACCCGGCCAGAGCGCCGACATATTTATCGGGAGGGTCGCTCGGATCTTTCGTCCCCGTGCTGGCGAAAACGATTTCCTGCTTGAGCGGCACATTCTTCGACTGCCAGTACTCCTGGTTTTCGCGCCACAGGCGTTTCACATTGACGATTCCGACCTGGCCCTGCGCCTGCGGCGAAAGCTGCGCAACATGTTGTTTCGTATAGACGTCGATGCGGCTGATGAAAATGCTGTAGACCGATTTGAATCCGGCCAATGAAGCGCGGCGCTGGGCTCCGCGCCAGATCGCGTCGCGGGCTGCGTGGTATTGCCGCTGCGAGAAGATCAGCGTGACGTTGAGCGTCACTCCCGCCGCAGAGAGTTCTTCGAGTGCCGCCAGGCCTCCCGGAGTCGCGGGAACTTTGATCATCCGGTTCGTATGTCCCGCCGCCCATTTTTTTCCGAGCTCGGCATACTGCTGACCCTTTTCGGCGACCGACAGCTTGCAGGCCGGGTCTTCCAGCAGCGGATCGAGTTCGAAACTGACGTAACCGTCGTCCCCCTTCGTCGCGGCGTGAACAGGTTGAAACACGTTCTGCGCCTGCCGCACGAGAAAATCGGTCACCTGCCAGGCCGTCGCATCGTCATCCAGGCCGCGGGCCATCAGATCGGTGAGCTGCCGGTCGAAGCGGCCCGTTTTGATGAGGTCCGAGACAATGATCGGGTTCGACGTGGCCCCGGTGGCCCCGAACGCACGATTGGCGACGACCAGGTCCGGATCGATGCTGTCAAGCCAGAGCTTGGTCCCGGAGGCGATGAGCGATTCCAGCGGCGTCATGACGTAAATCCTTAGCGAGTGAAGTGTTTCGCTTTGCGATTGTGTACAATCGAATTGGCGCGCAAGCGATGCCGCGCGGGGCCCCTCAACCCGCAAATCATAGTGATTCGGGCCGCCCCCGCAAACCGCTGGCGCGCCATTATTTCCAATTTGTCATCAGGAGATTCCGAGGTCTTCGACTTGAGCCACGATCAGTATCAGAATCCACTCATCAGCCGCTACGCATCGCGAGACCTGGTGCGACTCTGGTCGCCCCAGTCAATCCATTCCACCTGGCGCCGGTTATGGGTCGCGCTGGCCGAAGCTGAAAAAGAACTAGGTCTGGCAATTTCCGCCGAGCAGATTGCCGAGCTCCGAGGCGCTGTCGACGACATCGACTTTTCCGCCGCGGCGGCCTACGAGCGGGATCTGCGGCACGACGTAATGGCCCACGTCCACGTGTACGGCGACCGATGCCCGACCGCGCGGGGGATCATCCACCTGGGGGCCACGAGCTGCTACGTTACCGACAACACCGACCTGATTCTGTTTCGCGAGAGCCTGCGGTTGATTCGCCGCCGGCTGGTCGCCGTGATCGATTGCCTGGCCCGGTTCGCCGCGGCGCACCGCGATTTACCGTGCCTGGCTTACACGCACCTTCAACCAGCTCAGCCGACGACGGTGGGCAAGCGGGCCACGCTCTGGTGCTATGACTTAGTGCTCGACCTCGAAGAAATCGAAACTCGACTCGACCGCTTGCGGTTTCGCGGGGCCAAAGGCACGACCGGCACGCAGGCCAGTTTCCTGCAGCTCTTTGATGGCGATCATGCGCGAGTCGACTCCCTCGACCAGCTCGTCGCGCGCAAAATGGGCTTCGACGGCGTGTATGCCGTCACCGGCCAGACCTACTCGCGAAAGATCGACGCTCAGGTGCTCGACGCGCTCGGTGGCATCGCACAGTCGGCACACAAGGCGGGCAGCGACCTGCGGATATTGCAAAGTTTCAAAGAGATTGAAGAGCCGTTCGAAGAGAAGCAGATCGGCTCATCGGCAATGGCGTACAAGCGCAACCCGATGCGCGCCGAACGGATGTGCGGCCTGTCGCGCTTCGTGATGAGCTTGAAATCCAGCGCTGATCAAACGGCCGCCGTGCAGTGGATGGAGCGCACGCTCGACGACAGCGCCAATCGTCGTTTGACATTGCCACAGGCGTTTCTGGGCATCGACGCCGTGCTGATTCTGTACCGGAACGTGTCCGAGGGGCTTGTTGTGTATCCGAAGACGATCGCCCGGCGACTTGCGGCCGAGCTCCCCTTTATGGCAACCGAAAGCATTCTGATGGCCGGGGTCGCTGCCGGTGGCGATCGCCAGGACCTGCACGAACGAATTCGCGTACACAGCCAGGCCGCCGCACGGCAGGTCAAGGAATCAGGCGAGGCCAACGACTTGTTTGAACGCCTGGCAGCCGACCGGGCGTTTGCACAGGTCGACCTGTCGGCAACGCTCGAGCCCGCACGGTTCATCGGCCGTGCCCCCCAGCAGGTCGACGCGTTCATCCGCGATGTCGTCGACCCGATCCGCGCCCGCTATCCCGACGCGCTTGCCGCGCCTGGCGAGCAATTGCGCGTGTGAGAAAAAAATCATTATGGGTGGCCGGGGCTGGACCAACGGGAAGCCCCGGCGGTGAAGAGCAGTTTCCGCCACCAAACCAAAGTCGACGACAACACGAAGAAGCTGGTGACCGGCATGGACTACCGCGAACGACTCCAGCGCCCGAAAGCAATCAACGCCCCAAAACAGGCTCACGAATAAACGTTTTCGTGTTACCTGAGGTACCCGTCTCTATCCAAAGACCGCTTGTGGCTGGCTATCTGACGCCATCGACAATGCACGAACTTTGCAAAAGATGATCGATTACATTCACGAGAACCCCGTGAGACGAAAGCTCGTGTCGGACGCCCGAGACTGGAAATGGTCGAGCGCAGGCTGGTATGCGGATGCGCCGCTCAACATCCTGAAACCCGATCCTATTCCTTATGACTGGCTGGAATTGTAAGTGAGGATCGTCTCGCGGTGCGGCGAAAGGACTGCGTGTCCTTGGCTCGAGAGCGACATTGTGCTCTTCACCTCCGGGGCTTCCCTTCGGTCCAGCCCCGGCCACCCAGCGAGTTCGCGCCCGGACCCTCGATGTGCTTACTCGTTCGTCGATTTTCTCCGCTGGCGGAACGTGCGCACGACGCCTGGCACGACGAACACCACAGCGAACAGATACGGCGTGACGTCCGGGCCGGAGTTGGTCGACACGTATAGAATGATTGGCTCGCGGTGGATTACTTTCTGATTGCCGTCGCGCGCGAATCGCAAATCCGACGGGGCGACGACGTAGGCCCAGTTGTCTTCGAATTCGGTCAGCCAAAACTTCCGCGGACCGTCGGCATCGGATAAGCCGAGAAGGTCGAGAATCTTCGTACGGTTTTCGGCACTGAGAGAATCGGACCAGGCCGGGCGTCCCGACCAATTGTGGTCTTTCGTCAGCTCGCCGCGGTATCGTGCGTCGCCGATGAAGAAGATTCGCAACAGTCGATGGCTGGCACCCACCGCGCTGGTTTGCTGCTTGAAATCGGGCTCGCGATAGGGAAACAGCGGCGTATCGGTTTGAAAGCTCATGTGCAATGCCGACGCCGTCACGTTGGGATCGACATTCTCGCCGTCCGATTTCGCGATCTTGAGGGCTGTGATTTTCCATCCCTGTTCGACGTAGGGTCTCACCCACTCCTCGACTTCTGGTGAGAACGCGTATCCGCGGCCGTCGAGCCATTTGACGAGTTCTCCTGCCGAATCGGCTTCCAGAACGGCAGCGTGAAACCCGGCGACCAATTTCTCCTCCAGGACCCGAACATCGTTGGACAAATCGCGGCTGGCTGACTTTGGCGCCACGGCGCCGCAGCCGCAACTGACACCGCCGCTGGGGCGCGGCACTTTCTTGATTTCCGGTTCTGTGAGCTTCTGCAGGAATGGAAAGGCTTCGTTTCCTGATTCACTCAGATCCGGCTTCGTGGGGGTCGGCACCAGAAATCCGAAATCGTCGGCCGCGCTTTTGAACGACGCCTTGCGGATCAGGTGCTGAGTCTTTGTCGCCGCATCCCACAGGATAATCATCGTCTGGTCGGCGTTGACCACCGGTTTGCCCTGCGGCCCCACCGGGCAACAAGCCGGCGACACCGCCGCCAGCCCCAGCAATCCGCACGCCCCTGCCGTCAGGAAAACAGTCCATCTGAACCGGGTCATGATGCTTTCCTTTGGATTATCAGGCGTGAAACACGATTTTTACCGCGGAAGACGCGGATCCGCGCGGATAAAAGAGGGGACGATTGCCGGCACATCCGCGGCTATCCGCGGTCGCTTAGTTCGCTACCTCAGAATACTTTGACGCTCGGGACGAATTGTTGACACGAAAATTCGGCGATTTCCCGATCTCTCCCGCATCGACTCCCGGCATCTTCATCCGTGTTCAATCCGTGTTTCATCCGTGGCTAAAATCTGCGTCGCTCGTGGCCGGTCACTTGGCTTCGACAAACCAGATGTTGCGGAATCGCACCGGGTTGCCGTGGTCTTGCAGATAGATCGGGCCGGGGTCGCGCCCGACTTCGACCGGGGCGGCGGTCGTCTTGCGATTGGGAAGCTCGACGTCGTCATGCACGGCGACGCCGTTGTGACGCACGGTGATCCGGGCATTTTTCGTCAGGGCGCCCGCATCGTCGTATTTCGCGGCCGTAAAATCGATGTCGTAAGTCTGCCACACCAGGGGTGGAAAGCACATGTTGAGGGCCGGGTTCTTCACGCTGTAGATTCCCCCGCACTCGTTGTCTTTCCCCTCGAGTCCGAACGAATCCAGGATCTGCACCTCGTATCGTCCCTGCAGGTAGCAGCCGCTGTTGCCGCGTCCCTGCCCGGCATCCTGCGGCATGTACGGCGTGCGGAATTCCAGGTGCAGCGTGCCGCTCTGAAACTTCTTCTTGCTCGTCGCCTGCGGAATGAGCAGCCCATCGGATGTCAGCCGGGCGCCGTCCCATTCGTTAACGCTGCCGCCGTCGAACAGGACGATCGCGCCAGAAGGGGGCTTCGCGCCCAGCGACGGGCTCTGTCGCGAAACCTTGTTCAGCTTTCCCATCACCTTGCCGCCGACCGTGGTGATCGTAAACAGGCCGTCCTTGATTGTCGCGCCGGCGATCTCGACCACGCCGAAGGTTGTCACGCCGTTGCTGGAGGTTCCCTCCGATTCGTATTTCTTTGGCCCCTGCCACCCGTCGCCCGGCAGACCGCCGACATAACCGACGGCCGTGAACTTGCCGTTGCCGCGGGCGATCACCTGCACGCCGAGTTTGCGGCCTTCGCCGTCGGTCTGAATGTCTCCCGCGTACTCTCCCTGCACGGCGAAATCAGGATCGGTGATTGTCTCCGGGCGATCGGCGACCAGCTTGGGTTTGTCGAGCAGGCCGCGTCCCCCCATCCAGCTTGCCAACAGGCCCGGCCACGTCGCCAGGCCCGGAATCTTCTGCGCGAGGCCCACGCCGTGTGGTCCTTTTTCGTAAATGTGCAGCGCTGCGGGGACTTTCGCCTTCCGCAATGCCATGTAGAACAGCACGCTGTTTTCCGGAACGACTCCCGAATCTTCGTTCGTGTGGAACAGGAACGTGGGAGGCGTTTTTTCGGTGACCTGCAAATCGTTCGACAGGTTTTCGACCAGCTTCGGATCGGGTTCTTTCCCGAGCAGGTTGTTCTTCGAGCCCTGATGGACATACGAGGTGTTGAGCGAGATCACTGGATAGCACAGCACGACGAAATCGGGACGGCAGCTCACCTTTTCGATCGGGTCGGCCGCGTCGGCCTTGCCGTCGTCGAAATGGGTGGCCGCCGTCGAGGTCAGGTGCCCGCCGGCCGAAAATCCCATGATGCCGACGCGCTTCGGATCGACCTTCCAGTCCCCTGCCCTGGCCCGCACGGTGCGGATGGCTCGCTGCGCGTCCTGCAATGGCGCCGGATGCTTGTACCGGGGAGCGATCCGATATTTGAGCATGAACGCCGTAATGCCCAGCGAGTTCGCCCATTCGGCGATCTGCTTGCCTTCGTGGTCGACTGCCAGGTGTCCGTAGCCACCGCCGGGGCAGATCACGAGCGCACAGCCGTTGGCTTTGTCGGCTGGCGGCGCCCAGATCGTCAGCGTTGGCTTGTCGGCGTCGTCGGTGCCGACGGCCTCGGGCGCGCCCTGAGGCCAGAGCAATTCAACTTTCGGTTCATCGGCACGCAGCACCGCCGGCGCCGCGCTGACGGCAAACAAACCTGTGCACAGAACGACACGCAAAGACGGCGACATGCGATTCACCCTCGGGGATAATCATGGAGGAATAGTCCGATTACAGACTGCCGCCCAGTCTACCCGCTCAACTTCAACAGGTCGAACGACCCGTAGACCGTCGCACCCAAGTCGTTTAAACGCAATACCGTTCGGCGAAGGGATTTTGAGGATCGCAACTTACCCAGATTGAATCTCCAGCTTGCCAGCCTTTTCCGGCTTACGGGCAGACTCCTGAACATCT
>JACQFH010000256.1 GCA_016200145.1 Planctomycetia bacterium | reverse complement strand
GCGAGGCTCCTTCCTCTCCCTGTGCCTTGAAACCAATCCGGCGCAGGAAAGATGCGGAGGAGCTTCGCTTTTGACAATACCGACTTACGGAGAAACGGTCCGAAAAAGCGCAACTTCAAAACTGGCGCTTCGGGTTGGTATGCGAACGCGGCTGATCCACAATCTGCCCGGCGGCGTTTGAGGCGGGTGCCTGTCTACGACCCGAAGCCGACCGATTGCAGGGACGAGTTGGTGCCGCTCCACATGCCCCCGGTTCCCTGACCGACCGTGACAACCGAACCGATGAGGACGATCAGAATCAGTGCCAGCATGACGGCGTACTCAACCGCAGTCGTCGCGCGATCGTCGAGCAGAAATCTCAAGAGGTGCTGCATGGCGTTCTCCTACCGACACCGGGATGCTGACTGTCGAATGCGGTGGCCACTGACGCAAATCGGATAACGGGAGTACTGTCAATTATCAATCTAGGTCAGGTTTTGGAGTTCGCCAAATGCCACACCCGCATTCTGACCGAGATTTTCCGGAAACCGGCCCAACCAGGCCCTAGTTAGCGAACTCGCGTCAGGTTCCGACGTAGAACTCGCGAGCACCCGATCGGCAACCCGGCGGACGACTGATCGTACTCGTACCGCACGGCGAGAAAATTCCTCGATTCGGGCGAACGCTGGATTGTGCGGCAAATCGCCACCGCACCCCGAATTTTTTTAGACAAATTGTCTTTAAACCGCTTCTCTACGTTGATATGATGGGGACTCGGGGAGAGTTCGCGGAGTAGCCGCGGGCTTGGGTCCTCTCCTCGGTTGCCGATTTTGGCCTTGCGCTCGGGTTACCTTGACCATGACGGCTTTTCGGAGATTCGGCGGACTGCTGGCGATCGCCGCCTGTCTGGCGACCGCTTCCGGAGCCATTGCCCAAAATGCCGAAGACGCGGCGATTCGCGCCGCCGTCGAGGCCACCACGGCTGAACCGGCGGCGGCCCCCGCCGGAGCCCCGCCTGGCGCTGTCAGGGTGCAAATCGGTCCGGACGGCAAACCGATGGCGGTGCCACCAGGGCAAAACCCCGGCGGCAAGGCCGGCGAAGGGGGCAAACCTGCCGACGGCGCCAAACCCGAAGACAAGCCCAAAACGACCACGCGCCCGACCAAGCCCGATGCCGCGGCCGATCCCAAAGAACTGGAGATTCGCCCCGATGAGAACGGCCGGGTGCGGTTCAATTTTCACGGGCAGCCCTGGCCTGCCGTCCTGGAATGGCTGGCCCGCGTCTCCGACCTGAGCCTCGACTGGCAGGAAGTCCCTGCCGACTATCTCAACCTGCGGACTCAGCGCAGCTACACGATTCCCGAGGCACGCGACCTCATCAACAGGCATTTGCTCGATCGCGGATTCACGCTGATCCGGCACGGCGAGGTTCTGTCGGTCGTCAATATCAAGAAGATCGACCCAAGCGCCGTCCCCCGCGTCGCGCCCGATGCGCTCGACGAACGCGAGCCGCACGAGTTCGTCAAGGTGTCGTTCCCGCTCGACTCGCTCACTGCCGAAGCGGCCACCGAAGAGCTCAAGCCCATGGTCAGTCCGAACGGCAAGCTCTCGGCCCTGAAGGCCACCAATCGCGTCGAAGTCATGGACGCGGCGATCAATCTGATCGAGATTCGCGACATGCTGGCCAACGAGCAGTCTCACCGCGGACGGAAGCGCATCGTGCGCGAATTCCGCCTGGAGTACACGCGGGCCGCCGAAGTCATCGAGCAGGTGCGCGAGCTGCTGGGCCTGGAAAAGAAAAAGTCGACCCAGGGCGGCGGGCAGATGTCACGCGAACAGATGATGATGCAGCAACAGCAGATGATGATGGAACAGCAGCAGGCGCAGCAGGGAGGGCCCAAGCCCCCGCCCAAGCAGACGCCGCAAGTGCACCTGGTCGCCAATCCGCGTGAGAACAGCATCGTCGTGCAGGCGCCCGCCGACCAGATGGCCATCGTCGCCGAGGCCGTCAAGCTGATCGACGTCCCATCCAGCCGCTCGCAAGACCTCCGGCAAAGCGTGAACCGCACCCAAGTCTACCGGCTGGCGGCAGTCGATCCCGAAGTGCTCGTCAAGATGCTCGAAGACATGGGTGACCTCGACCCCACGACGCGCCTGCAGGTCGACAAGAGAAACAAGTCGATCATCGCCCACGCCGCGCTGGCCGATCACCTGACGATTCGTACCCTCGTCAACAAGCTCGACGGCACCGATCGCAAGTTCGAAGTCATCAAGCTCCGCCGTCTGGAGGCCGATTACGTCGCTGGCACGATTGAATTCATGATGGGGGGCGGCGAAAAGAAAAAACAGCAGAACAACAGGTACTATCCGTATTTCGACTACTACCCGTATGGCGGCGGCCGCGGCAATGAGCAGGAAGACGAATCCCGCAAGTTCCGCGTCGACGCCGACACCGAGCACAATCGCCTGCTGCTGTGGGCCAATGCCATCGAACTGGATGAAGTCAGCCACCTGCTGGTGAAGCTCGGCGAAATTTCCGGCCCCGGCGGAAATCTTTCGACGCTGCGCGTGCTCGATACGATCCCTCCTGAAGAAGTCGACCAGTTGCTGAAGAAACTGCGGCGCTCGTGGCAGGGAGTGGGAAAGAACCCCCTGGAGATTGCCCCGAAGCCTGAGCCTGAAGAAGACGAACCGGCGGTACGGCCCTCGAATCAGAAGAAACAGCCGCCGCGCAAACGCGACGGAGAAACGACGACGCAGGCACCACCACCGAAGTCGAACTTGCCTGTTGTGACGGAAGCTCGCCTGTTCAGGCTGATCGACGAGGACGAATCATCAAAAGACGCCACCGAGGCCGAGTCGGTTGAGGCGCCTGCACCGAGAGCCCGAGCCGCCGAGAAGCCCGCCGGCGATGGAAAGGATGCCGATGACGAAGGTGCGGTTGAAGAACTGCCGCCTTCCGGTCCGACGCGAGAAGCTCGGGCGGCGCGAACCGCCGCTCCTGCGGCCCCGCCCGCCCCGATCCGCATCGGCCGTGGTCCTGATGGCAAAATGATCATTTCGTCGTCCGACACCGAGGCCCTCGACCGTCTCGAAGACCTGGTCGCCGAGATGTCCCCGGGCCGCCGCGACTACAAGATCTTCAAGCTCAAGTACCACACGACCTGGGCCTACGGCGTGGCGCTCAACCTCAAGGATTTCTTCGAAGAGAAAGAGAAGAAGCCGTCGCGTAGCCGTTACGATTACATCTACTTCGGCTACAGCCCGTCGTCGGGCGGTCAATCCGACGACGATCGCCGGCTTTCGAAGCGCCGGCCGCTGAAATTCATTTCCGATGCCGATTCGAATTCGATCCTCGTCACCGGGGCCGACCAGAATCAACTGCGGATCATCGAAGAGCTGATCGACCTGTACGACGTCCCCGAATCGAAAGACTCAGCCGCCGTCCGCCAGACGAAACTCGTGCACGTCAAGTACTCGAAGGCCCGCGCCCTGGCCGATGCCGTCAAAGAGGTGTACCGCGATCTGCTCAGCGCGAATGACCCCGCCCTTCAGAACCAGAACGGACAGAACAAGAAGGGCAACGATTCGATGTACACCTACATCAACAACTTCGGCAACGACGAAAAGAAGCCCGATTCTCCCGCGAAATTCAAAGGCCAGTTGTCGATCGGCGTCGTCGAGCTGTCGAATACGCTGGTTGTCTCGGCAGGCGAGGGTCTCGCCGATTCAGTCGTCGCCACGATCGAGGCGCTCGACCAGGCGGCCATCCCGTCCCTTAGCCGCATGCGCGTCATGAAAGTCGACCGCACGATCGACGCCAACGAGTTGCAGAAGCGGCTGAAGAACCTGGTCACGAAGCCTCCCCAGCCGAAGCCGCAGCAACATCCGCAGCAGCAGAACCAACAGCAGATGCCGAACCCCGAATCGGCGACGTTCATCGACAACAACTAGACGTCGACAGGGGCCCCGCGCAAAGCGTGCCCCGGCCGCTCTCCGCGGCCGGGGCACTGCCAAGCACGATTGACATCGCCTGAACCCGATTTTCAATCGATGCCCAATTGCCAATCCGCACTTGTGGGAGGCGTCTGTACGCAGGCCGTGCCCCGGCCGCCCAAAAAGCGGCCGGGGCACGTCTGTCGTGTTCCGGCTACGGGGCGACGCGACCAGCCTCCGCGTGAATCGCACGCGCTGCGAAGTGCTGCTATCATAAACTCCGCCTCACTTCCCCAGGAGCCCATGCGATGACTGCCCTCAACCGCCGCGAATTCCTCAACTCGGCTACCGGCCTCGCCGCTGGCACCTCCGCTGCGTCACTGGCCGCCCGCGTTTTCGCCGGCGAAGAAGAAAAACCAAAGGACCGCCCCCCGGTCAAGCTGGCGATCATGGGGGTCAACAGCCGCGGCAAGCAACTGCTGCCCGGGTTCGTTGCCATCCCGGAAGTCGAGATCGCATACATCTGCGACCCCGACAGCGACACGATTCCGTCGGCGGTCAAGATCGTGCAGGACGGCAACAAGCCCACCCCCCTCATTGAGAAAGATTTTCGCGTCGCGCTCGACGACCCCAGCGTCACCGCGCTGGTGTGCGCGGCGCCGGACCACTGGCACGCGCTGGCAACGATTCTCGCCTGCCAGGCCGGCAAAGACGTGTACGTCGAGAAACCCTGCTGTCACAACCCCATCGAGGGGCAGAGGATGGTCGCCGCCGCCCGGCGTTTTGGCCGTGTCGTGCAGGTCGGCACGCAGCGCCGCAGCGGTGTCGACATGCAGGCACTCGTCAAAGAAATCCAGGGGGACCGGATCGGCAAAGTCAATTTCGTGCGCTGCTGGATCACCGGCAACCGCCCCAATATCGGCCGCGAAGAACCCACGTCGCCACCGGCCAATCTCGACTTCAACCTGTGGTGTGGCCCTGGTCCGGACAAAGCGTACAAGAAGAACCTTGTGCACTATCACTGGCATTGGCGCTGGGATTACGGCACGGGGGAATGCGGCAATAACGGCATCCATGCCCTCGACATCGCCCGCTGGGGGCTGGGCATCGATTTTGTCGATTCCGTCACCTGCGGCGGCGGCAAGTACTTCTTCGACGACGACCAGGAAACCCCCGACACGCAACTGGCCACCTTTGACGTTCCCGGCGCCTGCATTCAGTGGGAGCATCGCACCTGGTCGCCGCGCGGCATCGACGGCGAAGGCTTTGGCGTCGCCTTCTACGGTTCTCAAGGGACGCTGGTCACGAATGGTCGCGGCTGGGTGATTTACGAAGGCTCGGGCAAGAACGAAAAGGTCGTCGCAAAGCACGAAGGATCGGAGCTGGAAAAAGTTCACAAGGCGAATTTTCTCGACTGCATCGCCAGCCGCGAGAAGCCAAACGCCGACATCGAAATCGCCCACCGCAGCACGCTCTTGTGCCATCTGGCGAACATCGCCTGGCGGACGCAGTCGGTTGTGCGATTCGACAAGGCGACCGAAACGATCGTCGGCAACGAACCCGCCTCCCGGCTCATGGGCCGCGAATACCGCAAGGGCTTTACGCTGCCCGAGATCGCCTGAAACAGCCCCAAGTCGTTCAACCGCGACCCGTCAGGGGAGCGAGTATCGCAGGCTGCACGCTTCCGACTATCAAGTTGGCTGTTGTCGAGTGTTTACGGCAACCTCAATTCCTCCGAGCGGATTGTGTCGTGACTAGAACTCGCAGCGCGAAAGTGCCCCGGCCGCTTAGGAGCGGCCGGGGCACTTCGACACCACCGCTCGCCGCCCGCTCTTTCCCTCGAACGCAGCCGCCCCTAGAATAAGGGAAGATAACTCCTTTTGGCCTGAACATTCTGCCGGCGCACTGCACTCCGCCGGCAATTGGAAATAATTTCGCGACTCGCCGATGAGCGACGACCTGTACGACGATTACATCCTCGACCACTTCGAATCTCCGTATCATCGCGGGCATCTCGAGCGTCCGACGATCGCACACGAGGACGAGAATCCTCTGTGCGGCGACCAGGTGCGGCTGGAACTGCTGGTCGACGAGAATAACAAAGTGAAAGAGGCCTGGTTTGACGGCCACGGTTGCG
>JACQFH010000009.1 GCA_016200145.1 Planctomycetia bacterium | reverse complement strand
GGCGTCGCCGATCACGGTGCTGCGCAAATGCCCCACGTGCATGGGCTTGGCGACATTGGGCGACGAATAGTCGATGACGATCGTTCCGGGTTGAGCTGCCCGCGCCACCCCCAGCCGGTCGTCGGCGACAAGCGCATGCGCGTGCGCGACGAGCCAGTCGGCCTGCAGCTTGAGATTGATGAATCCCGGGCCGGCGATTTCCGGCGGTTCGCACAGATCGGCGACCGAAAGGCGTTCGACGATCGACGCGGCCACGTCGCGCGCGCTGCCGCCCTGCTGCTTGGCCAGCGGCATGGCACAGTTCGCCTGGTAGTCTCCGAACCGGGAATCCTGGGCCGGCTTGACCATCGCCGCCAGTGTGGGATCGACCCCCAGCCCTTCCAGGGCGGTCCGGAACCGCGCGCGAAGCTCTGATAAAACGTTCATCGTCGTTCTCAGGTGCGGTCCAGCTCGGCTTTCCAGTCGATGCGCGGGGCGTCGGCCCACAGGTGCTCGAGGTCGTAGAGCTTGCGCGCCTCGGGACTGAACACGTGCAGCACGATGTCGCCGAAATCTTCGAGGATCCAGTTGGCGTCGTTCTGCCCTTCGATGCTGCGGGGCCGCGAGCCTCCGCTGCGCATCGACCGCTCGATTTCGTCGGCCACCGATCGCATCTGCCGGCCGCTTGAACCAGTCGTGATCACGAAATAATCGACGATGGCCGTAACTTCGGTGAGATCGAGCACGACCGTGTCTTTTCCGCGCATGTCTTCCGCCACTTTCGCGCAGCGGCAGGCGGCTTTCAGGCTGCGGCGCCGGTCTTCGAGGGCCAATGTGGATTTGCTGGCTGGATTCGGAATCGTCACACGCTCTTCAAAACGGTAAAAACGGCAGAAACAGGATCATCCCCGATGCCAAAGGGATGTTCAACCAAGGCGAACCGGAAATGACAGCCGGACCCGACGCCAGGTTCGGAAATTCCCGCGCCTCCGTCATTGAGGCGCGGGGCGCAGCCGGGTCCCGCAACCACCGACCTGAAGGGCCGTCGCCGGCCGCTTCGGGCTGAACAACCGGGCATCCGCATGCGCACCGGAAATCCGTCAGGTCTTCTCCGGAATGCGCATCGAGTAGAACGACCGCCACACGAAGATCAGCGCCACGAGCAGCATCACCACGCCGACGACCGCCGTGTAATCGGTTCCGCCGTGTTCCTTGGCAGCCTTCTTCACGTGGACGGCGATTTCCACCGCCAGCAGGCCGAACAGCGTCGAGAATTTGATGATCGGGTTGAGGGCCACCGAAGTCGTATCCTTGAACGGGTCGCCGACCGTGTCCCCCACGACGGTCGCGGCATGCAGCGGCGTGCCCTTTTCCTTGAGGTCGACTTCGACCAGTTTCTTCGCGTTGTCCCACGCCCCGCCGGCATTGGCCATGAAGATCGCCTGGTACAGCCCGAACACGGCGATCGAGATGAGATAAGCCACAAAGTAGTTGGGATCGAAGAAAGCAATCGCCAGCGTCATCGTCATCAGCACGATAAAAATGTTCCACATGCCGCTCTGCGCGTATTCGGTGCAGATCCGCACGACGGTCTTCGAGTCTTCGATGTCGGCCGCGGTCTTTGTGAGGTCCATGTTCTTTTTGATGTATTCGACGGCCCGATAGGCGCCAGTCGTGACGGCCTGCATCGAGGCCCCGCAGAACCAGTAGACCACCGCGCCGCCCGTCATGAAACCCAGGAGCACCGGAGCATCGGTGAGCGACAGGTGCAGCATGCCTTCTTTGCCCAGTAACAGGATGATCGAAAAGATCATCGTCGTCGCGCCGACGACTGCCGTGCCGATCAGCACCGGTTTGGCCGTGGCCTTGAACGTGTTGCCCGCCGAGTCGTTCGCTTCCAGGTAATGCTTGCCCCGCTCGAAGTCGGGATCGAAACCGAAATCGCGCTTGATCTCTTCCCTGATCCCCGGGATTTTCTCGGTCTGCGCCAGCTCGAACACCGACTGGGCGTTATCTGTCACGGGGCCGTAACTGTCGACGGCGATGTTGACCGGCCCCATGCACAGGAACCCGAAGGCGACCAGGCCGAACGCAAAGATCGAACCGACGCCCACCGGGGCCTTGCCGGGATCGAGCTGGGCCAGCATCACCGTGTCCAGCCCGAAGGTGCTGACATAGTACGCGCCCGACATCAGCCCCATGATCAGCATGCCTTTCCAGAAGGCGCTGAAATTGCCGGCCACCAGCCCCGACAGAATCGTCAGCGACGCCCCCCCTTCGCGTGACGCCGTCACGATTTCGTGGACGTGCTTCGAGTGCGAGCTGGTGAAGACCTTGGTGAATTCGGGGATCAGGACGGCCGCCAGCGTGCCGCAACTGATGATCGACGCCAGTTGCAACCACAGCCAGGGTTGGCCCGCCGCCAGGTCGCGAATTAACAGCCAGCTCATCCCGAACGAAGTGGAGATGCACAGCATCGAGGCGATCCAGATCAGGCGCGTCAGCGGCTGTTCGAAGTCGAACTCCTTGAGGCCTCTGTATTGTTTCTCGGAAATTGCCTGGTTGATGAAATACGACGCCCCCGACATGAAGTCCATCAGGAACCGCATGGCGAAAATCCACACGATCAGCTTGGCTTGAATTTCGATGCTCGGAACCGCCAGCGTGATGAAGGCGATCAGGGCCACACCGGTCACGCCGTACGTCTCGAATCCGTCGGCCGTCGGTCCCACCGAGTCGCCCGCGTTGTCCCCCGTGCAGTCGGCGATCACGCCCGGGTTGCGCGGGTCGTCTTCCTTCACGTTGAACACGATCTTCATCAGGTCGGAGCCGATATCGGCGATCTTCGTGAAAATGCCTCCCGCGATGCGCAGGGCCGAGGCGCCCAGCGATTCGCCGATCGCAAATCCCAGGAAGCACACGCCGACGATTTCGCGCTTCACGAACAGCAGAATGATGACCATCATCACGAGTTCAAGCGAAATCAGGTACAGGCCGATCGACATCCCGGCACGCAGGGGGATGTTCACCACGTCCCACGGCTGCCCGCGGAGCGACGCGAACGCCGTGCGGCAATTGGCATAGGTGTTCACGCGGATGCCATACCAGGCGACCGCATACGACCCCCCCATGCCCACGATCGAGAACAGCAGCACGTACAGCACTTTCAGCAGGGGTGCAATCGGCACGGGCGCGGCGATCCGGGTGATCGTGCTGCCATGCGCGTCCCACTGCTCTTTCGAAACGCTGGAAGAGAGCCGGGCTGTAAACTCGGCAGCGGGCAGCGGTTTTTCCTGCTGCAACGGAGCCAGCGACGTGAGCACGTCCTCTGGCACTTTCTCGATGCGCAGTTCCTGAATGGTCCGATTCGTCAGTTTCAAGCCCTCGTCGCCGCTGAAACCAAGCAGGTAGTAAGTCATGGCGATGCTGATCAGCACAAACAGCATCAACAGGAATTTCCCCTGCTGAATGAGATAGGTCTTGCAGGTCTGAAAAATGATCTCGGCAATGTCGAGCATCGACTTATGCGCCGGCAGGGCGTGTATCTGCGAGCGGAGATAAAGGCTGATGCCCAGGGTGCCGCAGATTACGAATGCGCCGTAGAGCAGCAGGTTCCAGGCTTTGATGGTGCCGCCGAAGATTTCGAACTGGCCGTTGTGCAAATCCGGTATCGCCAGATCGGCTTCGCTGGCGTGGGCGGCGCTGGCCGCAATGCAGCACAGGGCCAGGGTGAGAACGAGCGTCTTGACGCGGTCCATAAGCACGAGTCTCCGTTCCTCAGGTTTCTGCAAAATCATCCAATTTCCGACGTTTTCGCCATAAAGATTCAGTGCGGAAACAGTAAGGAAACACCGGCGGTTTGGCAAGGCCCAACAGCCCCCGAAACACGGCGGAGGTGCATCCGATTTGCCGCGGGTGGTGCCTTGCCGATGTGCCCCGGCCGGGGCACATCGAGTCCGCCGGCCGGCCCGAAAGGGGAGCCGGGATGTGAGAATCGGATCGGCGCGGCTATTTAGCCGAGCGCCGGCGGCGGTCGAATTCCAGCCTGATGTTCTTCTGGCGCGCCGCGTTGCGCTCCCACATGTCTTTCAGCGGGAACTGTTCCGGAATCTCTTCGTCGATCAATTCGAGCGACCTCTGCCAGCCCATCACGGCCAACAGCGCCTCTTCGATCGTCTCGTCTTCGGTTTTCATCTGTTTGTAGTCATTGTCTTGAAGGAGCTTGTCGAATTTCGTCATGCCCTGAAGATACAGGTCGATCGCGTTGACCGGGTCGGCCCGGTGCAGGGCCTCTTCGCCTTCGTAAAGCAGGCGATGCGCCTCAGACATTTCTTTCTCGGATTCAAGCCGCGACCGGGCCCGCCAGTAGGGGTAATTCGCCTGGTCCTGGTATTTGCCGATCCACGTTGTCTCGCGGTGAAAGGGGTCTTTATTGGCGGCGATGTCCCTTTTGTCCATGGCCGCCAGCTCATCGCGCGAGACCTCGAGATGGATCTTCTTGTTGAGCACTTCGCAATCAAGGTCCATCATCCCGTACTTCGTCGTCCAATCCCGGAATCCGTCGGCCCAGATGTTACGGACGACCTCCCCGAATTCCCCTTCGCGCTGCAGTGCCATTGCATGATCGAAGTTGGCCCGCTGCGGATAGGCCCGGAACAGATAGGGGGCCATGATGTGCTGTTCGTTGTCGTACTTGACGATCGTGTCGTTGGCCTGCTGAAACGAGATGCCGGCCACCTGGTAATTGTCGAGGCTTTCCCGATTGACCTCCGGATCGGGGCCGTCGTTGTACCGCGCCACGTCGGGATCGTGGCGGAAGTACTTGCGGAACTGGACTGCTTCATCGCTGCGTCCGATCTTCTTGCCGGTGGTATCGCCCACGTACCAGTACAGTTCGGCGTAGCGTGCATTCCGGTCGCGCCCCTTCTTGAAGAACTTGATCCCTTCCTTCACCCAGTAATAGCGGTCGGTCACGCCGTCCCACTCCGCCGAAACGTTGTACGCCAGGTTCCAGCCCTGAAAATGCCAGACTTTCAGGAAGTGCGGCTGCAGCAGGATGATCGACTCGGTCGTGGCGCGCAGCCCGGCCCAGTCTTTATTCCGCTGCTGATCGATGGCTTCGGTCCACAGCACGCTCGTGGCGAATCCGCGAAAACCCAGGAGCAGCAGGTTCATGGTCGAGCTGGCCGGGTCGACATTGCCCAGGTCGTGTTCGCCGTATTCGAACTGCTCTCGCTTTTGTGCCAGCAGCCCCCCCGCGCTCCCCTGTTTTCCTCCGCGCGCCGGTTCGGCGGGCAGCCCCAGCCAGGTGATGGGGATCAGCAAGAGGACGATGCCCCCCAGGTACAGCAGCTTTCGCTGAAGAGACGTCAGATTGCTCATTTCGACTCCAGCTCGCGCAGGCGCAGACTGAAATATCCGACAATGATCCACGGAATACAATACGCAAATGTCGTCGCGATGCTTGGCAGCAGCGCTTCCGACCAGGGAACATCAAAAGAGTTGGCCGTGTATTCGGTCGTGTCGAACGACCCGAAATCCGGAAACACTTTGTAGATCGCCCACAATGCATTGAGTGCGATCGTGTCGAGCTTGTCGATCGTGCGAAAGAAGAACGTATCGTCGAAGGCCACGCCCGGGGTGGTGTGCGTGACGATTCGATACAGGGCGCCGAACGGCCCGGCCCCCTGGAACTTCACGGTTGGATTGTGGTACTGAACATCCCCCGTGACGAGCGTGTTCAGAAACCCGTGTGCCATCTTGCCGACGACGACCACAAAACCGGTCAGCACCGTGGCAATCGGGCCCTTCAGAAAGCTCCCCGACACGACCCCCAGCACCACCACCATCACCATCATCAGGCCGATGTTCAGAATGCACTTGAAGAAACTCGACGCGAACGGGCGATCAGGCAGTCGGATGAACAGGTCGGGGCGCGCCATCACCAGAAACTGCGCCGAAGACCTTGAATGTTCCTCCCTCAGCAATGTCGCGCAGCGTCACTGGCTTGCCGTCTACGTCTTGAAGACTGGGATTCGCCTTCAGCACGTCATACGAATTACGGCGAAATTCGTTGATCTCGAAACTGTTCAGCGGAACGCGCAGGTTTTTCGCCGGGTTGACGAGCGTGTATTGACACAAAAGCTGCTTCTCGATTTTTCCCTTGAACGTGCGGAACGCGTCGAAGCTCGATTCCAGCACCAGCCCGCCGTCGCTCGTCAACAGTTGGGGGCCGACGTTCTCGAATTCCCAGATCGCGCGGGCCTTGGTGTTCCCCTCGATGAAACTGCGGAACATGTTCTCGTCGCCCGTGTTGACGCCTTCCTTGACGTCCTTGCCTTCCGTACTGACGAACGTCAGCTTGCCGTAGACGGGAACGCGCGCGACCAGTTGCGAGTGCATCGACGCGGGCAACTGGCGCTCGATCCAGAACCACCCCACGACCGCCATCACCCCCAGGACGAGCCCCCCGATCGCCGCATAGCCCAGGATCCGGCCGATGACGATCTCGTGCCGCCTGACAGGCTTGGTGACAACCGTGTGCAGCGACCGGGCCCGAATGTCTTCCGGCAGGCCCCAGCACGAGAGCAGCAGGGCCACCGGCAGGATCAGCCAACTGATCGTCCGCAGCACGAAACTGACGTAGTTCTTCACCTGCAGATCGGGGTCGAGCGTGACGTCCGACAGGAACCAGCCGGCGAACATGAACAACACGGCGAACACCACGAATACCAGCAGCGTCTTCCGCCTGACGGCCTCGCGAAACGTGAGCTGCGTCATCGCCCAGCAGCGCCGGGGAGACGTGCTGACCAGGTCGCGCAGGCCCCCGCCGATGTGCATCAGCACCTGCGACGGCCCGGCAAAGCCCAGGGCGAACACCGAGGTGACGATCGACGTCACAAACACCACAATCGACAGCGCCACCATGACGCCGATCCAGGTCTGGATCCCGGTCGCCAGGTCGAACACTTCAGGACTGAAAGACAGCCTCATAGACTTCCCGCCCGATCAGGAATCGAAATTCGAAAATTGTCTTGGTTCACGCCTTGTTGGCCGGGGTCGGTGGTACGTAACGCTGTCCCGGCCGCGCGGCGCTTTCGCGCACCGTCTTGATAAACAGGTCTTCCAGGTTCGTGGTGGGATGGTCCACTTCCAGCAACTTCGCTCCGTGCCTGGCCAGCACTGCTTCGACTTCCTTCACCGCCGCCTCGGGGAGCCGCGACGTCTTGAGCTGCGTTACATCCTGGTCTTTCAGCAGCTCCTGCACCTTGCCGAACACTTTCAGCTCGCCGCCGTCGAGAATCGCGATGCGGTCGCACACATCCTGCACGTCGGCCAGCAGGTGGCTGCACATCACGACCGTCTTCCCCTCCTGCTTGAGCTTGACGATCATGTCTTTCATGTCGCGCGAACCGAGCGGGTCGAGCCCGCTGGTGGGCTCGTCCAGCAGAATCAGGTCGGGCTCGTTGATCAGCGCCTGCGCCAGTCCGATGCGGCGCGTCATCCCATTCGAGTACTCTTTGAGCTGCCGGCGGCGGGCGTTCGTCAGGCCCACCCGTTCGATCAGCTTCTTGGCCCGGTCCCGGCGGACGCTGGCAGGCATGTTGAACAGCTTGCCGTAAAAGTCGAGAGTCTCTTCGGCGTTCAGAAAGCGATACAGGTACGATTCTTCGGGCAGGTAGCCGATTCGCTCGTTCTTCGTAACGTCGGTCGCCGGCTTGCCGAGAATCGTAACTTCTCACTCCGTCGGAAACAGCAGCCCCAGGAGCAGCTTGAGAGTGGTCGTCTTGCCCTAGCCGTTGGGGCCCAGAAGACCGAACACTTCCCCTTTGTGGACTTGCAGGCTCAACGAATTCAGGGCCCGTACCTTCTTGCGCCCCCAGAAATCGCGGTAAATCTTCGTCAGATTGCGGGTTTCAATGACGACGTCTTGAGCCATGAAGTCTTCCCCGGGAGTCAGTCAAAATGTCGAAGGACCCGCAGTCGGTGCACGTCCCCACCACGAATACGCGGGTCAGTCGGCCCGTGTTGGTCGAAAGCCGCCGCGGGGTGGAAAACACCCCGCCAGAGACCGCTTTTCGTCCGCAAAAAACCGAAATTCCACTGTAGGCAAGGCTTCGGGGGGATGCAAGAGCCGCCCCCGGCAACGGCCCCTGCCGAATGGGGCACGCGGCCGGTTGTTCCGGTTGGCTGAAGTGCGCCGGCGGGTTTACAGCAGGCCAGGCGGGATGGTTCCCGAGAGGTTTGCGTAGCGAGGGAAGAAAGCGAGTGACGAGAGGGGTAGACAAGGAGATTTCCAGGGAAAGCCGACTTCCGAAATCTCCTTGTCTACCCCTCTCGCCTCTCCCCCTCTTCGTTCCCTGCGCCGAGGCCTCTCTGGCACTCAAGACCCCGGCTCGGTGGCTTACGTAATATGCGCCCCGCGGGCTTCGAAATAGGCGGCGTAAAGCGACTGGCTCCCCGTCATGAACAGCCGGTTCCGTTTCGGACCGCCAAAGCAGACATTGCTGCAGATTTCCGGGAGCAGGATTTGCCCGATCCGCGTGCCGTCCGGGGCGAAAATGTGGACGCCGTCGTAACCCTCGCCGACCCAGCCGGCGCTGGCCCACACGTTGCCATCGGAGTCGGCCCGAATCCCGTCAGCCATCCCGGCCTTGCCGTTCAGTTCCATCGACACGAATTCTTTCCCCTTGCCCAATTTCACGCCGTCAACGATGTCCCACACCTTAATGTTCTTGGGCGCTTCGTCGTAGTGCGATGCGCCGGTGTCGGCTACGTAAAGCTTCTTATAGTCCGGCGAGAAGCACAGACCGTTCGGCTTGAAGATGTCGTCGGTCACCTTGTCGAGCTTCTTGGTTTTGGGATCGACACGATAGATCGCTTCCTTGAGCTCCAGCTTCCCCTTGTGTCCTTCGTAGTCCATCAGGCTCCCGTAGCCCGGGTCCGTGAACCAGATTCCTCCGTCGGGATGAACGATGGCGTCGTTCGGCGCGTTGAGCGGCTTTCCCTGAAACTCTTTGGCGAGCACCGTCACGCTGCCGTCGTATTCGTAGCGCACGACCCGGCGGTTCCCGTGCTCGCACGAAATTTGCCGTCCTTCGTAGTCGAACGTATTGCCGTTGCTGTTGCCAGCCGGCTTGCGGATCACGCTGACGTGGCCGTCTTCGTCGAGCCAGCGGAGCTGGCGGTCGTTGGGGATGTCGCTCCAGACGAGGTAATTGCCCACGCCGTTCCAGGCCGGACCTTCGGCCCACAGGCAGCCGGTATGGAGCCGCTGGATCGGCGTATTGCCGATCTTGTATTTCGCGAACCGCTTGTCGAGCACGACGATGTCGGGATCGGGATAGCGCACCGGCTCCGCGTGCTTTCCGTAGTCGCGGGCGAACAGGTCGCGCCCCACGGCAGCCGTCACCGCCGTCGCTGCCGCGGCGAGAAACGACCGCCGGCCCAATTGGCCACACGCGTCGGTCGGGAGGGATGCACGGCCGGTGGAATTCGAGTCGTTGCTCATCATGGTGTCTCCGCTGAGTGCTGTGGTGAACCACGCTGGATTGGGGTAATACTGGCTGAGTCGGCCACGATACCGTTTCGCCCGATCCCGCCGCAACCGAGTGCGGGTCAGCGTTGATCGCGTGGCGTGGACCAATTGCACCCGGACCTCGCCCCCCTTCGTAAGGGGGGTAGGGGGGTGTCGTTGCAGGCTGCCGACTCTTCCGACGCGCTTTGGTCGGGCACTTTTTCAGGCTAGAATTGGCACCGTATGGACATCGCCGCCGAATTCCTGTCCGCCGCCATCAATGCGTTCGAGGCCAACAGGCGCCTGGCGGTTCGAGCCGTCGAACAGGTGCCTGACGACAAGCTTCACCTTCCTCTCGACACGAATACGAATTCCATCGCCGTCATCATGAAACATGTCGCCGGCAATTTGCTGTCGCGCTGGACCGATTTCCTCACGACCGACGGAGAGAAACCATCGCGCAACCGGGACGATGAATTCGTCGATTCATTTAGCAGCCGGGCGGAAGTTCTGGAATACTGGGAGCGGGGCTGGTCCTGCCTGCTGGCAACTCTCAAGGGCCTGAAGGCCGAAGATCTCGGGAAAACGGTTTTCATTCGCGGGGAACCGCATTCGGTCCCGCTGGCCCTGGAACGCTCTCTGGGGCATACCTGTTACCACATCGGGCAGATCGTTCAAGTCGCCCGAATCCACGCCGGTGAACGCTGGAAGACACTGACGATCCCGCGAGGCGGGTCAGAGCAGTTCAACAAACAGAACTGGGGCGAGACCGGCAAGTCGCATTCGTAGTACCGGTGTAGAAGCGGCATCCTGCCGCTTCAGCAGTGTGCTCTCGATCCGAACTGATGACCGACGGCACTGAGCTCGACCAACCGACGATCTCCAAACCGAATCCACTCCCGATGCGGCAGGATGCCACATCTACTTTTCTTCGCGACAAACTCGATCAAGAAACTGCGCAACATTCTGCGCCCACAGGTCGGGTCGTGTCCGGTGGCACGATTCGTGGCCGACGCCGGGGAAGATCTCCAGTTGTTTCTCGCCCGCCAGGGCCGCGAAGACTGCTTGCACCTCGGCGACGCTCACGCGTTTGTCGATTTCTCCGTGCATGATGAGGGCCGGGCAATCGACGGCAGAGGCGTACTCGACCGGATTATGAGCGAACCCGTTCATGCCGTGCTGGATGCCCCCCCAGAAAACCAACATCTGCGCACAGGGAAACGACGGCAGGCCCATGGCGCTGAACCGGTGCTTGACCGTTCCCAGGAGCCGGTCGAAGGGACATTCCAGAACGATGGCCGCCGGTTGAATGCCCTCGTGCGCGATGGCCCGCAGGATCGCCACGCTCCCCATCGAGCGCCCGAACAGGACGACCGGTCGTCCCGGCGCGAGATACTCGGCCAGCTTGCAGCTTGCGGCGGCGTCGGCCCCTTCATAGAGGCCCAGTGTCGTCGCGTTGCCGGTCGACCCGCCGCTGCCGCGGAAGTCCACCAGCAGTACGGCACACTCCAGGTCGCGAAACTCGCGTGTCTCGTCGAGCAGTTTTGCCTTGCTTGCGCCATATCCGTGGAACAACACAACCATGGCCCGCGGCTGCGGATGCGAAAGGTGCCACACTTCCAGTTCAACGCCGCCTGGAACCTGAATGCGGAGCGTTTCGAACTCGAGGTTCAGGTCGGCCGGAGTCCGCTCATTGGCCGGCCGGGGAAGGTTGACGCCAGTCAGCAGCACTTTGGCGCGGCCGAACCGCGTCATCTCTTCCGGCCGGATCGTCGATTTGCCCCCCGCTGAGTAGTGCGTCATCGCCCAGGCATGGCGAAACGTCCACACGTTCAGGAGCATAAACGCCAGAAGAAACGCCAGCGCCAGAGTTCGACGCGTGTTCGAGCGAATCCATTTCCAGACCGCGCTCAAACGGCGTGGAGCAGACATGGCGATCCTCCAGAAATGATCCCGGCGCGCTTTCAATCCCCCCAGACTCTGGCGCGGAGCTCCGCAAGTTATAACGCGATTTGCCCGGCTGGCCGGGCACGATGCACGAAATTACCTGATTCTTGGAGTTCCTCTCCAGAGCAGTTTTTATTGACCCGACCTCTCGCAGGGCAGATTTTCCAACCGACCAGTCCCCGTCCCGATCTCCAATTCGAATTCGAATTTCCCGCGTTCAGCCTGAGTTGCCCATTTGACATCGTCCCGCCGTGACCTAGGGTTAAACACCTCCTTTTCTCATGCTGGGCCGCTCGCGTTGCGTCTGCGGAATTCCGTCTCCGAAATAGAGCACCGTGGACCACTGGCGACCGAGGCTCAATCAATTCAATTAGTCCCCAGCCATACCGGAGATCATGACGACGTTTCAGAACCCCTTGACCACGGGCCTGGCGAGCGCCGTGATTCCCACGTTCAATCGCGCCTATTGCATCGCGCGGACGATCGACAGCGCGCTGGCCCAGACGTACCGCGATACGGAAGTCGTGGTCGTCGACGACGGATCGACCGACGGCACGGCCGAAATGATTCGCGATCGTTTCGGGAACGAGCCGCGCGTGCGGTATCTCCACCAGCAGAATGCGGGTGTCTCTGCGGCCCGGAATGCCGGCATGCTCGCGGCGCGAGGCGAGTTCCTGGCGCTCCTCGATTCCGACGACTCCTGGCACCCGTGGAAGCTGGAAGCGCAGATCGCTGCGCTGCGCCGTTTCCCCGAGCTGGGCATGGTCTGGACAGATTTCGAAGCCGTCGATCCCGAGGGGCGAATTGTCGATCCCCGCCATCTCAAGGCGATGTTTGCGGGCTACAAACATTTCAGCGATGAAGAACTGTTCACCGCCCGCTATCCGATGCGGTCGTTGACTCCGCACCTGGGCCAGCTCAACGAGTCCAATTTGTACGTCGGACACGTGTTCTCGCGGATGCTCGTCGGGGCCTTGGTCCTCACGTCGACTGCTGTCTTCCGGCGCGCGACGGTCGAACGAGTCGGGTTGTTCGACACGGGCCTTAAGATCGGCGAAGACTACGATTTTCTGCTGAGGATTGCGCACGAGGGGCCTGTGGGCTGCATCGATGCGCCGGCGATGCAGTACCAGCGGGGCCTGGCCGATCATCACTCGCGCGACGAGCACAAACTCCTGCACGCCGTCAACCACCTGCGGACGATCGAGCCGTACCTGGAAAACGACCGGGCCCGCATTCAGCTCTCGGACGGCCAGATCCGTCAAATGCTGGCCGACGTGCATCGCTGGATCGGCGAAAAGGCGGTCGACGGCGGCCAATTGGCCCTGGCGCGGAAGCATCTGGCGAAAAGCCTCTGGCAGAATTCCCGGCAGGCCCGCTGCCTGGGCCTGCTTTTGGTCTCGTGCCTTCCGCAGTTCTGCGGCGACGCGCTCCGCAATATTTACCGCCGCTGCAAGATGGCGTGAGCGATAGTCGCGTTGCGGTGCTCGCCAGAGTTCGGGTTCGTCGCTCAAAGTAGCAGGCACACTCTGTGTGCCGTCGTCCTGCCGTGCGACGCGAAGAGGCAAGCACGCGGCGACTCGGAATTGCACGGCCAGTCGACGTGTGCCAGCACCCCTTCCTCACGCCTCACGCCTCACCGCACACGCAGCGCACGCCGCGTTGCGACAGCGGTGGCTTGATGCTACGTTGAATCTGCATCAATCCCGGCGCACCGGGACTGACTCTCCAATCCACCTCGAACAGGGGATGAAGGCGTGCGTCCCGGCGATGAAACCCCTGCGGCCGAAACCGAAGGGTACGAACCTCCGGCCCAGACAGCGGCCGACTGGGGCCTGCCGGGCGACCGCTACGTCATCGTCGGCGAAATTGGCTGCGGCGGTATGGGCGTCGTGTTGCGTGTCCTCGACACCAGCTTCAATCGGCCCTTGGCGATTAAGGTGTTGCGGAACACGCAGAGTCGCATCGACGCGGCCGAGCGGCGCTTCGTCGATGAGGCACGCATCACCGGCCAGCTTCAGCATCCCGGCATCCCACCCGTTCACGAAGTCGGCCGACTGTCGGACGGCCGCCCCTTTTTCAGCATGAAGCTGATCGAAGGCCGCACGCTCGCCGAGCTCCTGACCGAGCGTTCTTCTCCCCAAGACGACCTGCCGCGCTTTCTCAAGATCTTCGAGCAGATCGCGCAGACGATTGGCTACGCCCATTCCCAGTCGGTGATCCACCGCGATCTGAAACCGCTCAACGTCATGGTCGGCACATTCGGGGAAGTGCAGGTCATGGACTGGGGCCTGGCGAAGCGCCTCGCCCCCGGGGAACCGGTCGAGGCCCCGCTTGCCAATCTGCCGGTTCCATCGGCGAGCGACGCGGCCGGACGATCGGTGACGGTCCGGGTGGGAGATGATTCGACCGACAGTCACACCCAGGCCGGACAGGTGATGGGTACGTTTGCCTACATGGCGCCTGAGCAGGCACGCGGCGAAACGCAGGCGCTCAGCGCGAGTTGGGACGTGTTTGGCCTCGGCGCCATCCTCTGCTCCATCATCACTGGCCGGCCGCCGTACCTGGCGCAGGCTTCCCCTGATCTCTGGCGCCAGGCTCAGAACGCCGAACTGGGCGCCGCCTGGGAACGTCTCGATGGCTGCGGTGCCGATCCGGAACTGGTCGCGCTCGCGAAGCGGTGCCTGGCTCCGAAGGCCGACGATCGGCCGCGTGACGCCGGCCAGGTCGCGGCGGAAATGGCCCGGTATCTGGCCTCAGTCCAGGAACGCCTGCAGCGAACCATTGTCACCCAGGCCGAGGCCGAAGTCACTGCACGCGAAGAACGTAAACGCCGCCGCCTGGCGGTCGTGCTGGCCGCGGCGGTGGTCGTGCTCATCGTCTCTGCAAGTGTCTTTGGACTATGGTATGCGAACGAGCAGGCGCGGCGCGACGTACGAACGCAACACCTCAACCGCGAGGTGGCCGCGGCCCTCGATGAAGCCATCCGTTTGCGCGACGACCTGCACGCCCGGCTGCACGATCCGAAGCAGGCGGCTCAGATGCTGAGCGAGCCGCACCAGTGGCAATCGCAGCTGGAATCGGCCCAGGGCGCGCTGAAACGCGCCCTGACGCTGGCCCTCAGCGGCCGGGATCTGCTCGCTCCCGACCTTCTCGGCCGGCTGGAGATCCTCGCCATCCAATTGCAGGCCGACGAGCAGGAACGTGAACTGGCGTTTGCGCTCGACCGTATCCGTCTCGAAGCGTCGAGTCTGGTGAATGGCAAGATCAGTCTCGTTGCGGCCACGCCCAGGCTGGCTCAAGTCTTTCACGACGCCGGATACCAGGTCGAGGACGACGATCCGGTGGAAACCGCGGTGCGCATCGCCCGATCGACGATCCGGCTGCCGCTCGTCGCCGGTCTCGATTTCTGGGCCCTGGCGACGGCGGATGCGCCGCTGCAAGGGCGCCTGCTCGAGGTGGCCCGCCTTGCCGATCCGCACCCCTGGCGCGACCGCTTTCGCCAGCCCGAAGTCTGGGCCGACCAGGCTCGGCTCAAGGCGCTTGCCGACGAGGTTGACTTCAATCAACAATCCCCGCAGGTGCTGGCCGCCCTGGCGTACCGCAGCAGCAGCGACGTAACCCTGATCCGGCGGGCGCTCGTGGCCCATCCGAGCGACCTCTGGCTCCTGTTCCAGCTCGGACTGAGCAGCTCCAATCCGGTCGAACAGGCAGGCGCCTTCCGCGCCGCAATGGCCGTCCGCCCGGAGGCTGCCGTCGTGTACTTCAATCTCGGTTTCCTGCAGCAGTCGCAGCAGCAGTACATCGAGGCTGCCGCCTGTTACCGCAAAGCGGTCGAGCTGGAACCGGGCTACGGCGATGCCTACAGCAACCTGGGCATGGTGCTCGATGAGCTCCGCCAGCCCGAAGAGGCGCTCGCCTGCTATCGACTGGCCACCGAGCTGGCGCCCCAGTCGGTCATCGCCCATATCAATCTGGGCGCCTCGCTGCATGCGCACGGGCAATTCGACGAAGCGATTGCCAGTTATCGCAAGGCCAGCGAGATCGATCCGAAGAATACGGCGGTTCTCAACAACCTGGGCGCCGCTCACCGCGAGAAAAACCAGCTTGCTGAGGCGGCCGACTGCTACCGCAAGGCCCTCGAGATCAACGGGAACAACGCGTACGCCTGGTGCAATCTCGGTCACATCCTGAACATCGAAGGAAAGTTCGACGAGGCGCTGAAAGCTATGCGCCGCGGCCACGAGCTCGGATCGCAGCAATCCGGCTGGACCTATCCCTCCGCGATCTGGGTGCTCGAAACCGAGGCTCGAGTGAAGCTCGACGAGAAACTGGCCGCCGTGATGCGAGGAGAGGTTTCCCCTGCCGATGCCCAGGAGTACGCCGGCATGGCCGAGCTCTGCCTCAACAATAAGAAACGCTACGCGACGGCGTACCGCTTTTATGAGGCTGCTTTCGCCGCGGCGCCTCAGCTTGGCGAAGACCTCGACGACGCCCGTCGCTTTAAAGCCGCCTGCGCGGCCGCCCTCGCGGCTGACGGCCAGGGCGAGGGCGCCGACGAACTCGCGGCTGAAGCGCGCGTTGCAGCACGCAACCAGGCACTCAACTGGCTGCGTGCCGATTTGAAAGTCCTCGCCGAGCTGCTCGACCACGACCCCAAAGAAGGCCCAGCCATCGTCAGCGTCCTGGAGCGCGCTCAGACCGATCCCGCCCTTGCCAGCGTGCGCGACGTCGCTGCTCTCTCAAAATTGTCCCCCGCAGACCAAATCGCCTGGCAACAGCTCTGGACCGACATTTCTGCTCTGCGTCAACACGCCGCCCCCGCGACACGCTAGCGCCAGCCCCCCCCCTTCGTAAGGGGGGCAGGGGGGGGCGGGTGAAAATATTTCTGTGCCTTCCCCTCGCGCACCGCGCCACGCGAAGAGGCAAGCACACGGCAACTCGAAATCGCACGGCAAGTTCACGCGACACTCGGGCCCCCCTCATTCCGCACTCCGAATTCCGATGGATGTAACCCGCCGCCTTCCCAGAATTGCCGCGAAGTTGAGCCGGAAGGCGCGAGCGACTTGCCTCTCAGCCTCCGACCTGCAACACGAATGTCCCTGGCTTTGTCGGCAAATCGTTCGAGACGCTGCGACGCGCGGGCTGTTGGACCTCTGGGGCCGCAGCAGCAATTTCGACGAACTGGCAGGCGTGGCTATTGTCGAACCGGGCGTTCTGGCGGCCATCGGCGAACTCGCCCGCGTGCCTCTCGCCGGCCCCATCGTTCACGCGGGGTTGCAGCATACTTACGGGTATCTGCTGAGCACGATCGTTACGCCGTTCGGCTACAAGCGCGACCGCTGGGTGAGTCCATTGCTCGAACAGGGGTTTGGCCTGCCGTCAGACGTTCTCGGACCGAACCCGTCGCTTGGAACGTTGCTGGCCAACGCGACGCTGCTGGCCGGCTCGATTGCGTTCCGTGGCGACAAGAATGCCACGAAGAGACTTCGCCGGATCGCGCCGTCGGCGGCCGAGGCGATCCACCAGGTGGTTTTTAAGAAGTTCGAGCAGCGCCGAATCATCGAGTCGTTGTCACTTCGCGACTCGGCCGGGCGATTCCGTTCGATTCGCATTCGGACCGACCTGGTGCCCTTCCCCTGCCACGTCGAGGGTTGCGTCGAAAACTCTCTGCTCATTTATTCGGTTGACGATAGTAGCCATCCGGGGGCCCGGCTGACGACGCTGTTCGCGGTAGCCCCGGCCGATGATACTTCGCGGCCGAGATGTGCGAATCGATCAAAAGGCCCGCGTCGACTTCGTTCTTGAGGCCCGCCGTCCCCACCTGCGAACAATCCCTGATAAACCGGTCGACGTCGTCCAGTCTGTATTGCGATTCAATCGCCGCGGGATGGAAATGTGCACAGCGGCCGAGCGCCGGGTGCCTGCCGTCGCGCCGGAACGGAAGAATGCAGCGAAAGGCCCAGATGCCCGACAGCACGAGCACTCCGAGCCACAGCACATAGAGAACCACCACGCCCTTCGTCCACCAGTCGAAGGGGTGGATCAACTTGTCGTTGTGCAGGTAATCTTTCAACGTCGGGATCAACAGGCCCGCAAGCCCTCCGCCAACGGTGAGCACGACCGCTGCCTTGGCATCGGCAAAACGGATCCATTCCGCGATCACCTGATAGATGTCAATGAGATTTTCAGCTTCCAGCGGCGCGAGCGCCTCGACGCGCACTGTTGCCGGCGGAACCGCGTCTTTTGATGGCGGCGGTATGACTTCTGTCTCGCCCATGCGCAAGTCCTGAATCTGAGTGACTGGTTCGCACCCGCCCAACGACGGCATGCAAGTTCGCCAAACCATGTTAAGCTGAACGAAACGCCACGTCGAGCAAAATGGAGATGTTCCCCTCCTCGCACTGCGCCCCGAATCCGAACTCGCCAGAGTTCGGGCCCGTGCTCCTCACGCCTCACCCCTCAAGCCTCACTGCTCGCGCAGCGCCCTGGCTGGCGAGTCGCCGTCCGATCCGGTACTAATGGCGGAAATCGACGGCCACACCAGCGATCGATGTGGGAGGCCATCATGTCTCAACGCACTCAACTCGCCTTGGGCCTGCTCATGACGGCGGCCTGTCTGGCATCGGCGGTTTCGGTCTGGAAACTTACATCGAGAGACGCTGTTCCCGCTCGTACCGACGTCGACGCGGCACTGAACGCCAGGCTCGACCGGCTGATCACGACGATCGAAGCGGCACAGAAGACGTCGGATTGGGTGAACCTGCAGATTCGACTGGTTCTGGAACAGCCCGACGGGCCGCCGGCCGAGGGCTTCGCGGTTGAATTCCCTGAGATTATCGTCTCACCTGGCGGTTCGTTGAAACTGGTCTCCGGACCGACCGGGGTGGTTGATCTGGGGCTTGTGCGTGCCGGCCGTCATTCGTTCTCCGTCACATCGCCGTGGAACACCGTCTGTGGAGTCGAATTTGACGTGCGCCCGGGCTCGCCATCACAAACTGAAGTCGTGATTTGCCCAGCGGCCTCACCACCGGCCGGCGACGTGACCATCGATGTCGACTGGCCGGACGATCTGCGCTCGGCGAATTTTGGGCTGGTCGTTACGGTCGACAGTCAATCGCAGAAAATGCACGGCTGGGAATGGCACGATCTGGAGGCCGTGCGCTGCGAGTCGGTTTGAGCGGGAGTTGCACCGTGGATTCTGGTATCCGTCCAGTTCAATATGAGGATGCCGAGTTCGAGACAGCGAAATTTCCGCTATCGTGCCGCGGCGCGACCCAAAGCTGCAGTGCGCGAATAATCGCGATCAAGACGCCCGACCGCCACGTCAGCAAAGCGTTCGCGGATGACGAAGCGCCCGTTCCCGATGCCGGATGGATGCATTTGCGACATCTCGACGCCGACTGCCAGATCGAGCCCCAAGAGCTGGCGCTCAAGCCGGCAGGCCCAAACCGGTTCGAGATCGTCCTCTCCGGAAAAACTCTGGCCGAACTCAGAGCCGTCCTGCAAGGCGACGAGTCCGCCTCGCGCCGTTCGAGGGACGAGTAAGACATTCCTCTCAACTCCCATCTCGCGGCATACCTCCCCCCCTTACGAACGGGGGGAGTGCGCGCTGCGTGTTGTCGGAGCTTGCCTCGCGATTCCAAGTTGCCGCGTGCTTGCCTCTTCGCGATGTGCGGCTATTCCTGGTACGGCTTCGAGAGATTCGCGACGGCAAACTCCAGGATGTAGTCGAGGCGTTCCGAGGCGGGCAGAGACAGGAATGTGAACGCTTCCTGCAACTGCCAGGGAGTCTGGTTTTTGTCTTTGGGGTCTTTGACCTTTTCCAGTTCCGCCTGCAGGAGTTCGACCGCGTGTTCCGGGTCGGCGAGGATCCAGGCGTAGTACCATTCGCGCCGGCCGACGCTTGCATAGCCGCCGTCGCCGAGCAGGTTGCCTTTGACGGCCGGCTCGAGATCGGCCAGCAGCCGCCGGGCGGCCGCGGGGTCGACGAAGGCCAGAAACAGCGCGGCGTTCACCGTCGATTGCAGCCGGCTCACCGTGGAGGTCTGCGGATCGGCGGGGATCCGCAGCGCCAGCGCCTGTTGCACAATGCTCTCGATTTCCGGATGTTTGATCTGCGACGCCTGCTGCGCCAGGTGCGCGGCCACGCCGGGGACGTATTCGTAATAGAACGAGCCCGATGCCGGCGCTCGCTCATTCCGCAACAGGCTCAGGCCCTGATCGATCAGCGATCTCGCGAGCTTCGGGTCTGCAGCGGAGACGGCGACCGCCGTCCAGCCGCAGGCCTCGGCTTTGGTCCGCGGATTGCCGATGCTCTCGACCAGATCGGCCGCCTTTTGCGGATCGACAGGGCCGATGCGATAAGCCAGGTCGAATTTCAGAGAGTCGTTGTAAATATCCCTCGCCGGCGCATATTTCGAATCGTTCAGCAGGGCCAGGGCGCGCGGCACGTCGAACTTCGCCACCTCGAGAATCACGCGGCTGCGGATTTGCGCCTTCAGGGATTCATCGGATCCCGTTTCGAGATAGGCGAGCGCCCGTGGGACGTCCGTCCAGGCCAGCCCCTGAGCGATCGTCACAATGATGTAGCTGTTGGAGCTTTCTCCCTGAGAATTCTCAGACCACTCGTTCGCGGCCGTTTCGACCAGCGCTTGGCCCCGCTCGCTGTCTCCCAGGCGCAGGAACATGAGCCCGGCATCCGCCCTGGCAAACATCCGCCGGCCGGCGTCCAAGTCGTCGATGCGCAAGACGGCGCGCTCGACGAACTTCAATGCGACCTCGACGGCCTTCCTGTCGTCTGCATTCAGGTCCCCT
>JACQFH010000255.1 GCA_016200145.1 Planctomycetia bacterium | reverse complement strand
TATGAAGCCGGGTACGTTGTGGAATTGATTTCCGGGTTCTACCGCAGCCCCGACGTGATGGGGCTGCACGCGGCGAATACCACCATGTTCAGCGCGCTGCTCAGCATTCAGCCGCGAACGCGGTACAAATGGTTGTGGATCGCGATGGTTCTGTGGGGCACAACCTGCCTGGTCCTTTCCGGCCGGCGAAAGATGATCGGCATGCTGCTGGTTTTTGCCGCCATCTATCTTTCGTTGCGCATCCGCCGAACCGGATTCGCGCGAATTCTCCCGTTTACCATTCTGGTCTCTTCGGTGATCGCCACCGTGCTGCTGGTGATGCGCGAAGGCAAAGATACTCAGGAATACGCCGACTACGCACAGACCACGATTACGCAGGGTGGCGAGCGATTGCAGGAAAACCTGGTCGAGGGGGTGCTGGTCTCGTTGCGACAGACTGGTGTCCTGGGCATTGGCCTGGGCACGGCCACGCAGGGCCGGTATTACGTGGAAGGCCTGGCCGGCACCAAAGCCTGGCAGGAAGACGGGATCAGCCGGATTTTTGCGGAAATGGGCCTGCTGGGCGCGATCTTCATGACGCTGGCCATCGTGAATTTTATCCGGGCCGCCTATGTCGCCTGGAAAATGGTTCCGATCTATAGCCCGATCCACGAAATCCAGATCGGCATGCTGGCCATCGTCGGAGCCAGTATCGCCAGTTTCATCGTATCGCACCAGGCATTCAGCGGTGATCCCTGCGCTCTGTTGTTCGTCTCGCTGCTGTTTGGCGTCCTGTTGTCCGGGCCGATTCAAGTCGTCCGTGCGATGATGGCCGCCGAACAGCAGGCTTCCAGCGTCGCAGGCCAGCTTCCCCGTCCGCGAGTCGGGGCCTGAAGGCCAATGCACGTGCTCGTCGACGGACTCTCGGCCACGTCCTACAGCGGCCGCCATGTCCTGCTGGGTCACCTCGAACAGCTCGCCGCCGGCGCCGCAGGCCGGCATGAGTTCTTCGTACTTTATCACTCGTCGAACGCCGAGCTTCGCCGGCTGAACGCCCCGAACGTGCACTGGCTGGCCGTTCCTGAAAGCGTGCGCGACTGGAAACGCCGACTTCTCTGGCAGGCTGTTTCGCTGAACCGGGTCATCCGCGAGACCCGCGCCCATCTGATCTTCAATCCGGCCGGAACCGTGTTTCCCTCCAGCTCTGTGCCCCAGGTTTCGCTCGCGCAAAACCCGTGGTGTCTGACCCCGTCGCTGCACCAGAGTCTGCGGGACCGCGGCAAGGCCTTTCTGCAGCGCCGCGCCTACCGGCACGCCGTCAGTCGCGCGGCCCTTATGGCATATAACTCGGAATTTATGCGGCAGGCGTACCGGCGCAACGCAGGCGGGATTCAAGAGCATGACAGCCTGATCGCATACCAGGGGCTCGACGACGAGACGCATGACGCCGCCCTTCGCATGCGCGATCAGGTGAAAAAACAGCGACTGAGAATTCTCGCCGTCTCAGTCATGGCGCCCTGGAAAAACGTCGAGTCGCTGCTCGAAGCGCTGCGGATCGTGCGCGGCAGAAAAATCCCCGCGAAGCTCAATATCGTCGGTCCCTGGTCGGACCCGGCGTACGAACGCAGGATTCGCCAGAAGGTCTCTGAACTTGACCTGGATGAATCGGTGTGCATTACCGGCCGCGTGCCGCGAGAGGAATTGTACCGGCAATATTCCGAGGCTGCCGTGTTCTGCCTCCTCAGCCGCTGTGAATCGTTTGGAATCCCCGCTCTCGAAGCCCAACTATTCGGTGCGCCGGCCGTGATCAGCGACGCCTGTGCGATGCCCGAAATCTGCGGGGCGGGCGCCCTGGGCGTGCCAGCAGACGACGTCGAAAGAGCCGCCGGCGCACTCGTCGAACTGCTGGACGACGAGCGCCGCTGGAATGAACTGTCGGAACGCGCCGTCGAGAACGCCTCGCGGTTTCGCTGGCCCGAATGCTCGCGGCCGCTGTTGCGTATGTTTGACCTGGTGAAAGGCGATTGAGCCCGTATGCTCCGCGCCCAAGAGAGACAACACGACGCGACGCAACTGCCCGGTCAGGGAGTGCCGGCCGTGGTCGTCGCCTGCCACGCCTGGGTCGACGATCAGATTGGGGGAGCGTTCAAGGTGGCTTCCGAAGTCGCCGGTCGACTGGCCGCCGCAGGACACCGTGTGTGCTATGTGTGCGGCACGCCGCAGGCCGTTCCAGAGAACCCCAGCATCGTTCGCGGGGTGGAGCTATGGCGATACGAATATCCCCGCCGTCCCTCGCCGCATCCCGCAAACCTGATCGGGCACGTCCGCGAGACCTGTCGCCTGACAAAAAGCATCGCCCGGACGGGCCCCATTCTGTGCCTGAATGGCCACTCGCCGCTTCAGTTTCTCGGAGGAGCCCTGGCCGTCGGAAAGAGCTGCCCACGGCGCGTCTATTCGGTACATTCACCCTTCGACGAAGAGATTCGCGCCGGCTGGTCGAACTTACCGATGAGCGCCACCAGGCGATTCGGCCTGCGGGCCGCCGCCGCGATCGATCGCGCGAACTGCCGTCGCGCGACGAATGTCCAAACGCTATCCCAGTACACGCTCGACCTGATGCGGCACAAGTATCCGCAGGCCATGCGCGGGAAAGGCATCGTCTGCCCGGGTTGGGTCGATACACGACGATTCCAATTGGCGCCCTCGCGCCTGGCTGTTCGTGGGAAGCTCGATTCCAACTGGCATACCGACCTCCCGGTGTTTTTCACCGTCAGGCGTCTCGAGCCGCGGATGGGCCTGGATCATCTGATCGAAGCCGTCCACGCGCTGTCTTGCTCGGCCGAGATACCCGCTTTTCGGCTGATCATCGGCGGCGCCGGGTCGCAACGGGAAGCGCTGGAGAGTCAGGTCCGCGAGTTGCAGCTTGCCGATCGCGTGGTCTTCGCCGGGCGCATCGCCGACGACCGCCTCCCCGACTGCTTTGCGGCGGCCGATTGCTTCGTTCTGCCGACAACGGCGCTGGAATGCTTTGGTCTGATCGTCCTCGAATCCTTTGCGTCCGGTACACCCGTGATCGCCACACCGGTCGGCGCGATTCCGGAGCTCATCACAGGCGATCGCCATTGCTGGCTGACCGCAGGAACCGCCGCAGGCCAGATCGCCGAACGAATGCGCGATTTTCTGACAGGAAGGCTGGTTGATTCGCCGGAGCGATTACGAGCGCTGGCTGAAACGTACGACGTCGAGATCCGTGCTGCGGGCCTGACCGCCGCCCTGCTGGGCGATACAATCGAACCGGCGACGGCGATCCCGTAATCCGGGTGGTTTCGGTGGCAGGGCCGGCTGTCATGGAGATTCCCGCAGCGTGGCGGACCAGAGTTTTGCCAATCGTGCCTGACATAATGCAGCCGCAGACATCGACCGCGGATTCCGCGCCTTCGCCGGTGCCCTTCGCACAGGGCATCCGCGTCGGTCCGAAGGATTGCCCGAGCCCGCATCCGCTCGCCAATAAGGTCGCCCGGGTTCTCTGGGGTATCGTCTGGCTCAGCCTGTTCCGCCCGTCCCCCTGGTTTCTTTACGGCTGGCGACGGCTGATCTTGCGCGCGTTCGGTGCACGCGTGGGCAAAGGAGCGAAAGTCTTTCCTGCACGGCGACTCACGATGTCTCGGATCGGCACATGCGGCTCATTGCCGCGCCGATCACAATCGAAGACCAGGCCTGGGTCTGTGCGCGGGCATTCGTCGCGCCGGGAATTACACTGGGCCAGGGTGCCGTCGCCGGCGCGTGTTCCGTCGTCACCAAGAACGTCCCCGCCTGGACGATCGTCTGCGGTAACCCGGCACGGCCGTTGCGCGAACGGCGACTGCAGGGCCCCGCAGCGCACAGCGATTCGCAGGAAGCAGGCTGATTTGGACCTTTCCGTCGTCGTCATCGCCAGAAACGAAGAGCAAAACATCGGGCGCTGCCTCGCAGCCCTCGAGTGGTGCGACGACGTTCTGGTGGTCGACGATTTTTCGGACGACCACACTCGCGACGTCGCCGAATCCCACGGGGCTCGCGTTCTGCAGAACAAATTCCGCAGCTTCGCTTCGCAGCGGAACTGGGCGCTCGACGCGGGCGGCCTGCGCCACGGCTGGGTCCTGATGCTCGACGCCGACGAAGTGATGACCGAACCGCTGCGCCGAGAGCTCGAAACGGACCTGGCCTCTGTCTCCGCAGGCACTGCCGGATTTCTCATGTGCCGCAAGACGATCTTCCTCGACCGCTGGCTGCGGTTCTCGGACGGCTTTCCCGTATGGATCATGCGCCTCGTCCGCCGGGACGGGCCCCGGTTCGCCGATGCCGGGCATGGCGAGGAACCGGTTCCGGCGGTTGATGGAACGTTGCAGAAGATTCGCGAGCCGTTTCTGCACTATCCGTTCAGCAAGGGACTGGCCGACTGGGTCAATCGTCACAACCGTTATTCGACGCTCGAGGCCGACCTCGAATTTCACCGTGCGTCGCGAGTCGTATTCGGCGACCTGTTCTCGTTCGACCGGGCCGCCCGCAGAAAGGCGCTGCGCAACGTCGGTCGTCGCCTGCCGTTTCGCCCCTTCTGGCGATTCTGCTTCCATTACTTCGCCAAGGCGGGGTTTCTCGATGGCCGCGCCGGCTGGCAGTACGCCTGGCTGATGTCGGTTTACGAGGGCCTGATCGTGCTGAAGGTCCGCGAGCGACGCCTGCGCCGCGACACGGCGCCGTCACGCCCCGTCTCCGCGGCGTCCGTCTCGGCGCCCTCGCCGACAGCCTCTTCCCTGAACGACGATGGCCGCTGACCTTGTTAACGTCGCTGGTCGCGCGGCAGCCGGGCCGATCGGGCCGACTCCCGCGACGCCGCGAAAAGCACGCTGGCGCCGGCGCGTTCTGCTGATGGCCGGCATTGCGATGGCGACCGTCGCCTTCCATGCTCCCCTGATGCGCGCCGTCGCAGGCCTGCTGATCGTCGACGAATCGGGATCGCAATCCCCGGCGATCCTCATGCTGAACGGCGACCGCTGTTTCGACGTCGCAGCGCAGCGCGTCTCAGACGACGAGGCCCGATTGATGCTGGTCCGGGGCAATCCTGGCCGCCTGGTGAAAATGGGCATCGTCCCGCCGGCAGACGAGATGGCCCGGCGCGAGTTGCACAAGCGGCACGTGCCCGATAAGGCCGTTTCCCTGCTGTCGACGAGCCCGGTCGGAGGTCTCGAACTGCCCGGAGAGCTGGTCAAGTGGTTGCTGCAACATCCTGAAACCGAAGTCGACGTGCTCTGCGACCGCCTTTCAAGCCGCCGGCTCGATGTGCTGATCCGCAGGTCGGCGAATCACGACCTCCGCAGGAAAATTCACATCGTTGCGTTGCCGAATCGGAATTACGACGAAACGAACTGGTGGCGGTCGAAGCCGGGCGCCATGGCAGTCCTCAACGGGTTGTTGAGGCTGGGATTTCAGTATTCCACCGCCGGCCAGGCCCCCCCCTGGGTTGAGCGAACCGACTCCGATCTCGAGGCCGCTTTCCGCAAGGATCCGCGCCCATGAACAGCCTGCCGGGAAAGCACGGATGGCGGCGCATCGTCGTCGCCGCGGTGCTTGTGGCGCTGGTCACGATCTGGCTGGCGCACGTTCCCCTGCTCCAGTTCGCCGGCCGCTGGCTGAATGTCTCGACACAACTCGCGGCGCCGGTCGACGACGTCATGGTGCTCGGTGGAGACCTTGAACTCAGGCCCCTGGTTGCGGCATCGATCGTCAGGTCCGGGCTGGCCCGGCGGGTCCTGATCACGCAAGTTGTTGCCTCGGATGAGGTCGTCGACGGCATGACTCCGCCCCATCACGAGATCGTGCACCAGGTTCTCCTCCGGTCGGGAGTTTCTGCCGACGCAGTCGATCTGCTCCCCGTCATTGCCGACAGCACGCAGGACGAAGCGCGGTGCCTGTCGGAATATCTGGCCAGTCATCCGGGACGCCGCGTGGCTGTTGTCACAAGCGACTACCACTCGCGCCGCACGAAACGGGTCTTCATTGCAGCCTGCGGGGATCGCGCAGCCGATCTGTCTTTCATCGGGGCCCCCACCGATGGGTTCGCCGCCGAAAACTGGTGGCGATTTGAACCGGGCTTCGTGCAGTATGTCGACGAATACCTGAAGTTGTTCAAATCCCTGGTCCTGTAACGCGCGGCGTCTGCATGAGCCTGCGATCGAATTGCTGGAGCGCTTGCTGCGGCCTGGCCATTGCCGGAGCGGCCCTGTTCCTGTGGGACCCGCCGCTGGGACGCCGCGGCGAAATCATCTACGTCGCTCCTGACGGTTGCGATTGGAACTCGGGTGCGACACCCGCCACCGCGATCCGCACCCTGCAGCGCGCCGCCGACGTGGCCCGCCCCGGCGATCGGGTGATCATCCGTCCCGGAACGTACTTCGAGAGGGTACACGTGCGCCGCGGCGGGTTGCCGGGCCAACCCGTGACGTTCGAAGCCGCTGAGCCGGGTTCCGTGCACATCACCGGCGCGCTCGCGGGTTCGGTCCCTGCCGACTGGAATTGGTCGGATGACGGCGACGGCATTTTTTCAACTCACACTCGGCAACCCGTTTATGCCCTGGCGTGCGATGACGAAGCCCTGTTTCGGGTTCCCTGGGGCGGGGTCAAGGCGCTGCGCGAGTTTGCCGGTCGGCCCCGGGCCTGGGGGGCCTTCTGGTATGAAAAAGGCCGGCTGCATGTTTCGCTCCGCGAGCAGCGCCATCCCGGCCGCTCTCGACTGAAGACGCACGCCCCGGTCCCCGAGCCGCGCGAATGGGGGGAATTCAAATCGGCCAACGTGTGGGTCGAATCCGACCACGTGGCGTTCTCCGGCCTGCAATTCGAAATGGGGATCGGCGCCGGGCTGCTCGTCTGGAATGCGACCGACGTCGCCATCCGCGAATGCGCGTTTCACGGGGCCGCGTTCGGCGTCAAATGCGGGACGGGCGCCAAGCCTTCGAAAAACGTCCTGATTGAGAATTGCCTGTACGAGAATTATCCCCAGTATTTCTGGCATCGCGACTGGCTGTCGTGGGACGAATGCTACGCCGGTTATGCCTCGTCGAGCCTCGTGACCGCGGTGGACGATGGCACGCGCGTCGTCAGCAATCTCGTCGTCCACGCGGGCGACGGATTGCGCATCACGACCCGTGATTCTGCCGTTCACGACGGGGTCGAAGCGGTCGGCAACTGGCTGGCGTTCTGCACCGACGACGCGATCGAGCTCGACGGCCACGCGTCGCACGTCAGCGTTCTCCGGAATGTGGTCATCGAATGCCACGAGGCGTTTTCGGCCAGCCCCGTGCTTTCGGGACCGGTGACGATTGCCGAGAACCTGATTCTGAACCCGAGCGGCGGCATCAACGGCGCACAATTGAAAATGCTGCGAATCGAAGCCGGCGCCGGGCCGCCATCGCAGGCCCCGACGGCGAATCTCGACGTTCATCACAATCTGGCGTTCGGCAACTGGCTCTGCTGGTACGATCGCGGACCGTTTGAAAACGTCCGCGTGCACGACAATGTGTTTTGCGTGTCGCGCCAAAACGATCCTCCCTGGCCGGATGCCGTGGCCGACAGCGACAACGTCGTCGACACGGTCGACCAGAGCGCCCATTCTCTCGTCGAAATGATGGCCCGACTGCGATCGGCGGCTGAACGCGACCCGCCGCACGCGTCCCTGTATAAACGAAATCGCCAGTTGCTCCAGATTCGCGCCGGGCCCTCATGGCTCGACTGGAATTCCCTGCCGGCGACCCGGTCGCTCGAAGAACTCGTTCGACCTCGGGGAGAGTGATCGTGAAGCAGGTTGCCCTTTGGATCTTGACGGCAGTGGTGTTCACTCTCGGCGGGGCCCTCGCCGGCCAGTTGCTGGACCAGGCGTTGTGGATCATCAGCTACGACTACGTTTACCGCACGGCGCAATTCGCTTCGGGCGGGGTTCGGCTGGGTCTCCTGCTGGGCTGTGTGACAGCCGCGGCGGCTACGGCAGGAGGCCGGCCCCCGGCGCGTGCCGTCGCCGTGCTCCGGCTGGCCGTGCTGACGCTGGCGGCCGCGGCGGTCTGCGGTGTGGCGCTGGGGGGCGCAGCGGCTGCGGTCTCGCGTGTTCGGGACAACCAGGCCGATTCGCGTTCGCTGGCTCCGCGAAACAGGATCTGGTTCTGCGAATGGTTGTGGCGGGGATCCGCCGGCGGCGCGGTCTGCGCGGCAGCCATTGGGAATTATCGATTGATCCGGCATCGCGCACCAAACCGGCGCAATGCATAAAGGCGTCAGCGTCAGTTCGATAGTCGCCCACGCGCCATTTCGTGCAGGCCACGCGGGCCAAATGTTGCCTTAGGCCAGAAACCTCTGATATAGTAACAGGAAGCGGAAATGCAGGCGGGCAGGCCAGTTGAGCGCGGAAGAATCCGCGGCTGGGGAAGTTTCCGCAGTGCCGGGCCGGGCACGCGATTCCGATTCTCGCAACGACCGTCACCTTTGAAAGGGCGCACCCGTGACTGAACGGAATCCTCCGCATCCGATGGCCCAGTTCGAACAGGAGATGTCGAAGGGCTCGGGCGTCGAGGTCTGGCGCAGCCTATTGCACTACAAATGGCTGATCATCCTGTGCACGCTTGTCGGCGGCGGGCTGGGCTATCTGTATTTCATGCGGCAGCCGGCCGTGTTTCAGTCGTCCACCAGAATCCTGATTATCAAAGAGCAACTGACGACGAATGAGTTGCCAGTGCAGTCGGTCACACGCGCGAGGGCTTACGAAGACAGCGTCACGACTCAGATGATGCTGCTCAAGAGCCCGCTCATCGTCCAGAATGCGTTCGACAAGCACAATCTGGGATCGCTCAAGTCCTTCGCCGGTAATGCCGGGGTGTGGGGCGTGTTGAGCGGGCTGAACGTGCTGCAAGCCAACGAACGGGCCAGCGTCATCGACCTGACGTATTCGGGGGGCGACCCCTCAGACTGCCAGACCGTGTTGACGGCCGTCATCGAAAGTTACAAAGACTTCCTGCAGGAGACGCACCAGAACGTCAGCAAAGAAACCGTCACGCTGATCGAACAGGCACGGGAAACGCTGCTTAAGGAACTCGAGAGAAAAGAAAAAGCGTATGGGGAGTTTCGCAAAGAAAGCCCCGTCGTTTCGACTCGAGACGGTGTCTTCAACATTCATGGCGCCCGCCTGAGCAGTATTGAATCGGCGCGGCTGTCGCTGTTGATCTCACGTTCCCAGACGAGAGCCCAGCTCGAAGCCCTGGAATCTGCCCTCGCCCGCGGCGGCAACAAAGAAGCGCTGATGCTGATGATGGACAAGCAAGGCTCCAATGAATTGCTGGCGAGCGGGTCGAAATCGCGACTTGCGGTCGACCTCTTCCCCATGATTCTTGAAGAACAGTTGCTCCTGGAAGATTACGGACCGGAACATCCGAAGGTGAAGGCGATTCGCACGCGAATTCGCGTGACGCGAAATCACCTGCAATCCCTGCTGTCTGACCCCGATGACCCCAACTCGAAGCCCGAGCAGGCTGATTTCATTACCGTGTATCTGGAATCGCTGCGAGAAGACCTGAAATCGATCGACAAGAAGGAGGAGCAGCTCACTGAGCTGTTCAAAGCCGAAGAAGAAAGCGCCCGGGAGATGACGGCTTATGAAATCTTGGACGAAAACATGCGGAACGACATCCGCCGTACGAGCCAGCTCTTCGAAGGGGTCGTCAAGCGCCTCGAGGAAGTCAGCCTGCTGCAGGATTACGGCCAGATGAAAACGCGGGTCCTGAGCCCGCCCGGCTTCGGATGGCAGGTCGCCCCGATCATGCCCCGCAATCTCGGGCTGGGCATCACCCTCGGCTTCTTCGCCGGATGCGGCCTGGCATTTCTGATTGAGCTCGCCGACAAACGCTTCCGCAGCCCCGAAGAAATCACCGAGGCGCTGGGCCTGCCGGTGATCGGGCATATTCCGTTCATCAAGGCCGGCAAGTCCGACGAAACGTCGACGATGGATTCGTCGCTGTGCGTCTTCCATCATCCCAAGTCGAACCTCGCCGAAGCCTACCGCGGGGTGCGCACGGCCCTGTATTTCAGCACGCGCGGCGAGGGACACAAAGTCATTCAGGTCTCCAGCCCGAATCCCGGCGACGGCAAGTCGACGCTGGCGGTCAACCTGGGCATTGCCATCGCACAGTCGGGCAAGCGAACCCTGATCATCGAGTCGGACTTTCGCAGGCCGCGCGTCCATAAGCTGCTGGGTATCGATCGCGAAGTGGGCGTCACTTCGGTCATCGGCGGCGAGGCCGAACTGGCCGATGCAATCCAGGAAACCCAGGTGCCGAACCTGTTCGCCATAAGTTGCGGCCCCAAACCGTCGAATCCTTCGGAATTGCTCTCGTCGCCCCGCTATGCCGAGCTGATCGAGTTGCTGCGCGAAAAATTCGAATACGTGATCATCGATACGCCGCCGCTGATGGCCGTCACCGATCCGGCTGTCGTCGCGCCGCGCGTCGACGGCGTCCTTCTTGCGTTCCGCATCAGCAAACGCTCGCGTCACGACTGCGTGCGCAGCACCGAGTTGCTCTCGAGCCTGGGTGTGAATGTACTGGGCGTAGTGGTCAACGGGCTCAATCGCAAAGACCGTTACGGCTACGGATACGGCCGATACAGCAATTACCGATATGGCGGCGGGTACGGAGTCAGTCCCTACGGATACGGTTACGGCGGCGGCTACGGATACGGTTACGGATACGACGACCGATATGCCAGTTACTACAGTGACGACGACGACCAGAAAAAAAAGTCGAAGACCGAAAAGGTCCGCCAGAAGCCTCTCCCCCCCCACGGTACGGCGTAAAGGCCCCTGACACGATATTGATGAAATGTGGCGGCTTCGCCGCGCCGCGTGGCGACGAGGCCGCAGTGGTATTCGAAATGAGGTCGCGCGGGCGAGTCGAATTCGGGAGTGATCCAGATGCCAGAATGGGCCATGTCTCTGATCGCCTTGGCTTGCGGTATCGCCGGGCTGGCGATCGGGTACGCGCTGGGCTTTCGCAATGGCTCCATCAGCGGGGAATTGCGGGCCCTGCACATCACATTGCAGCAGATGAGAAGCCGCCGCCGCGGCAGCGGTCATCATCCGCCCGAACACGAACCGGCCGAACGACTCGAGTGATTTGCCGCGCAAAGTCGCGATTGAACCGCCGGCGTATCGGCTGCGAATCGTGCGGCCTGGGCCGCAGCATCGCGAATGATGAGGGAAATCATGGCGACACCCGAAACATCCACGAAACCCGAACAGCCGCCGACGGAGTTCGAAAACCTGGGTTCGTCCGCACAGCACTCGCTGTTCGCCGAATTCTGCCAGTTCATCGTTGACAACAAGAAGTGGTGGATGATTCCCATCCTGGTGGTGCTGTCGCTGGTGGGCATCCTGATCGTGCTGGCTTCGACTGGCATGGCCCCCTTCATTTACACGCTGTTCTAACGCGCGCGAAACTGCACTGCCCCGGCCGCCTCCAAGGCAGCCGGGGCAGTTTTTTTTGCGCTGCCACACCAGCCCGAAGCGCCAGCGAGGGAGTGCGTTATTACGACCTCGCTTGCGCTTTTTGAAGTTGCGCTTTTTCGGACCGTTTCTCCGTAAGTCGGTATTGTCAAAAGCGAAGCTCCTCCGCATCTTTCCTGCGCCGGATTGGTTTCAAGGCACAGGGAGAGGAAGGAGCCTCGCGATGGTGATTGTGCA
>JACQFH010000254.1 GCA_016200145.1 Planctomycetia bacterium | reverse complement strand
TTGCCGGTTGACGAGGTCTGGATTTCCCAGGGCGCCGCGAACGCGGAATATGAAAGCCAGATGGAGATGCAGCTCGCCAGCTACCGGGAGCGCGGGATCCGCACCGTGGCGTTCGGCGACATCTTTCTCGAAGACCTGCGCGCCTACCGCGAACGGAACCTGGAGAAAGTGGGCATGCAGGCCCTGTTTCCGATCTGGAAGCGCGACACGCGCGAGCTGCTCGAGACGTTTCTGGCTCACGAATTCCGATCCATCACCTGCTGCATCGACACGCGCCGGCTCGATGACTCGTTTGTAGGACGCGAAATCGACCGACAGTTCCTGGCCGATTTGCCCCCTGACGTCGACCCCTGCGGCGAAAACGGCGAGTTTCATTCATTCGCCTGCGGCGGTCCGCTGTTTGCGAGCGCCATCGATGTTCGCCGGGGAGAAACCCGTCGCCGGGATTCCTTTTTGTTCTGCGATTTGATACCAATCTGACAATCAATCGAATTTCCGTTAAAGGATTGCCCCAATGACAAAATCTCGCTACGTGCTGCTGGCGCTGCTCGTTGTCGCAGCCGTCTCGTTCCGAATTATGCCCTATGTGCTGGGCGCGCTGGGCCTGACTGACGTGCGACAATTTGCCGGTTTCCTCTGGAATTTCTCCCCCGTCTCGGCGCTGTTCCTGTTCTGCGGCGCACATTTCCCTGAAAAGCGCTGGGCCTACGGCGCCCCCCTGGCCGCCATGCTGCTCAGCGACCTGGGCATCGGATTGCTGATGAACGACATGAGCCTGGGAATTCATGCCGCGATTCCTGCGATCTACGGGTCGTACGCGCTGATCGTTCTGGCAGGAACTCTCGTACGAAAACTCGAACGTCACCTGGCGAAGAACGGCGGCGCAATGCCGACGCAGAGTTGGCCGCAGCGAATCCGCACTTTCCTCACGCTGCTGGCGGCGGTAGCCGGCGCCGGGATCGCCGGTGAAGTCGCTTTCTTTATCATCACGAATTTTGCCACGTGGCTGATGCAAACCGGCTACTACCCGCACACCTGGGACGGATTGATGTCGTGCTACATCGCCGGCATTCCGTTCTTCAAGAACTCGCTGCAGAGCATGCCGCTCTTCGCATTCGTGTTGTTCGGCGGGAGCGCTCTGGCGGAAGCCTGGTTCCCGGCGCTGCGGGAACAGGCCGCTCCCGATTCGACAGGCCAGGTCGCCCTCGCGTGAAGTCCGCCGGCCGCGTGGTTTCGCTGATCGCCAGCGCTACCGAAACGGTGGTGGCGCTGGGCTGCGAAGACCGGCTCGTCGGCCGCTCGCACGAGTGCGATTTTCCGGAACGCGTGAAACGCCTTCCGGTCTGCACGGCCGCCAAGATCGACGTCGAGGCCAGCAGCGCCGAAATCGACCGTCAGGTCAAGTCTCTGCTGGCCGACGCCGTGTCGATCTATTCGGTGCACGCGAACGTCCTCGACAACCTGCGGCCCGACGTCATCATCACGCAGACGCAGTGTGCCGTGTGCGCGGTGAGCCTGGCCGATGTCGAGCGCGCGGTTTGCTCTCTCGTCGCGTCGCGGCCGAAAATCGTCTCGGTCGAGCCGAACGGGCTGGCCGACGTCTGGACGGGCATCCGGCAGATCGCCGCGGCGCTCGACGATCCGCCCGCGGGGGAGCGGCTCGTGCAGGGGTGCCAGACACGGCTGGAGTCGATCAGGAGACGTGCCGCCACGGAATCAACCCGACCCACCGTCGCCTGCATCGAATGGATCGACCCGTTGATGGCGGCCGGAAATTGGGTCCCCGAACTCGTCGAGATCGCCGGCGGCATTAATCTGTTCGGCGAGGCGGGCAAGCATTCTCCCTGGATGACATGGGACGAGCTCGTGGCGCGCGATCCCGACGTGATCGTGGTCATGCCTTGCGGGTGGGATATTGAACGGACGCGCCGCGAAATGCGCCCTCTTTCGAACCGCCCGGAATGGCCCCGGCTGCGTGCCGTGCAGACCGGCCGCGTCGTGCTCACCGACGGCAACCAGTTTTTCAACCGCCCCGGTCCCCGCGTTGTCGAATCAGCCGAAATCCTGGCGGAGATTTTTCGTCCCGAGGCGTTCCGCTTCGGGCACCATGGCGTGGGATGGGAGAGTTATGGAGGGGCAGAGGATAGATGATGGAGGATCGAAGATGGAGGATGGAAGATCGCGAGTTGGGCATCCGTCCGTCGCCATCCTCGATCCTCCATCTTCTATTCGTGGGCGTGCGGTTGATCGCCGTGACTCGCATCGAACTTGCACTCAGGCGACTCTTACCCCCGCACCGCCGCCAGGGCATGGTCGCGGGTGGCGTAGATCGGCCAGATCGCGTGCAGTTTCGTCACGCGCAGCACGTCGAGGACGTTGTGCGAAACGTTGCACAGCGCCAGGCGCCCTCCCCGCTGCGAGACCCGCTTCCAGAGCTTGACGACCGCCCCCAGCATCGCCGTGGCGAGGTGGTCGCTGGACGCCAGGTCGATCACGAGGTTTGTCGGCGTGCCCCCTGATCCATTGATCAATTCGAGCAGCTCATCGGTCTCGTGCACGATTTCCGGCTCGTGCAGGCTGCCCAGGTGCATCATCGGGTTGAGCACCAGCGTATTGCCCAGTGTCTCGCGGGCGAAAATATGTCCGGGGGCAACGGGGGAGCGCGTCGTGGAAGTTTGCATGGTGGTGATTCAATTCACGGGGCCGTTCCGGGCGACCGGTTCGTCCGGTCAAACAGCTATTCTGCCCGCAACTGTTTTCGATTTCCAGTAGTCAGTCGGCAACGGGGGAAATAAAATGCTGGTTTGCCACGCCGCACAATCTCCAACCTGGAGCATTCCGCATGAGATCCCGCGTTTTCGGACTGTGTTTCCTGCTGGTCACCGCATGGAGTCAGACGGCCGTCTTCGCTGCCGACGAGAAAGTTGAAGCTCTTAAAGAAGCGCCCCAGGGATTGTCAGCCGAGGTCGCCGCCGCCATCGCCGAGACCGGGTTCCGCATTACCGGAAAGGATGGAACCATCTGCGACGTGTGGCTGGCCAAGGAAATCCCGCTGAAACCCAAATTCAAATCGAGCCTGCGAATCAAATACCCGTTCCAGACCGGGCAGCTTGTGGGGGTGATTCGATATCCCGAGAGCTCGAAACCCAATGATTTCCGAGGCCAGGCGCTGAAGGCCGGCACCTATACGCTGCGCTACGGCCTGCAGCCCGACGACGGCAATCACCTGGGGACGAGCGACATTCGCGATTTCCTCGTCGGGTGCCCCCCCGACAAAGATGCGAGCGCCAAACGAATCGAAGACATCAAAGACCTGTTCAAGCTCAGTGCGGCCGCGTCGGGCAGCACCCACCCCGCGATCTTCCTGCTGATTCCTCCGCCCGACAAACCGTTTGACGCCGCGTCGTTAGCCCATGACAACGACAAACACCTGTTGATTTTCCAGTCGAACGCCAACGCCAAAGACGCCGACAAAACGGTGAGTGTGCCGCTCAGCATTGTCACGGTCGGCAAGTCGGAAGGCTGAAGGTTTTTCATGCGCGCGACATCGCTGACGTGTCTGACGATGATCCTGGCCGGCGCGGCCTGGGTGTCGGTTTATTGCGACGAAAAGAAATCCGATCCAAAGGCGGCCGCGAAAGCCGCTGCCGAATTCGACGCTGCCGGTCCCGGCGAGAAAAAAGATCCCGACGACGCCGTCAAGGAAATCGTCAGCGGCAAAGTCGTGATGCTGGTCGACGCACTCAAAGAGAGGGGCATCAAGAGCTACGCGGAAGAGATCAAGGGGCACGTCGTACTGGTCACGCCCGAGAAAGAGCTGATCCCGATCGTCGCCGACTGGCGGGGCCGGGCGTTCTACCAGGATGAGCGACTTCGAAACCGGCCAGTCGACCTGATCGTCAATCGCCGCCCGGGAGTGCCGTGGGTGCAGGTGCTGTCGATCTTCACGTTCGACGAGAAAGGAGAGCGCAATATCACCGACTACTGGTGCGACATCTGCGCCATCCCGATGTATGAAATCAAAGACTGCGAGTGCTGCCAGGGCCCCACGCGGCTCAGGTTTCGTCCGCAGGAGCTGCCGAAGGATGTGCCGGCCAGAAAATCGAAATGACCAATGCCGAATGCCTAATGTCTAATGAAATCCGAAATCCGAAATCCGAAATCCGAAATTATTTCCGCCGTCACTGACGTCAACCTGCGCGAGGTCTCCCCTTCATGAACTGGGAGCTCAATTCGCGCGCCGTTCAGCTTGCCGAGACGCTCTTGCCGTCGGCGGAAACATTACGGATTACCGTGCACGAAGTTCCCGGTGGCGGCCGTGTCCTCGACTGCGGAGTGTCCGCGGAAGGCGGGCTGGGCGCGGGGCTTGCAGTCGCTCAGGTCTGCACGGCGGGGCTGGCGGAAATCTCGCTGACGGGAGGCGAGATCGCCGGGCGCGGCTGGCCGCACGTCCTGGTGGCCAGCGACCATGCGGTGCCGGCGTGCCTGTTCAGCCAGTATGCCGGCTGGCAGATCGGAGTCGAGAAATTTTTCGCGATGGGATCGGGGCCGATGCGCGCCGCCGCGGCGCGCGAAGAGGTCTTTAAGCGGCTCGATTATCGCGAGGCGGCATCGGCCACGGTCGGGGTGCTCGAAGGGCGAAAACTGCCAACCCCGGCGGTCTTCCAGTTCATCGCCGAGAAGACCGGCGTTTCTCCGAAAGACACGACCCTGCTCATCGCGCCCACCGCCAGCGCGGCGGGGAATTTTCAGGTCGTCGCCCGAGTAATCGAAACGGCCCTGCACAAGCTGTTCGAGGTCGGGTTCGACGTGACCCGCATCCGCTCGGCCGTAGGGACGGCTCCTCTGGCCCCCGTCGCCCGCGACGATCTGACCGGCATCGGGCGGACCAACGACGCGATTCTGTACGGCGGCCGCGTTACGTTGTGGGTGCGGGGAGACGACGAATCGATCGCAGAAATCGGCCCGAAAGTCCCCTCGATTTCGGCGGCCTGCTACGGAGAACCGTTCCTCAAGATTTTCGAAAAGGCCGGCCACGACTTTTACAAGATCGATCCGCACTTGTTCAGCCCGGCGGAAATCGTGTTCCAGAACCTCGACACCGGCACCGTCCAGGCCTTCGGAAAAACCGCCCCGCACCTGTTGCAAGTCTCGTTCGGGATCTGAG
>JACQFH010000253.1 GCA_016200145.1 Planctomycetia bacterium | reverse complement strand
TGGTTTTGTCTGCGGCTTTGTCTTTGGCTCCTGCCAGTTCCTTCTGCAACAGGTCGATCTGCGCTTCCAGCCTGTCTCCCAGTTGCAGGTTGCGGATCCGCTGCGCCAGCACCGTTTCGACGTTCTCCGGGCTGTCCGACAGTTTTTCGGCCTGATCGAGCTGCTTGAGCGCTTCGTCGTACTTCTCGGCCCGGCTTAGCAGTTCCGCCGCCTTCAGGGGGTACTTGAACTCGTCATCAGCGAGCTGGCACGCTTCCAGGATGTGGGTGATCCCTTCTTCCAGGTAGCCGAACCCCGATAACACTTCTGCCAGACGGGCCAGGTTTTCGGAGGTGCGCTTCTTGCCGGACGCCATTTCCCGCCACACGGCCAGCGCTTCGTCTTTGCGCTTCAGCGTATGCAGGTATTCCCCCAGGTATTCCCGGTACTGGGGGGACTCGGGAGAGAGTTCCACCGCTTTGCGATACAGCTCCAGCGCTTCGTCGGCCAGCTCCGACTGCCGGAACAGGTCGGCCACCTGGGTGGCGGTGAGACTGTCCTGGGGACGGGCGATGACTAACTTGCGCCACACGGCTCCGGCAGCCTGTTTCCGGTCGGCTTCGGAACGGCTGGTGTCCTTTAAGATCAATCGGCCCCATTCCCGCAGCAGGTCGGGGTTGTTGGGATCATTCTTGGCTAACAGCTCGTACTGCTCGATTCCTTTGCCGTACTGCTTGCCTGCCAACGTCGTCGGCGTTCTTCTCGACCCAGGTCTCGTAATAGGCGGCGAGGCCCGCCTGGTCATCGGTCCTCAAGAAGACTTCGTCGATCCGGCGGCGGACGTCCCGGTACAGCCAGTTGTCGGGGTTGAGTTTCCCGAGGAGCGCTTCGAAGTCGGCCAGGGCTTCTTTCGACTGGCCCAGCCGCACCTTGAGGTCGGCCGCTTCGATCCGGTACGTGGCCGATCGGTATTCGTCTTTCACCTGTTTGGCCAGCGCTTCGAACCGGGGGAGGGCCAGAGAAACCTGTCCCTCTTCGACCAGCGTGGCGGCGATCTGTTCCTGCACCCGCAGGTCGTCGGGGAACAGTTTTTCCAGGCGGTTCCAGACGGCCAGCGCCTGGTCCCCCTTCTGCGCTCTCTGATACACCCGTCCCAGGGCCTGGAACATCTCCAGGAGGTCAGCCCGGGGAGGTTTGCGGGCGATGGCCCGTTCAAACGCCGCGGCGGCTTCTTCCGGCTGGCCCACCAGCACCAGCGACTGGCCCAGGTAATAGGGGGCCAGCGGGTTTTCGGTGAGGGTTTTTTCGGCCTGCGTGAAAGCCGCCACGGCGGCGGCGTCTCGTCCCCGCTGCGATTCGATCAGGCCCAGGATCATCCAGGCAGCGCCATCCCTGGCGTTCTTGACCGTGCGGTCGGCAAACTGCTTGACGAACGGTTCCAGCGTTCCCGCTTCGACGTGGTAGCCGTACAGCCGGTCGAGGGCCGTGCCCCGGCGGGGAGTTTTTTCGAGGACGGTCAAGAACCGCTCGGCGGCCTGGCGCTGTTTTTCGACTTCGGGATCAGGGGCGGTGCTGGTCGCGGGGGCGTCGTTCTGGGCGCCGCGGAGAGGCAGGGCCAGGGAGCCCGCGATGAGAGAGAGCGAGAGCAGAACAAACAGGGTGGGTCGCATCGATGCGCTCCTGCATCAAATAAGAAGAGCTGAGCTTCAGTTCAGTTCCCGTCACACTCGACGCAAGCCCACAATTCAACAGTACGCCTGCGGACCCGCGAACGTCAACCGACACCATCTCTTAATGTAGTTGATCTGAACTTCCCTGCGTAAAATGGACGCCATGAGCAAAAACCAGCCTCAAATCCGCTGGCTCTGGATTGCCGTCGTCCTGCTGCTGGCGTCGATTCAGCTCCAGACGTGGCTCCGGCCAAAGCTGCCTGCGCCCGTGCCGGCGCAATCGCCGACACTTCCCGAATCGGCCGTCGGAGCGAGGCAAACGCACCCGGGCGCGACCGGCTCGTCGCCGGCTGCAGACCTCGTGGCCGAATTGTCGCAGAAATACTCGCTGGAGCTGGTACTCGCCGATCCACAATTCCCCGTGCGGACGTTTCACGGGCCCATCACGGGCCGGCCCGCCCCTCAGGCCGAGAAACAGTCATTCCTGCCGATCTTCATCGCGGAGTGGAACCTCTACCCGGTAGAGCTGATCAAGGCGACCCGGTTGCGGCGGATCATCCTGTGCGAAGAGCTGGCGTTTCAGGGCCAGCGACGATTCTCGATTCCCGATTTCGAGCACGACGATCTGTACTTCGACGTGGTGCGCGGCCGGCACAGCGAATCGTACGTCCGCAAGTGCATTCACCATGAGTTCTTTCACATCATCGACTACCGCGACGACGGCCAGTTGTACGCCGATGCCTCGTGGGCCGCGCTTTTACCGCCGGAGACCAGATACGGAACCGGCGGAAAGAACGTGCAGAATGACCCGACCGTCTCGCTGCTCGACGCCTCGATCGCCGGGTTTCTGAACAAGTACTCGATGTCAGGGGTCGAAGAAGACAAAGCGGAGATCTTCGCCAACATGGTGGTCGATCACGATACCGTCGCCGCCCGTGCTGAAACGGATCCGATCATCGCCGAGAAAGCGCGCCGCATGGCAGAGCTGCTGAAGACATTCTGCCCGCAGATGGACGAGAACTTCTGGACTGCCGCGCAGCGCCTCAACCGTCGCGGCCAATGACCTCGAATGGATTAGAGCGAAGGTGGACAATAGCCACGGATGTAGATCGCCGTCAGTAGCCGAACTCCGATTGTTCCCTATTCATTTTTTCCAAACCGTCCCCGCCGAGAAGTCCCGTCTTTGCAAAAATAGGAAAGACGCGCGAGATCGTTCCCCACCCCCGAATTCCAACCCGAAGTGCCAGCGAGGTAATGCGTACCGCCGACGGGAAGGCCCGGTCCCCGGCGAGTCGTCCGCCACAAACTCAGACAGAACTTATGAATAACAGGAGTGAATAATCACTCGGGTCTCGCGCCCTCCCTTCCATGAGTCTTCAAATCCGCATCCTTTTGCTGAATAAAGATTTACGGAACATCGTCCGATGCCCGTTCAATTCAAACCTCACCGGGGGCGATGCAGCTCACGCCACAGAATTGACGCAAACCTTTTGCTGAAAATGGATTGCGTTATTCACCTCCGAGTTCATGACTTGTGCATAGACGCCGCGCGGCATGAAGTGGCGCGGTTTGGGCACGAATATACGAATAGCGAGCAGATTTGCTCACCGAAATCGTGCCGCGGAATAAGTAACATTCCCTCTGCTGTGAATCTCGTCGTGCCAGTTCGGCACCGGTTCATTCTATGCACCGGGGGCAATTTCTGATCGTTAATTTCAGTGATTCGGCGGAACTGGACGCGGCAACGATGCGTCAGTAGCCTAACCGCATGATCAAGCGCATCGCCGCGGTGTTTGTGGTGTGTCTCCTGCTGACGGCGGGGCTGGTCTACAGCCAGCGTCGCACGGGGCCGCTCAAGGTCTCGGGATTCGTCGAGAGCGATGAAATCCGCATCGGCTCGCGCGTCGGCGGTCGCGTGAAGGCGGTTCTCGTCGAAGAAGGAGACGAGATCAAGCGCGGCCAGGAACTCGTCGAGCTCGAGCCCTATCAGCTCTTCGAACAACTCGCCCAGGCCCGTGCTGAGCTGGCCGAGGCCCAGGCAGATTCGTCGCGGCTCGAAACCGGCTATCTGCCGGAAGAAAAAGCACAGAGCCAGGCGCGGCTCGACCAGTTGTCCGCGGCCCGCGACCGGCTGGCCGACGGCTCAGAAGACATTGCCGCCGCTCAGGCGAGTTTCGAGCTGGCCCAGGCGCAAGCGCAACTGGCAAAGCTCAAGTACGACCGTACCGAAACCCTGTTCGCCAAGAACAGCGCCTCGCAGCAGGACATGGACCAGGCGACGTCGGAGCTGCGCGTGGCGCGGGCCACCGAGCGCGTCCGCCAGGAAGAGCTCACCAAAATCAAACGCACGCGGCCTGCCGATATCAAAGAGGCCGACGCCCGGATCGACGAGGCCCGCCAGGACTGGCTGCTGCGCAATGAACGCGGCTATCGCGAGGAAGACCGGGCCCGCGCCAAAGCCGCCGTGGCGGCGGCCCAGGCGGCGCTCGCCGTCATCGAAAAGCAGGTCGAAGAGCTCACGATTCGCGCTCCGGCCGACGGGACGATTGAAGCCGTCGACCTGCGCCCTGGCGACCTGGTGGGGGCCAACACGCCCGCCGTGTCGATGATCGAGAAGGGCCGGCTGTGGGTGCGGTCGTACGTGCCCGAGAGCCACCTCGACGTGAAAGTCGGCAGCCAGGTGACGATCACCACCGACAGTTTTCCCGGCAAGACGTTCAAGGCTCACGTGACGTATGTCGCGCGTCAGGCCGAGTTCACGCCGGGCAACGTTCAGACCCCGGAAGAACGATCAAAGCAGGTGTTCCGCATCAAAGTTCTGCTCGACGAGGGGTTCGACCAGTTGCGCCCGGGAATGGTCGGCGACGTGACATTTGGAAAGTAAGCGATACAGCCGAATTCACGATGGCGACAAATCATCCTGAAGTCACAGACCCGACCCCCGCCGACCATCGCGAGCCGGTGATCGTCGTCGAGCATCTGTCGCGGCGATTCGGCAAGTTGACGGCAGTCGACGACGTGTCGTTCACCGTGCGGCGCGGGGCGATCTTCGGTCTACTGGGTCCCAACGGCAGCGGGAAGTCGACGATCATCCGCATGCTGTGCGGGGTGCTCGATCCCTCATCAGGCCGCGCCAGCGTGCTCGGGCACGACGCCGCCCGTGAGGCCGAACAGATCAAGCGTCGCATCGGGTACATGTCGCAGAAGTTCAGCCTGTACGCCGACCTGTCGGTCCGCGAGAACATCGAATTCTACGGGAGGATTTATGGACTCGACGCGGCGCGGCTGGAGGAGCGGGCCCGCGCCGTCGAAGAGCTGACAGGCATCGGCGACCGGCTCGACCAGTTGGCCGGAACCCTTTCCGGCGGTTGGAAACAGCGCCTGGCCCTGGCCTGCGCTCTGATCCATGAACCCGACGTCGTGTTTCTCGACGAGCCGACGGCCGGCATCGACCCGGTCGCCCGGCGCGACCTGTGGGACCTGCTGTTCGAGCTGTCGGGGCGCGGAGTGACGTTGTTCGTTACGACGCATTACATGGACGAGGCCGAACGCTGCACCGATGTCGGCTATATCCACATGTCGAAGCTTGTGATGTGCGGCCGGCCCGATGAGCTCAAGCAGCTTCCGGCAGTGACCCCCGCGGGAATGCGCCGCTGGGAAATCGAAGTCCCGAGCCCCGCCGAGAACCTCTCGCGGCTTCGCGAGCTGCCGGGCGTCGCCGATGCCACGCTGTTCGGCCAGACGATTCACCTGCTGGCCTCGGAACAAATCACCGAAGCCGACGTGACGCGGCACCTGGCGCTGCGGACGCAGTCGCCGCTCGTGATGCGGGCGATCGCCCCCAGTCTCGAAGACGTCTTCGTCACGCTGACCCGTGCCCAGGAGCGCTCAGGCCAGGCGCCGGGCGGTGCACCGAAACCCGCGGAAGCAGGCGGCGGTCAGGCCGCAGCCGCACCAGCCTCAATCGGTATCGAGCACTCAACTCCCGCACCGACCGCGGCAATTGCTGCGAAGCCAACTCCTGTGGCCGCGGCGCGCCCGGCGCCGGTCAGCCGCTCGACCGACGGGCTGCTCGCCATGCTGCTCAAAGAATTCTCGCACATCCGCCGCGAACCGTCGACGATCTTCTTCATGCTCGTCGTCCCCGTTTTGCAGACGATCATCTTCGGCTATGCGATCGAGACCGAAATCGAAGACATCCCCACGGTGGTCTACGACCTCGACGGACGCCGGGCGGCCCGGGAGCTGGTCGAAGCTTTCCGCAACACGCGGACGTTTCTGATTCTTGAACACGTTTACGATGAGGATACGTTTCGCCGGTCGATTTCGTCCGGTCGCGCGAAGGTCGGCGTGAGGATTCCACCCGACTACACCGAGCGGCTGCTGAGACGCCAGCAGGTGCAGGTGCAGGTGCTGATCGACGGCAGCGATTCGCAGGTCGCGACGACGGCCCTCAACGCCACGAACCTGCTGGGGGTGGCCCGATCGCGGGGACTGGCCATCGGAATGGCCGAAACGCTGCCGCAGGTCCCCGCACGCGATCCTCTCGGCCACGCGGCCATGCCGATCGAGATGCGCCCGCGGCTGCTATACAACCCCGATCTGGAAAGCTCGCACTTCTTTGTGCCGGGCCTGGTGGGCATCATCATGCAGCTTGTGACGCTGTTCCTGACGTCGTTCGCGATCGTTCGCGAGCGCGAGCTGGGGACGCTGGAACAGCTCTTTGTGACGCCGGTCGGCCGGCTGGGCCTGCTCCTCGGGAAGCTTGTCCCCTACGCGATGGTCGGCTTCGTCGAAATGCTGATCGTGCTGACGGTGATGGTGTACGTGTTCGGCGTGCCGATCAACGGCAGCCTGGGGCTCTTGCTAGCGCTGTCGACGCTGTTTCTGGTGTGCGCGCTGGGGCTGGGGCTGTTCGTTTCGACGCTGGCCAAAACGCAGCTTCAGGCGATGCAATTCGCGTTCCTGATGATGCTGCCGTCGGTGCTGCTGTCGGGCTTCGTGTTTCCCAGGAACGAAATGCCGGCGCCGATCTATGCGCTGTCGTACGCGATCCCCGTCACGTATTTCCTGGAAATCCTGCGGGGCGTCGTGCTGCGGGGGGCCGATTTTCTCGACCTCGTGCCGCAGGTCGTGGGACTGGCGGTGTGCACGATCGTGATCCTGGCCCTCGCCGTGCAGCGGTTCCGCAAGCAACTCGCCTAACGTGGGATAGGCTTCCAGCCTGTCATCACTTCGCGCGGCGCCTGGCGTGCGCGCCAGATCAGTGTCGGAGTCTCAACAGGCTGGGCCCGACAGGAAGGTGGAGACGACCGGGCTCGAACCGGCAACCTCCGCGTTGCAAACGCGGCGCTCTCCCAATTGAGCTACGTCCCCAAAAAGCAATTCGGATTTGGAAATTTGGATTTCGGATTTACAGGAATGGGGCTGCGCCGGTTTACCCCTTGACTTCCGAAATCCGAAATCCCACATCCGAAATGCCATTCATTGGGCGCACTTGGATTCGAACCAAGGACCTCAGCCTTATCAGGGCTGCGCTCTGAACCAACTGAGCTATGCGCCCGGCACTTATCGCCAGCAGCCCGGCAGGTGTTCCCCGCCGGGCTGCGGCCAACGTGTATTCTGGCGATTCCCCTGCGGCCTGTCCAGTGCCAGTGGGATAGGCTTCCAGCCTGTCATTGTTCATTTCTCATACTTCTCTTGCCAAGCAGTCTCACTGCTATGCGGCTGCTGACTTTCAGAACGGGCTCGCCTTGAAAGCCTGACAGGCTGGAAGCCTATCCCACGGCCGCTACTCCGGCTCTGCTCCCGCCTTGCCCGCTTTCCCCTTGGGCTTGTCCTTCTTTTTCTTGTTGATTTCGCGCTGCGAGGTGTCGGCGTCGGCGGGGCGCGGAGGATCGCCGGGGCGATTGAGTCGCTGGGCGGCAGCCTGCTGCATGCGCTGGAGCCAGAGGAATTGAGGTGGATGCGGGAAATTGTCGGGGTCTTCTGCCGACTTCTTGGCCATGTACGCGTCGAACAGTTTCTTCTGCTGCTGATCGAACGGCAGCCGCATGATTTCGTCCTGCCCTTCCGAATTGAGCTGCACGAAAAACCGCTCCAGCGCCGCCTGGTCGGGCTTGATTTTCTCGTATTCCGCTTCGTATTCGGTGCGAATTCCCTGGACCAGCATGTTCAGGATCATGAACCTGGCCTGCTGCGGTTTGTCGGCAATGTTGCGTAGCCGGTGCTTCTGGCCGGGATGCGAGACGGCCTCGATCATCAGCTCGAGCGCCTCTTTGCTCCACCACTGCGGCAAAGCCTGCGGCCCGAATCCGGGGCGCGGGCGAAACGCCAGGTCGAGAATGAAACTGTGCCGCGACACCCCTCGCTTCTTCTTGAGCTGCTCGTTCTCTTCCGGCGTGGTGTACTTGCGGATTGCTTGTTCGACGACGTTCAGCACGCCATCCAGGTCTTCTTTACGGAAACCCTGCGGTCCCGGAGCCTTGGTGCCGGCTTTGTCGCCGGTTGCGTCGGCCAGCTCCTGCTGCTTCTTGAGCAGATCGCGGACCCGCTTCTCGCGCTTTGCAGGGTCGCTCTCTTTCCGCAGGTCGTCGCGCTGTCCGGGGGTGAGGGTCGAGAGCCAGTCGAAATAGTCATTCATCACACTGCGCAGCTTGCCCTCGCCGCGGTCGTCTTCCTTCAGTGCGCGGGCGAACTGCCGCAGCCAGTCGCGCTGGGCCTCGGAGAATTTGTTCTCGTCGCGAAAGTCCTTGAAGTTCTGCTGCAGGCGGGCCCGCTCGGATCCCGACTTGGCGGCGATCTCTTTGCGCCGCGCGTCGCGCACTTCCGGCGTGAGCGTGTCGCCGCGGACCGCGGCGCACCACAACGCTGTCATCAGCGCGAGGGACAGCCGCGAGGCTCGCTGCGGTCTATTTCGAGCCATGATCGTCGTGCTCCGAGAAGGTGCGCTTGCTCTTGAGGAGTTCGAGGAACTCGGTCGGCCGCTGCGGGTTGGCGGGGTCGGCTGGAGTCAGCGAGTCGCTGTATTTGTCGAGATTGTTGATCACGTCGTAGTCTTCCAGCAGCGCCTCGGAATCGTTGGGCACCCAGCGGTTGGTGGCGGCGAACCCGACATAGCCGCAGAGAATCAGGATTGCCGCCCAGACGGCCAGCACCACCCCGCGACGCGCCTGCCGTTGCAGAAGCTCAGTCGGAATGCGCGAGCCTTTTTGTTCGGCGGCGCGCATGCTGGTGACAGTGCGCTCGGTAAATTCGTTTGACGCCCGATACGTGGGCAGTGCGTTCAGCATGTCCCACGAGCGCGAGAGCATGTCGACTTCATGGCGGGCCACTTCACTGACGGCCAGAACCTGCTCGATCTCCTGCGTGACGGTCTCGTCGAGCTCCCCGTCGAGATAGGCAACCAGATTGTCGCGCTGCACCTGGGATAGTCGGATCAATTTGGCCATAGTTTGCCGTAATTCGAAAATATCACTCGGCCGAATCGGCCTGCTTTGCCTCTGCTGCACCCAGCGTTCCCTGCCTGACGTACGGCTCGAGGACTTCGCGCAAATTGTCGCGGGCTCGCGACAGCAGCGATTTGATCGCCGAAGGGCTCGTCTCGAGCGCGGCGGCGATATCGACGTAGCTCATCTCTTCGAACTTGTGCAGCAGTACCGCCATCCGCTGCTTTTCGTTGAGCGTCTGCAGCGCCGCCTGCACCACCGACTGCATCTCGGTTTGGTCGAATTGCCGCGCGGGCATGAGGGCCGATTTTTCGGCGATCACCCGCTCACCGGGTCGCGGGCCGAGGGGGCCCGAATCGTTCACGCTCAAGACGACTTCTTTTCTCCTTCCCGAGTCGCGGCGCGAGTTGCTGGCGAGGTTATTGGCGATGCGGAACAGCCAGGTCGCAAACTTGGCGGTCGGTTCGTACCCGTGCCGCGCCCGGTAAATCCGTAAGAACACCTCTTGCGCCAGGTCTTCGGCGGCATCCTTGTTCTGCAGCAGATGGGCGAGAACGCCAACGAGTCGGTCCTGGTAGTTGCCGACGAGCTGGGTGAACGCAGACTGATCCCCAGCCTTGGCGCGCAGCATCAACCTCACGTCAGGATCGCGCAAAACCGGGTTTTCGTCTGTGCCGTTTTGTTTCACGTCAACCTTCGGACCCGCACGGGGATCGGGCCCTCATCTATCTAACCCCGAGGAACCCGTCCGGGTTTCTGTTGGACGCCGGATTCGGCTATGATTCGTCAGTGTAACCGTTGCCTGGGAATGAGGCGAGAGAATGGCGCTTTCGGACCTGCCCTTGAGCTATTGCACGAACGTCCACCCCGGCCGGACGCTGGCCGAGGTGGAGCGCGGGCTTGACGAATATACGGCCCCCCTCATAGTGAACTTTGGAGCGCTGCTGGCGGCCGGCCTGTGGCTCGCCGCGCCGGTGATTGCCGAACTCGAAACGACGCCCGGAGCCGTCCCGCGTTTTCGCGACGGCCTCGCGCGGCGAGGCCTGACCTGCCACACGCTGAATGCGTTTCCCTATGGCGATTTCCACAGCCGGCGGGTGAAGGAAAACGTATACCTGCCCGACTGGTCGGACCCGCGCCGGCACGATTACACACTGGCCTGCGCGCGAGTGCTGGCCGCGCTGTTGCCCGACGGCACGGAAGGCAGCATTTCGACATCGCCCCTCGCGTTCAAGGGTTTTAACCATCCCGCCGGTCATTTCGACCGGTGTACCGCGCAGCTCGTGGAAATGGCGGTCGCCCTCGATCGACTGCGCCAGGAGACGGGCCAGCTGATTCGCCTGGCGATTG
>JACQFH010000261.1 GCA_016200145.1 Planctomycetia bacterium | reverse complement strand
CGGGCGATAAGTCCGACGACAAAGACGGCAAGCCCGGCGATGGAAAATCACCGGACGAAAAGTCATCAGATGGAAAGTCACCCGACGGAAAGCCCGAAGACAAGAAACCCGGCGACGGCAAGTCCCCCGAGAAATCACCAGAGAAATCCAAAGAGGGACAGCCAGGCGACCCGTCCGGAGAGAACAAGCCCGCCGACGGTAAACCGGCCGACGGCAAATCGTCGAAAGGCCATCCCAGCCCGGGCAAATCAGACGAATGGAAACCCAGCGACGGCCAGCCCGCCGACAGTCAGCCTTCCGAAGGTTCGCCCGAACAACAGCGCGAGCAGCAGACGCCCGGCCGCGAGGAACTCGAGCGGGCCCGGCGCGACATGGAACGCGCCATTGAAGAACTCAAGAAAAAGCAGCGGCACGCCGCGTCGGACGCGCAGGACGACGCCATCGCCAACCTGCAGAAGGCCAAAGAGAAGCTCGAAGAAATCCTGAAGCAGCTCCGCGAAGAAGAGAAAGAACGCTTCCTGGCGATGCTCGAAGCCCGCTTCCAGCGGATGCTCGCCATGCAGCTCGTCGTGTACGACGGCACCACGAAACTCGACAAGACTCCCGCGGCCGAGCGCAGCGCCACGCACGCCACACGGTCTCTGCAACTGGCGCGGCAGGAAGAAGAGATCGCGATTGAAGCCACCAAGGCGATCACCCTGCTCCGCGACGAAGGCAGCGCCGTCGCCTTCCCCGAAGCGGTCGAGCAGATGCGCGACGACATGCGGATCGTCGTGTCGCGCCTCGAACGCACCGAAACGGGCGAGCTGACGCAGGGGATCGAGCGCGAGATCATCGACGCACTCGAAGAAATGATCGACGCCCTGCAGAAGGAAATCGAAAAGGGCAAAGACAAGAAGAACAAAAAAGAAGATGCACCCAAAGACGGCCAGCAGCAGCAGGACCAGCAACTTGTTGACCAGCTCGCCGAGCTGAAAATGCTGCGCACGCTGCAAATGCGAATCAACCACCGCACGAAACGGCTGGGGCGGATGGTCGAAGGGGAACAGGCGGTCGATCCCGACGTTCTGGGCCAGCTCCAGAACCTGGCCGAACGCCAGGCCCGCATCCAGAAAGCCACCTACGACATGGCCACCGGCCGAAATAAATAGATCGTTTAACCCGGAGCCATCGGCGACGGCGCGATTCGCCCGTCGTCGCAGCGCAGAAATCCAAATTCGACACTGCCAGTATTCGTTAGAACCAAATACGATAAAGAGTCACCGCGGATGACGCGGATCAGCGCGGAATAGGAAAGATACGAATGACCGCAAACCCGAGTTTGTCGCATTGCTCCCCGATGATCCGCGTCCATCCGCGTCATCCGCGGTCAAACTCTTTGTTGATCCGGGCCGTGGTTTGCGTGGCTTTCGTCAGTCTGTGCGTTTCTCTTGTCGCGTCGGCAGTTTGTGCCGATCCTGACGCGCGCGAGACGCCGCGGCTGACCGAGATCAACGTGAAGAAGCTCGGACCTGTGGCTCCTCCGGCTCCGGACGTCGTCCGCACGCGCACATTGGAATGGGTCGCGCAGCACGGCGTGACTGACCAGGCGCGGCTCACCGAGATTGGCAAGCTGTGGGCCTGGACTGATGAGCCGCCCGCGCCGGAATCGCTGCTCGAACGGACGATCGGTTCGTTCGCCCTCGCCGACGACGCGACACGCGCCTTTGTCGACGCCTGCGGCCTGCAGAATGCACCCCTGTTGCCACCTGACGCCAAACTACTGACGCAGGACGGACAGGGCTCCTTCTACACCGCCAACATGTCGCTGTTCTATGGGCGCTACCTGGCGCACCGCCAGATGTTTGACGAGGCGCTCGAAGTTCTGGAAACGGTTCCGCTGGCTGACGCGGTCGATCCGGCGAGCCTGCTGTTTTTTAAGGCGATCTGCCAGCACCATCTGCTGATGAAGTCCGAAGGGCTGGAAACGATCGAGCAGCTTCTGAAGAACACCGAAGGGGTGCCCGTCCGCTATTCGACCGTCGCCTCCCTCATGCAATACGACCTCGAAGCGCTGCGCGACCGGTCGCTCGACGAAGTGGCCCGCAAAATGACCGACGTCGAGCGCCGCCTCGAGCTGGGGCGCACAGGCGAAAAGGTGCAGAAGAAAGAAGAAGAGATTATTCTCACGCTCGACGAGCTGATCAAGAAAATCGAAGACCAGCAGGGGGGCGGCGGCGGGCCCGGCGGACAGGCCAACCGCTCGAGCTCGCCGGCCAACGACAGCGTCATCAAGGGTTCGACCGCCCCCGGCAAGGTCGACCCCAAGAAGTTCAAGAACGCCGCCGAATGGGGAGACCTCCCTCCCCGGGCGCGGGCCAGGGCCAAAGACCAGATCTCACGCGAGTTCCCCGCCCACTACCGCGACGCGATCGACGAATACACTAAGAAAGCGGCGAACCGCCCCGCCGCCGGCGGCAAGTGATTTGCGGGCGCTTTCATGTGGCGCGACGGAAGGAGGATCGAGGATGGAAGTAGGTGGATCGAAGGTTGGCGCGACGCAAATTCCGTCGTTCGCCATCCTCGATCTTCCATCCTCCATCTTCGATTTTCCTGCTCCCTGTATGGAATGAACCCTGAAGGAAAGTACCGCGTATGTTCGTTGGCCCACTCGTTCTTCTTGCTGCGCTCCTTCAGCTTCCGGCGACCGAGATCGAGACGCTCAAGGGGGACCGCCAGGCCGGAGAACTCGTCGAGTTGAACGACACGGCCGCCCTCCTCAAGCAGGGGGACAAAACCGTTTCGGTCCCGATGACGTCTGTACTGGAGGTGAAATTCCCCGCGACCGTTCCCGTCGAGCCCGCAATCAGCCCTCGCATCGTTCTTGCCGACGGCTCGCGCATCACCGCCGGCGCGTTCTCGGTCGCCGGCGAAAAGGTTCGCTGCGAGTCCTCGTTCGGCACCCTGACATTCCCAGTGCCCCGCCTGTCGTCAGTGCGGTTCGGCGAATCGACCTCGCGACTCGACGACGCCTGGAAGGGCTTGCTCGCTCGCGAATCAACGAGCGACCTCTTAATCGTCCGCAATGAAGACGTCCTCGATTTTCTGGCCGGAGTCAGTGGTGACGTCGGCGAGAAAGTTCACGTGCTCCTCGACGGCGACGACGTGCCCGTCGCGCGCGAGAAGGTGTATGGCATCATCTACCACCGCCGCGTCCCCAGCCTGCCCAAAAACGTCTGCCAGGTGAAGCTGGCCGGTGGAGACGTTCTCGAAGCAGCCCAGATCTCGTTTGGCGCGGGCGCCGCCCGAGTCCGCCTGGCCGCCGGAGTCGACGCGATCGTGCCGCAGGCTCAGCTCGTGGCGATCGACTTCAGCCCCAGCAAGATCAAGTACCTGTCAGACCTCAAACCGCGCGACGTCAAGTACGTTCCGTTCTGGGAAATTTTCCTGTACGAGTATCGGCGCGACCGCAGCCTCGACGGCGCTGCGATCATGCTCAAGGGAAAGAATTATCCCCGGGGCCTGGCCATGCACTCGAAGACGACGCTGCGGTTCCGCATCGCCGGAGAGTACACGCGCTTTCTCGCGATCGCGGGGATCGACGACTCGGTCGCGCAGCTCGGGCATGCCGTGCAGTTGACGATCACCGGCGACGGCAAGCCCCTGCTCGACGCCGAGATCAAGGGGCGCGAGGCGCCGCGGCCCCTCGATCTCGACGTCACCGGCGTCCGTGACCTCGAAATCGTCTGTGATTTCGGCAGCGACATCTCGGATATCGGCGACCACCTCGACCTGGCCGATGCAAAACTTGTAAAATGAATGTCCGGGCTTCGCTATCCCCGTTCCGAAATCGCGCGATGAATTTCACTGTACATAACTGGCTCCGGCTTTCTGGATTGCGTTCGCGCGCAGAGCCGCGCCCGTCAGGAAGCGGCCGTTCGACACCGCTTCCTGACGGGCGCGGCTCTGCGAACGCGGTCAGCCCGACTTGTGCCGGCGTAATCGCTCTTGTCGCAGCTCTGGTTGTCGCTTCAGGCCGCCCGGCCCTGGCCATCGACCCCGACGTGGCCGCCGCCGAGCAGCAGCGAGTCGCGGTCGTCGGCCAGGTCTCTCCCTCGGTCGTCGCCATCTTTTCTCCGGGGGGAGCCGGCGGCGGCTCTGGTGTGCTGATCACCGCCGACGGTTACGCCCTCACCAATTTTCACGTGACGCACGGCGCCGGCAATTTCATGAAGTGCGGACTGGCCGACGGGGTGCTGTACGACGCCGTGATCGTCGGCATCGACCCCACCGGCGACGTCGCAATGATCAAGCTGTTCGGGCGAGACGACTTTCCCGCCGCGCGCCTGGGCGACAGCGACGCGTTGCAGGTCGGCGACTGGGCGTTCGCCATGGGCAACCCGTTTCTGCTGGCGACCGATTTTTCACCCACCGTCACGTTCGGCATCGTCAGCGGCATCCATCGTTACCAGTATCCTGCCGGGTCCTTCCTCGAATACGCCGACTGCATCCAGACCGATTCGTCGATCAACCCCGGAAATTCGGGGGGGCCGCTCTTCAATTCGGCGGGCGAACTGGTGGGGATCAACGGCCGCGGTTCGTTCGAGAAACGGGGCCGCGTGAATTCGGGCGCGGGCTACGCCATCTCGATCAACCAGATCAAGAATTTCATGGATTCGCTGCGAGGTGGTCTGGTCGTCGACCATGCCACGCTGGGGGCGACCGTCGCCACGCGCGACGACGGATCGGTCGTCGTCACCGGCATTCTCGAACAGTCGGAAGTCTTTCGCCGGGGCTTGCGCACCGACGACGAAATCGTCTCGGTCGCCGGGCGGACGATCCGCAGCGTCAATCAATTCAAAAACGTGCTGGGCATCTATCCCAAGGGCTGGAAGCTGCCCCTCGTCTACCGCCGCAAAGGGCGCAAGCAGGAAATCTCGGTGCGACTCCGCGGCCTGCACCGGCAATCGGAGCTGACGCTGAACCAGAAGCAGCCCGGGCCCCCGCGCCCGCAGCAGCCGCCTGAGCAACCTCGCGATCGGCCCGGCGGCCAGCCCCGGCCGCAGCAGCCGCGCATGCCTCAGCAGCAGCCGCAGCCTCATAAGCCGCCCGCTGAACTGGCCAAGCTGTACGTCGAGAAGCCCGGTTTCACCAATTACCACTTCAACGTCGTCGAACGCGACCGCACGCTCAAGGGCCTCGTGCCGTTCGGCGATTTCTCGAAAGAGACCGGCACCTGGAAATTGGCCGCGATCATGGCCGCCGATGAGAGCCCCTGCGAATTCACCCTGGGAGACGCGCTTTCGGGCCTGGTCGTCGCCGGCGGCAAGAAGACATTCGTGCAGGAACTGAATCCCGATGCCCGACTCGAAGACGAGCCGCCCGGCAGCGGCGGGTTCCTGCTGGCCATGCACCATTTCCGGCGCTTGCTCATTCAGGGGCCGGCCGGCTTCAGCGAGTTTTACTATCTGGGGAGCGAGCCCCTCGACGGAACGGGGGAGACGGTGGACGTTTTGTTCTGCGAGCGCTACGGGGCCAGGTCGCACTGGTATTTCAGCCGCGCTACGGGGCTGCTGGCCGGGTTCGACACGTTTCGTGACGAAGAGGTCGACCCGTGCGAAGTCCGTCTGGCGGGGCACGTCGAGCTGGCGGGGCGCCGTCTGCCCGAATTGTGGACGATCCGCTATGGCGATGCCGAATTCGCCCGCTTCAAATTCACCTCCGCCACCTTCCCCCCCCCCAAACCCGACACCAAGCCAGAAGTCAAAGCCGAATCGAATTAGGAAATTCGTCTGAACTGATCGTAGCGACAACCGCAATGCAGACTGAAAATGAGCCACGGATGAAACACGGATTGAACACGGATACGAGGAAGACCTTCTCAATCCGTGTTTCATCCGTGGCTAATGAATCCTTACCGCTGTTAGTTGAATGTCGATGCGCAGTAAACGTGCATTAATTCTGATGGTGCTGATCGCCGGGTTGCAATCGGTGGCGGTGGCGGCGGAGCCAGGGGAGCGGGTCATTGACCAGGTCAGCCGGCAGGTCGTAAAAATCTTCGGCGCCGGTGGGATTCGCGGCCTGTACGCCTACAGCACCGGCTTTCTCGTTTCCCCCAAAGGCCACATCGTCACCGTCTGGAGCCACGTTCTCGACGACCAGTCGGTCACCGTGATTCTGCACGACGGACGCAAGTTCGAAGGCAAGATCCTCGGCGCCGAGCCGCAGCTCGACCTCGCCGTCCTCAAGATCGAAGCCGACGATCTCCCCAGCTTCGATCTCGACGACGCCTCGGCGGCCTCCGTCGGCACGCGTGTGCTGGCCTTCAGCAACATGTTCAAGGTGGCCACCGGCGACGAACCGGTCTCGGTGCTGCACGGCGTCATCGCCGCCCGCACCAAGCTCACCGCCCGCCGCGGCACCTACGAGACCCCCTACAATGGGCCCGTGTACGTCGTAGATGCCATCACGAACAACCCCGGCGCCGGGGGCGGAATCGTTACCTCGGCCGATGGCGTGCTGCTGGGGATGATCGGCAAAGAGCTGCGCAACACGCAGACCAACACGTGGATCAACTACGCCATTCCCATCAGCGAACTCAAAACGCCGATCAGCGAGATCATCAGCGGCAAATTCGTGGCCCGATCCGAACGCCTCGAAGACGCGGCCAACCCGCGGCGTTACGCCCCCGTCGATTTCGGTCTGGTGATGATCCCCGACGTGCTGTACCGGACGCCGGCCTTCGTCGACGCCGTGCTCCACAATTCCGCGGCCGCCAAAGCCGACGTCCGCCCCAACGACCTCATCCTGTTCGTGAACGACGAGCTGGTGCAATCGTGCCGGCTGTTTAAGGACGAACTGGGCCGGCTCGAAGCGGGCGACACGCTGAAGCTCGTCCTCCGCCGCGGCAACGCGCTGCTCCCCGTCGAACTGCCCGTCGAAAAAAAAACCGAATCCGCCGCGAGCAAGGCCAAAGCCAAGGCGGCGAAAGAAAAGCCTGAAGATGATCCGGATTCTGACGACAAGTGAGGAACCACGAAAGACGCGAAAGACACGGAAACGATTTGACGAAAAAATGGGAACCACAGAGACACAGAGGACACAGAGAAACTGGCCCGCGATCACACTCTGCGCCGTGATGTTCATCGTCGGGGCGCCATACACCTGCCTGTTTGCGTCCGACACGCGGGCTGCCCTTGAAGTCAAAGAAGAGCAGGCGATCAAGCAGGCGGCGGCCGTCGTTGCGCCGTCGCTGGTGCGGATCGAAACGGTCGGTGGCCTCGACCGGGTCGGCCAGGTGCTGACGGTCACGGGACCCACCACGGGCGTCATCGTTGCCTCCGACGGTTACGTCATCTCCAGTGCCTTCAATTTCGCGTCGCGGCCGGCTTCGATTCTGGTCACGCTCTCCGACGGCCGGCGGCTGCCTGCCGTGCAGGTCGCCACCGACAAGCTCAAGATGCTCACACTGCTCAAAGTCGCCGCCGCCGATCTTCCCGTACCGACCGTCGCACCGGCCGGCAGCTTCCACGTCGGCCAGTGGGCCATCGCGCTGGGCAAGACGCTCGACGAAACCGCCAGCATTTCGGTCGGCATCGTCAGCGCGCTCAATCGCATCTGGGGCAAGGCCATTCAGACTGACGCCAAGGTTTCTCCGGTCAATTACGGCGGGGCCCTCGTCGATATCGAGGGCCGCGTGCTGGGCGTTCTCGTTCCCCTTTCGCCTCAGGCCTCGGGCGAAGTGGCCGGCGTCGAGTGGTACGACTCGGGAATCGGTTTCGCCATTCCCATGATTGACGTGAATGCCACGCTCGAACGGCTTAAAGAGGGCAAAGACCTGGTCGGCGGCCTGATGGGGATCACGACCCGCGGACGCGACATCTACGAAGGGCAGCCGATCATCGACCGCGTCCGCTACGGATCGCCGGCGCAGCAGGCGGACCTCAAAGAGGGGGACACGATCCTCGAGCTCGACGGCCATCCTGTGAAGCGCCAGGCGCAGATCAAGCACGCACTGGGAAACCGCTACGCCGGCGAAACGGTCACCGTAAAAATTAAGCGCGGCGACGAAGAGCTGACGCGCGAGCTGACCCTGGTCGACAAACTCGTCCCCTACGAATCGGCGTATCTGGGCGTGCTCCCCGTGCGCGACGCCGCCGG
>JACQFH010000260.1 GCA_016200145.1 Planctomycetia bacterium | reverse complement strand
AGCACGTTCGCCGGTTTCAGATCGCGATGGATGATCCCTTTCGCGTGCGCATAATCGACCGCCTCGGCCACCTGCTTCACGAGCTGGGCCGCTTCCCGCGGTGGTAACGGACCGTTGGCGACTTTCCGTGCCAGGCTTTCCCCTTCGACGAACGCCATCGAAAAGTAGTGCTGGCCGTCGTGCTGGCCGATTTCGAAGATCGGAACGATGCCCGGGTGGTCGAGGTTCGCCGCTGCTTCGGCCTCGGCGTAGAACCGTTTGACGTCGCTGTCGTGCGCCAGTTGGCCCGCCAGGATCATCTTCAGGGCCACGACCCGGTTCAGGTTGACTTGCCGGGCTTTGAAGACGACTCCCATGCCGCCGCGGGCGATTTCATCGAGCAGCTCGTAATCGCCGAAGTAGCGAATTGTCTGGCCAGCCTGCGCGGAGTGCGTGTCCGACATCCCCAGCAGGGTTGGTGCGTCGACCGCCGCGTTCAGCGGTTCGGCCAGCCGGCCGATCGCATCGTGATTGCGGAAGAACGACGTGAGGTCGGCGGCCAGGTCCGGATGCGCCGCCAGCAGCGACTGCCGGTCGAGTGGATCGCCGCGTTCGACCGAGTGCAGGTAGTCGGCCAGAATCTGTTCCAGTTTCGCCTGACGAGCGGACGTTGGGCCAGCAGGACTGTCGGGCATGGGAAGGGTCGGGATGCTGGCTGAGAGGCTGTTCGTGTTTGGAAGAGTCGCAATGCGTCAGCCTGGAAAGGCTGACCTCCATGGGACAAGGCGACAAGCGTGCCGCCATTATGCGCGCTTCCAGCCGGATTTGCCTGGGAATGCACGGGCCAGCAGACTCAATTCAGCAGTCGATCTCGACGACCGTTTGCGAATCGACGGCGATCCAGGATTCTTCGCGGATCGACCCGACCTGGATCTCGACCTTGCCCAGCGGCGCTTCCAGAATGGCGGACCCGTCACAACCTGTGACGGCCGACGTGCCGCCTCACACGAACCCGCAGGCAGAAACGACGACGCGCTGCCCCGCGCGCGGCCGGCCGTCGCGGCGGCCGCGCACGATGATCACGAGCTCCCCCTTGAGGAGCACATCGCGTTCGAACGGAGAAGAATTGTCCATTGGAAATCCTCCGCACGGCCTTCAGAATGACGCGCTGTGCCGGTGCCCGTCCCGGCAAACTTCCGCCACTACACGCCATCAGCATCGCTGATGGGAGGCAGGATTGCAAACAGAATCCGTCACTGGACACGTGAACTTCGCGTGGCTCGACCCCTGCCGGTTCATCCGGCAGGGGTCTTATTGAGCGCCGGTGTCTGCCGTCTAGCATCGCAAACTTATTCACCTGCCGGATGAACCGGCAGGGGTCTTTTGCTTTCGACAGAGTCTCGTCTCGGCGGAGACGACTACGTGACGATCGCCGAGCGGGTGCGCGACAGTTCTTCCATGAATTTCAGGGTGCGGCTGGTCGTCTCTTCGACGTCGGGCACGAGGCCGTCGAGGATCTGGGCGTTGGCGTACAGTTGGCGGCCGCAGTCGCGGATGAAGTCATCGTTGTCGGCGTTAGCGGCCAGCTCGCACAGGCGCGCGACGAGCGGCGCGTGTGGGTTCAATTCCAGGACCCGCTTGGGCGCCTCGAATTCCTTCATCGTGTGCCGCATCACGTTCTGCAACTGGCTGCTCATCGTCCCCTGCACGTTGACCAGGCAGCACGGGCTGTCGGTCAGCCGCGACGATTCGCGCACGTCGGCCGCTTTGCCGTCGAGCGCCCCGCGAAACAGTTCCACGACGCGCGTGAAATTTTTGGGGGCCGCCGCGCGCTCGGCTTCGTCGGCCGGTTTCGTCGAATCCGGAAACTTGACGTCGGCCGAGTCGATCGAAATCAATTGCTTCTGTTCGTACTGGTGGAGCTGAGTGAGCGCGAACTCGTCGATCGGGTCGTTCAGGAACAGAACCTCCAGGTTCCGCTTGCGAAACGCTTCGAGGTGCGGATGCCGCGACAGGGCCGCCAGGTCGGGCCCGCTCAGATAATAGATCTGCGTCTGACCTTCCGCGGCCCGCTTGAGGTACGCGTCGAGCGAAACCGTGGGGTCGGTCGGTTTCGGGCCGGCTCCGACGATCTGGCTTTCGGCCGCGGTAAACGTCGAGTGGAACCGCATCAGCTTGGCGATGCGCTCGCGGTTCTCGAAATCGTGACCGATCCCCGTGCGCAGGATCGGGCCGAACTGCTGGTAGAACGTCGTGAACGTACCGCTTTCCTCGTCCGCCAGCGTTGCCAGGTGATCGAGTACCTTTTTCGTCAGCACCCGTTTCAACTTGGGAAGCAGCTTGTGGTCCTGCAGCGTCTCGCGCGACACGTTCAGGGGCAGGTCGGCCGAATCGACGACGCCGTACAGGAACCGCAGGTAATCGGGGAGCAAGTCGCGGCAGTCGTCCTGCACGAGCACCCGCTTCGCGCACAGGTTCACGCCGTGCTCGATCGCGCCGAAGCCCAGCAGTTCGAAATTCGACGGCGGGCAGTATAATATCGAATGAAACTGGATCGGCGAATCGCTCGAGAGCTGCAAGCGCCACAGCGGCTTCTCGTCGGTTCGGTGAGTCAGCCACTGGTAGAACGCGGCGTGCTGCTCGTCGGTCACCTGGTTCTTCGGCTCGACCCAGATCGGCTTCTGCTCGTTGAGCGTTTCATCGGCCAGGCGGATCGGGAAGGGGACGAACGTCGAATACTTGCGGACGATGGACTTCAGCCGGTGCGGTTCGAGATAGTCTTCGCGGTCTTCCTTCAGGTGCAATCGAATCTGGGCCCCGCGGGGCACGTCCCCTTCAGCCGGCGTGATGGTGAAGCGGCCCGAGCCGTCGGACTCCCAGCGCCAGCCTTTGTCTTCGCGGTAACTGCGCGTGACGACTTCAACTTTGTCTGCGAGCATGAAAGCGGAATAGAAACCGACGCCGAACTGCCCGATCAGCGACAGGTCGGCCTCGCCGCCTCCGGCCTTCGCCGACGAAGCCAGGCTCCGCAGGAAGTCTTTCGAACCGCTGTGCGCGATGGTGCCCAGGTTTTCGACGAGCTCGTCATGTGTCAGTCCGAGCCCGGTGTCGCGGATCACGAGCATCTTGGCGTCTTTGTCGGGCTCGAGGGTAATCTCGAGCGCGTCGTCGCCGCGGTGTTTCTCGTCGGTCAGGCGGATGTGTCGCAACTTGTTCAGCGAATCCGACGCGTTTGAAATCAGTTCGCGCAGAGCGATTTCGGGGTTCTGGTAGAGTGAGTGCGAGAGGATGTGCAGAAGTTGCTTGATCTCGGTTTGAAACGTGAATTCCTGCTTGTCGGACACGGCAAACTCCGGTGGACAGGGGCGTTACAGCCCGTCGAAAAATGTGGGATAGGCTTCCAGCCGGTCGTGATTTCGCGAGAATACACAGGCTGGAAGCCTATGCCACGCAAAGCAAGTCGCGCGCCAGTGGTCAGATACGAAAAAACGGCGGCTTTTCCCCTGGTTTTCAGCAGTCAAGAGGAGTGAGTCTGTCATTTTGGCAGAGCGCCGGATGTAAGGCCCGGGGCCAAATCGTGGATGGGAGCATAAAATAGCCACGGATGAAACACGGATCGAACACGGATGAAGAATTCATTCCGGAAGCAGGCCGTTCCCTGTTTTGCAGCATCGGAGTTTACAATGACAGTCACTCGTCGCAGTTTCATGAAATCGGGAATCGGCCTGGCCGTCGGGTGCCTGGCGAACCAGTCCGATGCGCCGGCTCAAAACAAAGATCGCCTGGCGATCGTCGATTGTCACACGCACTTCTACGATCCGACGCGACCGGAAGGCATCCCGTGGCCCGCGAAAGACGACGACGTGCTCTACCGGACCGTGCTCCCCAAGCACTTTCTCGAGCAGGCGGCGCCACTGGGGGTGACGAAAACGGTGGTGATCGAGGCCAGCCCGCGCGTCGAAGACAATGCCTGGCTCTTAGAGTTGGCCGCCGCGAATCGCTCTGTTGTCGGCGTCGTGGGCCACCTCGAGCCGGGACAGTCGGACTTCGCCAAAAACCTGGCGCGATTCGCGGCGAATCCGGTCTTTCGCGGCATTCGCATCGGCCATGACGGATTGCGGGCCGGGCTCGACAAACCAGAGTACATTGCCGACTTGAAACGCCTGGCCGAGCGCGACCTGGCGCTCGACGTCAACGGCGGACCGGCGACACCGGCCGACGTGGCGCGCCTTGCCGAGAAACTTCCCGAATTGCGAATCGTCATCAACCATTTGGCGAACCTCCAGCTCGATGGCGCCGCGCCGCCAAAGGAGTGGAGCGAGGGGATGCAGGCAGCGGCCAGGCGGCCGCGCGTGTTCTGCAAAGTGTCGGCCCTGGTCGAGCTCGTCAAACGCAAGCCCGGCGACAAGGGACGGGTTCCGCTCGACGTCGCGTTCTACCGCCCCGTGCTGGACGCGATGTGGAACATCTTCGGCGACGACCGGCTGATCTACGGCAGCGACTGGCCCGTCAGCGACCACGTCGCCACGTACAAGGAAGCGTTCGCCATCAGCGACCAGTACATGAAGGGTCGCGGTGCGGCGGCGGCCGAGAAATTCTTCTCAAAGAACTCGCAGGTTGCGTACAAGTATCCGTGACCAGGTCAAGTAGCAATGCGGGCGCACCCGCGGCGGACCAACCTAAAGAGGTTGGTGCCCCAGCCGCGGCTCGCTGGGATGACGTACCCAATTACTTCTTCAGCGCTGCGGCGAGGAAATCGGAAAGCGCTTTGGTGGCGGGGTCGTCGGGCTTGCCGAGGTCGGCGTTGATCTTGCTGTGGGTGGTTTCCCGGCCGCCGAAGACTGTGGTGGAGACGCCCGCCTCTTTGAGGACGGTGCCCAGGCGTTGCGCCTGGGCGCTGGTGTCGGGATGCTCGGCGACGTGCAGGATGAAAAACGGGGGAATGCCCTTGTCTTTGGCCACGTGCGTGACGGCCGAGAAGTCGCGATGCTTCGCCGGGTCGTTGCCGAATTTCTCTCGGTGGCCTTGCTTCGGCGGGGGCTGACCGTGGACGCGGCGGCGGGTCTCTGCCGTCTCGATGATGGCCGGCACGTCGTACGTGTCGCCGTCGACGGGGACGCAGCCTTTGACGATGGCCAGCGACAGGCCCTCGGCCTTCAGGTAGCGATCATCGATCGAGACCAGCGCGGCGAGCTGTGCGCCGGCGGAATGGCCCATGATCAAGAGGCGGTTTGGATCGCCCCCGTACTCGGCGATGTGGTCATGCACCCAGCGGATGGACTTGGCGACGTCGCGAATGATCGTGGCCATGTCCACGTCCGGCAGGAGCCGATAGTTCGTCGAGACAAAGACGAACCCTGTGTCCACGAAGAACTGCGGCTTGATCTGCACGTCGGACTTATCCCCCGTCTGCCAGCCGCCGCCGTGAATCCAGAAGACCACGGGGAATTTCTTCGCATTGGGCGGAGCAAACACGTCGAGTACCTGCTTCGCGTCCGCCGGATCGGCGTAGGGAATGTCGCGTTTGACGTCCTGGGCCCGCGCCGCCGATACGAGTACGAGAGCGATGAGCAACGGCGTGAGGAGTTCCATGGGGCGAGTCCTTTTGGATGTCAGGGATTTCCCCCAAAGATGCGCGCCGGCGCTCAGGAAATCAACACGACGCGATTCGTAGTAGTGTCCGTTTTTGTGGTGCAGGCGTCTCACCTGCCAACGTGCAGCCGAGACGGCCGCACCACAAATCCGCGAAAAACGGACACGACGCGATTTGTGGAAGTGTCTTGTTTGGCATGGCAGCGCAAAAGCGCCCCGGCCGCTCATTGCGGCAGGTGCCTGGCCATCTGCGTTGCCAGCGTGTCGACCTTGCGCGTCAGCTCCAGGAGCATGGCGTCGCGATATTCGTTGCGGGCCGAATCAAACGCGTAGCGTTCAAAAAAGACGTGGATGATCAGCCGCAGCAGGGCCAGGTAGAACAACACGATTCCCACCACGACAAACGTAGCGCCGAACGGCCGAATCTCAGGCGGTGCTGCCGTCGCAATCGCAAAACCGGGGATAAAGACCGCCACCGTGGCAATCCACATCCATTTCGTCCACTGGCGGCGGCGGCGAAACTTCTTTTCAGCCGTGCTCAATTTCTGTTCCAGCATGATCTGGTACTCCTGAAACGCCTGTTCCGAGATGCCCGGGTCTGTTTTCAACAACGAGTTGAGAAACGCCTGTTTCGGGTTCTGGTCAGCCATGTTCGTACTCCTTCAGCATCTGTCGCATCGCCTGCTTGGCGTAGTGCAGCCTCGACTTGATCGTTCCCACAGGGACACGCACCGTTTCGGCGAGCTCGATCAGGTCGAGGTCTTCGAGAAATCGCAATGTCAATAGAATTCGTTGCTCCTGCGGAAGCCGGTCGAGGCAGTTGCGAACCAGGTCGGCCCGGTCGACCTGTGCAAACTCATCCACGGCAATGATCTCTGCATCCGACGCCGCGGCCTCCAGGACGTCGTCCTCACGGCGCTCGCGCCGCACCTGCGACACGGCCCGGTCGTGGGCAATCTGGTAGATCCACACGCGAAACGCCGCCGGCGATTTCAATCGCCGGATCTTTCGAAACACAATCAGCCAGACGTCCTGCAGCAGGTCGAGCGCCGCATGTTCGTCGTTCACCGTCCTGCGCAGGAAAAACAATAAGCGCCGTTCGTACGCCGCGATCAGCGCTCGAAACGCCTCTTCGTCCCCCTCCTGGGCACGACAGACAAGCAGTTGCTCGAATCGTGCATTCGTAGGGGAGGCGTCTGGCATTCTGCCGCTCGTGCTTCACGGCCTGTGTGTAGAATTGAGTCGCGCGCCGCCGCGGCGCGGTTCAAAGATTTCCGTCGAAACCGAACATTTTCGCAAGATGGCGCAGCCGGTTGCGGGCGAAAGTCTGGCGGGGTACTCTAGGAGCCATCCAGGCGGGCTGGATGCTCGCCGCACATCCAACGGACGAGCTGGCCGTGAGCGGCGAAGATTGACGGGACCAAGTAGTGAAAGTCAAACTGCTCTGCTCTTCCGTGGGGGTCGACGAGGGGCATCAATTTCTGATGTCGTATCTGGTCGACGACGTGCTGGCGATCGACGCGGGCAGCATTGGCATGCTCTCGCCGCCGACTCTGCAGGACAAGATCCAGGACGTCTTTCTCTCGCACGCGCACATCGATCATATCGCCTCGCTGCCGATCTTTCTCGACAACGTCTACCGCCCCAGCCCCGCCTCGCCGATGATCTACGGCAGCCGGGCGACGCTCAGCAGTCTGCGCGGGGATTTCTTCAACGACCGCGTGTGGCCCGACCTGTTCCGGCTGTCGGCGACCGAGACGCCGTTCCTGCGGACACAGGAAATCGAATCGGGAAAAACCGTCGATGTGGGCCGCTACCGCGTGACTCCGGTCGAGCTGAATCACGTCGTTCCCACATTCGGTTTCGTCGTCAGCGACGGAGAGGCCTCGTTTGCCATCGTTTCGGACACGTCGCCGACAGACGAAATCTGGAAGGTCACTAACGCCGCTCCCAACCTGCGCGGGTGCTTCCTGGAAGCCAGTTTTCCGAATCGCATGGACTGGCTGGCAGTCAAATCGATGCACCTGACTCCCGCCAAGTTCGCGGGAGAGGTCCTCAAGCTGCAGGTTGACGTGCCCGTGATCGCCGTTCACATCAAACCGGCATTTCGTGCGTCGGTGCTGGCCGAATTGCAGTCCTTGGGCCTGCCGAACTTGAAAATCGGAGAGCCCGGCCGGGAATACACGTTCTAATGGCGGCCGACCCGAAACGAGAGTTTGCGGTGGATGTCGTCCGCCGGCTGCAGGGCGCGGGCTTCCGCGCGCTGTGGGCCGGCGGCTGCGTCCGGGATCTGCTCCTGGGCAAACCGCCCGATGATTACGACGTGGCCACCAGCGCCCGGCCCGAAGAAGTGCAGACGCTGTTCGGTCCGAAACGGACGCTGGCGATCGGCGCGAGCTTCGGAGTGATCCTGGTCCACGGGCCGCGGCGGAGCCCGGCCGGCGACGTGGAAGTCGCCACATTCCGCACGGAAGGCCCGTATCTCGACGGCCGCCGCCCCGAGCGCGTCGAATTCGCCACGGCCGAGGAGGACGCCCGCCGTCGCGACTTCACGATCAACGGCATGTTCTACGACCCGCTGGCCGAGCAGGTCTTCGATTATGTGGGCGGGCAGGAGGACCTGGCGCGCAAGGTGGTGCGGGCGATCGGCGATCCCGCGGCGCGATTCGGCGAAGATAAACTGCGGATGCTGCGGGCCGTGCGAATTGTCGCCCGGTTCGACTTCCAGCTCGATCCCGACACGGCTGACGCCGTGCAGGCGATGGCCCCGGAAATCCTGGTCGTCAGCCAGGAACGGATCGCGCAGGAGCTGAAGAAAATGCTCGTCCACCCGCGGCGCACGCAGGCGCTCGAGCTGGCGCATGAGCTGAAGTTGCTGACAGTCATCCTGCCGGAACTGACGCCGGTCGTGGCGACGGCTGCTCTCCCTGCGCCGCAAAACCGCTGGCAGCCCACCCTGCACGCGCTGCGGATCCTTCCCGATCCACGCTTCGAGCTGGCACTGGCGGCAACCTTTTACGACCTGGCCCGGGATGGCACTGCTGAGGAAGCGGCAATTCGTGCCGAGCAGGTTTGTCGCAGGCTCAAGCTCTCGAACGACGAATGCCACGACGTGAGCTGGCTCGTTGCACATCGCGGCGCGCTGGCGGGCGCCCCCGGGTGGCCGCCGCACCGGCTGAAGCGGCTGTTGGCCGAGCGGCTGATCGTAGAACTCCTGGCGCTCGAGCGAGCCTGCGCCCTGGCGCGGAATGAGGGGTTGCACGACGTCGAATTCTGTGAACAGTATCTGCGGACGACGCCCGCTTCCGAGATCAATCCGCCCCCCTTGATCACCGGGGACGACCTGCTGGCGATGGGACTGGTCCCCGGCCCCAAATTCAAAGAGATTCTCGAACGCGTACGCGACGCTCAGCTCGACGGGTTGGTGACGACGCGCGACGAGGCGCTGGAATTCGCCCGATCGCTGGCCAAGGTGTAGGGTGGGTCTAGCTGTGCCAGGCCCACCGGCACGGTTGCCAGGCTTCATAGCTTTCGACCGGCTGCGCGGGCTTAACAGGCCGTTGAAAAATGTGGGATAGGCTTCCAACCTGTCATGATTTCGCGACGATTCACAGGCGGGAAGCCTATGCCACGGTGTTTTTCAACAGGTTGCTAGATTAGTCGCAATATGTCGGAAGTCTCACGACTTCCGTTACGTTTGGAGATGCTTGTGACTTTCGTCACAGACAGAGCGGGTTGAGTCTGTCATTTTTGACCAGTTCGCAGGCGTTTAACGGGGACTTCTTGCCAGGAGATATCCATGTCCAGCGCACCAGAATCGTTGAACAGTTTCGATCTGCTCGTCCTGATGGCGGTCGGCAGCGCCGAATTCCGCCGCAAACTGATCGCCGACCCGGCTGCCGCCGTGACAGAGGCTGGCGGGACGCTCCCCGCTGGCGCCCGGCTGATCGTCCACGAAGACACGCCCCACGAGGTGAACCTGGTGCTGCGGGGGCAGACGATCGGCCTCCCCGCCGAGGCGCTGGAATTGTTCAAAAAGGCAGATCAGGACGCCGGCTTCAAGTCCCGCCTGCTGGCCGATCCGGTCACCACGGCCCGCGCCGAGATCGGCGTCGTGCTGCCGGCGTCGCTGAAGGTCTCTGTTCATGAGAATTCGGCGACCGCCGTTCATGTCGCCCTGCCGATCGCCGAATCGCCCGACGCGGAGATGAGCGACTTGGAGCTGGAGGCGGTCTCGGGGGGGAAAGGGATCGGGAGCATCTTTCGCCGGTTCGGGGGACGAGCGATCCCAGGGATCCTTGGGTTCCCTCCCGGCAGCCTCAAAGGGCACAACTTCGCCGGCATGCTGTAGAATTTCTATTAGCGATAATTCGTTGCCACCTGCTGACGTTGTGAAGCAAGGTTGTGTCCTGGGCACTCAGGTCACTTGTGCGCATTGGTTCGTTCCCGCGCGATCTGGGAACGAGGAAAAGCCCTGAAAATGCCTTGACGGCGCTTGCCGCGGCTGCCCACGATGGGTGAGTGCAACGGTTCTCCATCGCAGTCGTCAACACGGCCGTTTTTCAGGAGGGAACTTGGGTCAAGCAATTGGAATCATCGGGCTGCTCGCAGACGAAGACATCGAGTGGCTGGCCGCCGTCGGCAAGGTCAGCCAGGTCGTCGCCGGGCATCAGGTCATCCGCGAGCGCGAGCCGGTCGTCGCATTGCTGCTGGTTCTGGAAGGGCACTTTGCCGTGCTGGTCGGCGGCAAGCAGATATCCCAGGCCACCAAAGGGGACGTGATGGGGGACGTGTCGTTCGTCGACTCGCGCGGCGCCAGTGCCACCGTTGCCGCCACCGGGCCGGGCAGGATCCTGGCGATCAGTTCCGAACTGATCCGCGAACGGCTCTCGGACGACGCCAATTTCGCGGCCCGCTTCTATCGCGCCCTGTCGATCTGCCTGGCCCAGCGGCTGAGGCGCTTGAGCGCGCGGAAAGATTCGTCGGCCAAAGGCTCCGAATTAAGCGACGACGCCGACTCCCCCGACGAACTCTCGCCCGAGCTCCTCGACGAGCTGATGCTTGCTGGAAAGCGGCTCGATTGGCTGATGACACGAGTCCGCGGTTAGAGAATTCTTTCCCCAAACCCCCGTCGGTAAGCAATGGCACGCGAAATCTTTCGAAAAGAAGCCCTGGATCAACTGGCCTCGCCCGAGGGGCTCGACCGCCCGTGGTCGCTCGTTCCGGCGCGGGCCTGGGTGTCTCTGGCAGCGCTTTCGGCCCTCGTCGGGGGGGCTCTCGTCTGGTCGATCCTGGGGCGAATTCCCGAAACCGTCGCGGGGGCGGGGGTCCTGATCAACCCCGGGCGCGTGCGCAGTCTGCAATCGCCCTATGGCGGTCAGATCGTCGAGCTGTCGACCCGCGTCGGTCAACACGTGAACAAGGGAGACATGCTGGCTGTCGTCAATCAGTCTGAGCTGCGGCAGGCTTTGCAGCAGGCGAAAGTCCGCATGAAAGAGCTGGAACGCGTGGACCAGAGCCAGCGCCGATTGGAAGCCGATCGGTCGGAAAAGGAATCCTCTTTGCGGATGACGCAGCAGGAATCGCTGAACCAGGGCCTGCTGGAGCTCGAATCGATCGGCAGCCGCATGATCGAGAGAAACCAGGAATTGCTGGCGGCTCAACTGGCGGGACTGAAGAAGACGCGGGAAGAGGTTTCCGGCCTGCACCAGGAATTAGCCGGCCAGTTGGCGCGATTTCGCGCGCTCGAAACGAAGCGGCTGGCGACCTCAGACGCGGTGATCGCCGCCGGGGCCGAAGTCGTGCGCAGCGACATTCAACTCGCGGAAATGGACCTGAAAACGTTCGAGTTTGCGCTGAAAGACCTCGAGATTCAGCAACTGGATGCTCAGCGGCGGACGCGGCAGGTCGAACTCAAGAGCGAGCTGCGCCGCGTGGCGCTCGAGGCCGTACGCGCCGAGCTCGACCGCAGCCAGTCAGAGGCTTTGCGAGAGAGCCAGATCATGGATCAGCGCGACCGGATCGCCACAATCGAGAAACAGCTCGATGAACAGGGCATGATCCGCAGTCCGGTGAGCGGCCGGGTCGTCGAGCTGGCGGTGAACCTGGGACAGGTGATCGGCCCGGGCAGCCGGTGCGGGGCCGTCGAGGCCGACGACGAAGACGCGGAATTGGGCCTGCGGAACCTCGTGTACCTGCCGCTTTCGAGCGGCAAGCGTTTGAATCCGGGACTGAAAGTGCGCGTCACGCCGACGACCGTGCAGCGCGAGCGCTACGGCGGAATTCTCGGCAAGGTGACGCGCGTTTCCCCCTACCCGGTGACCGAGGAATCGGCGACGGCCATTGTCGGCAATCCGGAAATCGTCAAGGCCCTGGCGCAGCCCGGCGGGATGATCGAAGTGGAAGTCGAGCTCGAACGGGATGCGAACTCGTTCAGTGGTTTCCGTTGGACGTCGGCCGGTCCGAAATTGAAGTTCTCGGCCGGAACGACCACAGCGACCCGCATCACCGTCGAGGAACGCGCCCCGATCACATTCGTATTGCCAATCCTGAATCGCTTCTAATGAACCAGATGGGCCGCCCTTGAAGAAGGTCTATACTCCAACCAGGCTGCAACTCGAGGCCGTCGAATGCGGCGCCGCCGCTCTGGGGATGATCCTGTCGTATTACGGCCGCTGGGTTAGCCTGGCTGAGCTCAGGCAGCGCTGTGGCGTCAGCCGCGACGGTTCGAAAGCCTCGAAGATCGTGCAGGCGGCGCGCACGTACGGCATGCAGGCCAAGGGCTTTACGAAAGACCTGGCTGCGCTCGAGGGGATCGAGCCCCCCTTCATCGTGTTCTGGCAGTTCAACCATTTTCTGGTCGTTGAGCACCTGGGTCCGAAGTGGGTGCACTTGAACGATCCCGCAGTCGGGCATCGGCGCGTGACGCGCGAAGAGTTCAGCGGCTCCTATACGGGGGTGGTGCTGCAGATGACGCCAGGCCCCGAGTTCCAGCGCGGTGGTTCGCCGCCGCGAGTGCTGCCGGCGATTTTGCGCAGGTTGCGAGGAAATTGGATCCCGATTCTGTTCTGCACGGCGGCGGGCCTGTTGCTGACGGCCCCCAAGCTGATCCTGCCGGTGATCTCCAGCATCCTGGTGGACTGGGTGATCGTGGGGGGGGCCCTGCACTGGGCCCCTGCGCTGTGCGTCTTCGCGGGAGCTGTGCTGCTGCTGCAGCTTGCCCTCAAAGCGCTCGAGCTGACCTACCTCCGCCGTCTGAGATTAAAGCTGATCTCGTCGCTGTCGTCCGGCTTTCTGCAATCGCTGCTGAATCTGCCGATGCCGTTTTTCACGCAACGCTTTGCCGGAGACCTGGCTTGCCGGATTCAGCAGAATCAGCAGGTGGCATCGGCGCTGACGGGCCAACTGGCCGAAGCCATTCTGGCCGTCTGCACCATGCTGTTCTACGGCGCGGTGATGGTGTCGTACAGTCCGCTTCTGACGGGGCTGGCGGCCATGTCGGGCGTCGTGAATTTCGTGCTGTTCCGCCTGATGTATCGGCAGCGCGTCGAGGCCAACCTCCGCATGTCGCAGGACCAGGGCACGGCGTCTTCGGTGGCGATCGCCGGTCTGCAGGGGATCGAAACGCTCAAGGCCACCGGTTCCGAAGACGGGTTCTTTTCGAAATGGATCGCCTACTACGGCAAGGCGTCGCTGCTGCACCAGAAGATGGCCGCTGGCAACCTGATCTGTTCGTCGCTGCCCGGCATTCTCGAAAACCTGATCAACTCGGCGACGCTGCTGGTCGGCGGGTTGATGGTCATCGAAGGACGAATGACGCTCGGTATGATGCTGGCGTTCGAGGGATTGCAGGCAGCGTTCCTGGCGCCGATCGCCGAGCTCACCGCCGTCGGTCCCGCCATTCAGGACCTGCAGGGCAGCCTGCAGCGACTGGACGACGTTCTCGACGAACCGTCGGTGCCCACCGTTTCGCGCGAAGCCGCCGGCGGCGCGGCCGAGGCGCTGGGCCACAGCCTGCGCGGGCAGGTCGACGTGCAGAACCTGACGTTCGGTTACAGCCCGGCCGACCCTCCGCTGATCAAAGACTTTACGCTCAAGGTCAATCCCGGCCAGTGCGTGGCCTTCGTCGGTGGCAGCGGTTCGGGCAAATCGACGATCGCCAAGTTGATTGCCGGGCTGTATGAGCCGTGGTCGGGCGAGATTTCTTTCGACGGGGTGCGCCGCCGGGAGATTCCTTCCGTTGTGCTCGAGAATTCGATCGGTTACGTCGACCAGGACGTGGTGCTCTTCGAAGGAACGGTGCGACAGAACCTCACGCTGTGGGACCCGGCGGGCAGCGAGCCGGCGATCCGCCGCGCTTTGCAGGACGCAATCATCGAGCAGGCCGTGATGGCCCTGCCGGGAGGCCTGGACGGCACCTTGCTCGAAGGGGCCAGCAACCTCAGCGGGGGCCAGAGGCAACGGCTGGAGATCGCACGGGCCCTGGTGAATTCGCCGGCGATTCTCGTACTCGATGAAGCCACCAGCGCCCTCGATACCGAAAGCGAATCCCTGATGATGGAGGCCGTTCGGCGTCGGGGATGCACGTGCCTGATCGTCGCCCACCGCCTCAGTACGATCCGCGACTGCGACGAAATCGTCGTGCTGAGATACGGCGTCGTCGTCGAACGGGGAACTCACGAATCGCTGGTGGCCGAGAACGGTTACTACGCCAAGCTCATCCAGTCCGCCGAAGACAGTCATTAGGTTTCACGCCCAGCCGCGTCCCAGAGAATTTCATGCCCACAAACTCGCTGGTCCTCGATGAGGCAACACTGGCGCACCGGGTCCGGTCGGGCCTGGTCAACGTGTTTGCCGAACCGTACCAGAATGGCCAGCCGGCGGGCGCCCGGTCGTACCTGTTCACGGCGGCGCCGGGTCAGCTCCTGATGGGCGGAGCGGCGGTGGACGGCGCCGGCCTGCGGCTGGTGGCCGTCGCGGAAGCCACAGGACATCTCGAGGAGGTGGACGAACCGCCGCTCGACAATGCCCGCTGGGTGCGCGACATCGAGAGCTGGTGCGAACGCCTGGCGGCCCCCATTTCCACCGAGTATCCCGCCCCCGAGACGTCGATTCAACCTGCGAAAGCGCGGCGATGCCGGGTGCCGGAGGGGAGCTACTTTCGACCGGGCTCGTCCGACACCTTGTGGCTGCTGGTCGAGCGCGGGTCGCTGCGGTTGTTCGACGTGCCCGGCGCAGAGATTTCGGCGGCCGCCGCGGGCGGCGAGTCGATTGAGGGCGGGCGCTCGCAATGGGACCAGTCGGTGTGGGATAAATCGGTGTCGGGTGCGAGCTTCTCGGGCAAATCCGCCGGCGACAAATCACAATTCGGAGTTTCCCTGTCGGAAGGGTCGCTCGAGCGGATCTACGATGCGCTCGAAGACGACTTCGGCGAAGCCGAGTCGGCCGCGATCATTCCGCTGCCGCCCAACTGCTGGCTGCGGGCCGTTTCGAGCTCGCGGATCACGATTCTGACGGGCGCCGATGTCTCGCCCGAGGCGCTGCGGGCCGCCAACGGCCGTTTCCTTTCGCGGCTCGGTTCAGCATTGATCGCCGTCCATAAGCACCGGGCCCAGATCGAGAAGCAGCGGCTGGAGCTGCGCGCCACCCGGGAACGGCGGATCAGCGCAGACCGGGCCCAGCGCCTCACGCACGTCGTGACCCCCGAACAGAACGGGGTTGTTTCGGGAAGCGTGCTGGCCGCCCTGGGCCGCGAAATCGGCGTCAAATTCGACGTGTCCGCCGAGTCCGAGCTGCGCGAGGCCGACGTGGCGACGCTCAGCGGTCTGATTCGACGCAGTCGCGTCCGCTATCGGTCGGTCAAGCTGAAAGGAGAATGGTGGAAGCACGACAGCGGACCGTTGCTCACGTTTATCAAAGAGGGCGAGCGCACGCGACCCGTGGCGTTAATCCGCAAGCGGGGCGAATACACCGTCGTCGATCCTGCCGGCGGAGAGCCGCAATCCCTGAATCCACAGCTCCAAAGCCGGATCGTCCCCGAGGCGCTGACGTTCTTCCGCCCCTTGCCGTTCCGCAAGATCAAGATGTGGGACCTGGCCGCATTTTCGCTGCTTGTGTTCAAACGCGAGCTGGTGCTGAGCGTTCTTCTGGGACTTGTTCTGACGGGGCTGGGCATGATGCTCCCCATGGCGACGCGATCGGTGATCGATCAGGCCGTTCCCGACGCCAATCGAAGCTTCCTGTTCCAGCTTGTCAGCCTGCTCGTCATTACGAACCTGATTCAGGCGGCGTTTACGGCGTCGCAGTCGCTGATCACGCTGCGCGTGAGTGAAGGTTCGACGATGGCGATCCAGGCCAGCATGATGGATCGCCTGCTGCGGCTGCCGGCCACGTTTTTTCGCGAGTATGCCAGCGGCGACGTGCTGAATCGCGTGATGATGGTCACCGAAATCAGCCACAAGCTCGGAGGGACGGGGTTGCGGACGCTGCTGAGCAGCCTGCTCGCCTGCCTGAATCTGGGCTTGCTGCTGTACTACAGTTCGATGCTGGCCATGATGGCGATTCTGCTGGGGGTCGCTGCCGTGGCGCTCAACGCCTTTTTTTCAGTGACGATTCGAAAATCGGCGATGAAAGGGCAGGAGCTCGACGGGAAACTGTTCGGGTTCGTCGTGCAGCTCGTCAACGGCGTGGCCAAGCTGCGGATTGCCGGCGCGGGGCGACGGGCCTTCAACGCCTGGCTCGAGCCCTTTACCGAATGGCTCGAGTGCCAGGCGCGAGCCGAGCGCCTGCACGACTACAGCCGCCTGTTCAACAAAGCCGTGCCCACGCTGGCGAACATTCTGATTTACGTCTGCGTCAGCGTCATGCTCGTGAAGGGGGCCGGCCATTCCACGCTGTCCATGGGAACGTTCTTCGCCTTTCAGGGGGCCTTTACGCTGTTCCTGAGCGGCCTCCTGGGCGCCAGCGAGTTGGCGGTCGACCTGGCGGATTGCTTTGCCAAGTTCAAACTCGTTCAGCCCCTGCTCGACGCCGTGCCGGAAGTCGACGAATCGCGGGCCGATCCCGGCACGTTGCGTGGAGGCATTGCGCTGCGGAACATCTGTTTCCGATACGCTCCGGGGGGCCGGCTGATTCTCGACAATTGTTCGATCGAAGCTCAGCCCGGCGAATTCATCGCGCTCGTGGGACCTTCGGGAAGCGGCAAGTCCACGGCGTTGCGCCTGATCCTGGGCTTCGACCGGCCCGAATCGGGCTCGATCCTGTACGACGGAATGGATCTCGAAGGCCTCGACCTGACGGCCGTGCGCCAGCAACTGGGCGTCGTCCTGCAGAATTCGAAGATCTCGGCGGGATCGATCTTCGACAACATCTCTTACGGAACCACGCTCAGTCCCACCGAAGCCCAGGAGGCCGCTAAAGACGCCGGCCTGGCCGAAGATCTCAAGGCCATGCCGATGGGGCTGCACACACTCGTCTCCGAGGGAGGCACGAATTTGAGCGGCGGCCAGCGGCAGCGGCTGCTGATCGCGCGGGCTCTGGCCTCGAATCCGCGGATTATCATTTTCGACGAAGCCACGAGCGCCCTCGATAACCTCACGCAGGCGATCGTCACACAGAGCCTCAACAAGCGGCGCGTGACGCGCGTTGTCGTCGCCCATCGCTTGAGCACGATTCAGACCGCAGATCGGATTTACGTGCTCGATGCCGGGCAGGTCGTCCAGGTGGGCAACTACGCCGAGCTCGCCGCCGCTGACGGCACCTTCAAACGGCTGGTCGATCGGCAATCGGTGTGAGCGCGCGCAGCGTCGTTTTGAATGACTGAACGCGTCGTGTGTACGAAAGTCCTCGACCAATTCGCACGCAGAGGGGGAGACAAGGAGAATTCGGAATTCGGACTTTGGATTTCCTTAGACATTCGTGCTTCGTCATTCTCATCCCCATGTCCTCCGCACCCTGGCCGCAGGCGATTCTGCTGAACGGCGCTGATGCCGCGGCCTGGGCCCATCTCACATTTCCGTCGTACGTGCGGTTTCTGACGGATCCCGACTCAAGCATCGTCGTGGTCGGCGTCCGCGCCTGGGGCCGGCCCGCGGCATTGGGGCTGGCTCGTGTCGACGGGGAGTCGGCGGAAATCCTGTCGCTGTACGTCGTTCCCGACTGGCGTCGCCAGAAACTGGGGACTGCCGTCTGGAAATTGATCGAGTCGGAACTGTCACAGCGCGGCGTGCGATCCGCATTCGCCACATTTTCGCATCCGGACGTTGATGTGCTGCAAACCTTTTGCGGGCATTGCGGCTGGACCGCGCCGGTCCCCAGCATGCACCTGGTGTTTGCGGAGCGCTGGGGCGTTGAGGGAATTCCGTGCTTCGCCCGGTTGACCGGTCGGCCCGACTGGCAGCTCTTTCCGTGGGCCGAATTGACGCCGCGAGAGCGCGAGCTGATCGAAGCGCGCCTGGCGGCCGGCGAAGTTCCCTATGCCCTGAACCCGTTCATCGACGACGCGTACTTCGAACCGGCGACCAGCCTGGGCGTGCGGCAAGAGGGCGCCGTCGTTGGGTGGCAGGTCAATCACCGGCTGGCTCCCGTCATGCACCGGTTCACCGCGACCTGGGTGGCGGCCGTGCCCGGTTCGGCCCGCATGGCCATGTGGCTGATGGGCGAGTCGGTGCGCCGTTACCTGGCGCAAGACATCCCCCGCGCCGTCATGGGCATCCAGGCGGGCAACGCCCGCATGCTGGAATTCTTCGACCGGCGCCTGCGCCCGCACATGTCGGAAATCCGCACGACCTACCGGGCTGAGTGCCACTTTCCCGCCACCCGCACGGCGGGTCGCGCATGAACGCATGTTCCCTGTCGCCAGGATTACGAAATCGCAATACTGGAAGACTCTCTCCACCTGTCTGCCGATTTCGAATCACGCGTTCATGACGAGGGCCGTCGTACGAATGCCGTCGAATTTTGAGTTTGTCGCCAGTCTCCCGTTGTTTTCGTCGTTGCAGCACGATGAGGAGCAGGTGCTCAAGGGCCTGTGCTGCCGTAAACCGATCACGCAGCGGCTGCAGCTCGTTTCCTCCGGGGCCCCCGTCGATTACCTGGGGATGGTGCTGTCGGGCCGGGTCGGCGAGTACGCGCCGCGCGGGTGCGGAGGCGCGTTTTTGCTGCGGATCCTCTCGCCGGGCGACACGTTCGGCCACATCGATCCCGGCGCCAACGGCTGCGCGCCGATGTCGGTCCTGGCGCTCGAGCCGGGCGAAGTGCTGTGCATCGCGAATCGCGCGATTGAGCAGATTGCCGCGCGAAACTCGAAGTTTTGCGCGGCCCTGCAGGTCGAACGCAGCCGCCGATTCCAGAGGGCGATCCAGCACATGCAGCTCCTGACGATCGACGGCAGCGAAGAGCGGGTGATGGCGTTTCTCTCGCTGATCGCCGGCGATTTCGGGCTCAAGGACCGCGAAGGCCGGCACATTCCGGTGGCGCTCAGCCACCAGACGATCGCCGACAGTTGCGGCCTCACACGAGAAACGGTCAGCCGCAAATTCGGCGCGCTGGCCGAGGCGGGCCAGGTGCACCGGACTGAATTGGGCTGGGTCCTGCCGTGAGGCTGAAGCGCGCGGGGACTCGCTCTTGAAACCGGAGGCAGAGGGGGAGAGGCGAGAGACGAGAGGCGAGAAACGAACGAAATCGTTGCAACTGTTGGCGAGTCCCCATTCGTTCTCCATTCCGCACTCCGAATTCCGCACTCCTTTGTGATTTGCGTCACAGCCCAGCCACTCTCGATTCGGTACAGTGGCCTCGCCGAACGATGACGTGTTGGCTCGTCAATGACAATTGCAAACAGGGGCCGTTCTGGTTTTTGACTTTGCCAGGAGACTAAAGATGACCAGCTTCGATGAATTGGTGAAAATCGCCATCGAGAGTTCCGATTTCCGGCAGCGGCTGCTCGACAATGCGGAAGCGGCAGCCAGGGAAGCGGGTGTGTTCCTGCCCAGCGGCACAAAACTGGTCGTCCATCAGAATGCGGCGAATGAAGTCCATTTCGTGATCGACGACCAGGCCAATGACCCGGCGGACGAAGACCTGCAATTGCTGAACAAGGCGCAGCAGGATCCGGCGTTCAAGGCGAGACTGATGAGCGATCCCGCCACGGCGATCCGCGCCGAAATCGGCGTCGTCCTGCCCGCCAGCCTGAAAATCTCCGTGCATGAGAACACGAGCACGGCTTGTCACGTCGTGCTCCCATCGACGGAACTGCCGAGCGGCGAAATGACCGATCTGGAGCTCGAAGGGGTGGCCGGGGGCACGGGGTTACCACGCTCTTTCCGCTTCCCCCACGGGATGATTACCATCCGCAGACTCCATAGCCTGGCGGGTGTTTCCTAGCACACTCTGGATTCCGCGAGATATCCACTTCATCCGGTATGAACATTGTCGAATCTTCGCCGGCGGATAAGACGCCGGCGCCGCAGGAGTTGGAAGTTTTGGGCCGTCCCAGGTTCTTTTAGCAGGAGAATTTGATGTCCACAATCGATGTCTTCATCAGCAAGGCGATCGGCGACGCTGATTTCCGGCAGCGGTTGATCTCGAATCCGGAGGCCACGGCGAAAGAAGCGGGGCTCCCTTTTTCCAGCGGTGCGAAGGTCATTGTGCACGAGAACACGACGAACGAAATCAACGTCGTGATCGGCGGCCAGACTGCCGGCCTGCCCGACGAAGCTCTGCAATTGCTGAACAAGGCGCAGCAGGACGCGGCATTCAAGGCGAGACTGCTCAGCGACCCCGCAGCGGCCATCCGCGCCGAGACGGGCGTGGTCTTGCCCGCGAATCTGAAGATCTGTATCCACGAAAATACCAGCATCGCCTGTCACCTGGCACTTCCCGCGGCGCAGCCGCCAACCGGCGAGATGAGCGACCTGGAACTGGAAGGGGTGGCCGGCGGCAAGTCGAAGGGCGGCGGTCAACGCATGCCCCCCGGGTGGGACAAGATCCACCCCGGGATCAGTAATCGACGTTAACAAAGTTCCGCCAGAGTTGGAGGTTTTGGGCCGTCCCAGGTTTTCTCAACAACCAGGAGATTTCCATGTCCAGCATTGATGTGCTTGTTAGCAAGGCGATTGAATCCGCGGAATTTCGTGAAAAGCTGATTGCGAATCCGGCGACGGCGGCGAGAGAGGCAGGCGTCGCTTTGCCCTCCGGGATAAAGGTCGTCGTCCACCAGGACCTGGCCGATGAAGCGCATGCCGTGATCGGCGGCCAGACCGAAGGAGTTCCGGCCGAAGCGCTGCAGTTGCTTCAGAAGGCGCAACAGGACGCAGGTTTCAAAGCGAGGTTGATTGCCGACCCGGCCACGGCCGCGAAGGCGGAGTTCGGCATCGTGCTGCCCCCGACGCTGAAGGTCTGCGTTCATGAGAACACCAGCGAGATTTGCCACCTGGTTCTGCCCCCGGCCGAACCGGCCACGGGAGCGCTCAGCGACCTGGAGCTCGAGGCGGTTGCCGGCGGCAAGAACAAACCCGGCAAACCCCCCGGAGGGTGCTTCGGAGGACCCTTCGGCGACCCCCGATGGGCGGTTCGCAAGACTCGTTAGGACTTGCGGGACATGGGGACGGCGGGACCGCGAATCGGCCGGTTTGAAACCGCGACCTGCATTTTGAAAGAGTTCGTCGCGCTGTGATTTGCGTCACAGCGCGAAACGAGTCGGTTTGATACAGTGCTGACGTCCGGTCGCGATCGGCGACAACCCTTGAAGTTTGGAATACCGTTTCCGTGACAATTCCTTCATCCAGATTGCGACTTGCCGACGTTCCGTTGTGGGAAGACTTGCCCGACCCGCAGCGTCTTGCAGTTTTGGGCCGTTCCAGTTTCTCGTTACACCAGGAGACCTCCATGTCCAGTCTCGATCAGCTCGTAAACAAAGCGAACGACAGCGCCGATTTCCGGCGGCAGTTGATCGCCAACCCGGCTGCTGCGGCCAAAGCGGCCGGCATCTCGATCCCCGCAGGCGCCACACTCGTCGTCCACGAGGATACGGCCAGCGAAATGAATCTGGTCATCGGCGGCCAGACCGAAGACCTGCCCGAAGAAGCGCTGCAACTGCTTCAGAAGGCGCAGCAGGACGCGGGCTTCAAAGCCCGGCTGCTCAAAGACCCGGCGACGACGGCCCGCGCCGAAATCGGCGTCACGCTGCCTCCGTCACTCAAGGTGACCGTTCACGAAAACACGGCCGCCGGCGTACACATCGTCCTGCCCCCCACCGAATCGGGCGAAGGCGAATTGAGCGACATGGAGCTGGAAGCGGTCGCCGGCGGCAAGCGCCGCCGCCGCCCAGGCGGCGGGGGCGGTGGCGGGGGTGGCGGCGGCAGTGGCAATGGTTCCAATAATGGACCCACACGGCCCGGTACAATTGCAATTTGTTGTTGAGCCGCATTCAGCAAACAGGGGACAGGTGCCATCCGGATTCGTCAATTGGTGGCGCCGTCGAATGTGCGCCTGTCCCGCTGTTTGTATTTTCTCACGAATCGTGAAATCGCAGAAGACCCGAGCATTGCAATTCGCCGCGCGCGTTTCGCGTTCCCGTTCGGGCTGCACAAGTGTTGCGCTTCCGATCGAGCGCTTTGACCGCATGGCGTGGTGCGACGATGTGGCGGTTTGATCCCCGGTTGCAGACGCGAGCCGGACAGGATTCCCGTTGCACCCCGGATTGGGTGCCCGATCGCGACGCGCGGGCGATTGAGAATTGCCTCCGCCGGGTTCTCGACAGGGCCGATTCGAGTGCTTGGCAGGCGGATCTGCGCCGTGAGCTCGGCAATGGCTTCCTTGAATCGACGGCAGACCTGCCGCATCAGTGCCACTTTCTTGAGCCCTTCGTTGCTGAGATCTGGCAGGCAGCTCAGGAATTCGCACTGGTCGACGGCCTTTCCGGTCGAGCTGCCGGCCAATTCGCCGCCTTTTGGATGCAAAATCTGACACGCTTTGCGCAGCGCGCCTCACTGGCCGATCTGTCCGGCGCAGCCGAGGCGGGCCTGCTGAAGGGAGATACTCCCGCCGCCAGATATCGCGATTACATCGACCGCGCTGCGTCTCAGTCCGGCACGTTGGAGGTGTTCCTGGCCCGATACCCAGCCTTGGCAGGGCGCCTGGCCAGGAGGACGATCGACCTTGCGGATTCGGCACGCGAACTGCTTGCGCGGTTTGCCGCTGACCGGAAGGCCCTCGCCGAACGGCTGGGAACGCCGGTGCTGCAGATCGCCGGGATACAGCCCGGACTCTCTGATCCGCACGGCGGGCAGCGGACTGTCGCCGCCGTGAGTTTTTCGGGTGGAGCACGCGTTCTCTACAAGCCGCGCGACGCGCAGATCGATCGGGCGTTTTCTACGTTCGTCGACTGGTGGAACCGCTCGGAACCGCAGCATACCGTCCGCAAACCGTGGACTCTTGTCCGCGACGGCTACTGCTGGGCCGAATTCATTGAACAAGGGGAATGCACATCGACCGAAGAAGTGCGTCTCTACTATCGCCGCCTGGGCGTGTGGCTGGCGCTGCTGGCCGCACTCGGCGGAACCGATTTTCACGGCGAGAACATTCTGCCGGCAGGGCCTGATCCGGTTCCGGTCGATATCGAAGGGCTGCTGACTGAGTCGGCCTGGCACGACAACAGCGAACGAGGTTCTCGGGACTGGACTTTCCGGGATGCCATTCTGAAGCGACTCCTCGCCACTCACATGTTGCCCGTGTGGACACGATGCGCAACTGGCGGTGCCTGCCACACGTCTGCTGCCATTGGAGGGACGACCGACCGCGGCTGGCCCGCGTCGCCCCTCGCATGGGCCGATGCTCAGACCGATCGAGCGCGTACGGCGTTTGGCGAGTCGTCCGGTACCTCGCTCGTCAGTCTGCCGCGGCTGGAAGGACAACCGATCGGCCCGCTTCACTTCCTGAACGAATTGGTGGCGTCATTCATTCAGGCTCTGCAGTGTTTGTGTCGTCGCCTGCCGGAGTTGATCTCGACAGGCGGGCCCCTGACGGAATTCGGCGGTGTCGCGGTTCGCTCGATTTTGCGGCCGACGCAGTGGTACGGACGGGTGATGCTCTGGAGCTGTGCTCCGAAGCCCGCCGGTTCACTGACGGTGCTCGAACAAGGACTCGACCGGGCGCTCCAATCGCAAGAGTTCATCCCCGATCCCACTCCCGAGCGGATTCTGACTGAACATCGGTCGCTGTGGCGCGGAGACATTCCGCGATTCGCCTGCCGTGAAGGTGTGCCCGGTGTCTGGACTGATCGTCCGGGCGAAGGGGAATTACTGCCCGACGAGGTGCCGGTGCCGTCCCGGCACGGCATCACGGCATTCATCGGCAGCCTCGATGCAGCCGCAATCGATTTTTCGGCCGGAGTCTTGCGGCAATCGCTCAGATACGCCGGCGCTCCGCCTCTGCCGATGCCGTCGGCCGAATCGGCCGGACGAATTCTGGATGCGGCCAGGGCCATCGGCGACTGGATTCTTTCAACAACGATCGCGTGTCCGCACGGACCAGGTTGGCTGACGCTCAAGGATGACGGCGAACTTGTTCTCACCGCACTGACCGACCCCTGGTTGTATCGGGGCAACAGTGGAATTGCGCTGTTCCTGGCGAACCTGGCGCGCGTCACCGGGCGAACGGAATTCGGCGATTGCGCCCGCGGCGCGTTGCAGCAAGCCTGTTCCGATGCGGCCGACCGCGGGCAATTTCCGGCTTCTGCGTTTGAAGGTCCCGGCTCTCTCGTCTACGGATGCTGCGAAGTCGGCCGACTGCTCGATGACCCGGAACTCATCGATCGGGCCCGGTTGCTGACTCCTGCATGGCTGGTCTCGCTGGAGACTCACGAACTGCTGGATTTTCTGGGCGGGGTCAGTGGCGCGACGTCCGTACTCGTACACCTGGCGCGGTGCACAGGGCGAGATGAGTTCACCGAGATTGCCAGGCGTTGTTTTGAAAAAGTCGTCGCTGCGAACCAGGAAAGAACGGGGGTGGGGTTCTCGAAATCTTGCGGACTGGCGCACGGTCCGTCCGGTTTCGTCGTCGCGGTATGCGCGTTGCCGACAACGGCCAACGGCGCTCGCGTCGCGTTCGAAGTCCTGCAGCGCGAACGGTGCATGTCCATCGAACGTTTTGAAAAAATCAGCTCCGGCAAAGCGCTGGCCACGTGCAGTTGGTGCAACGGCATTCCCGGAATCGGGCTGGCCTGTCTGCGCTGGCTCGAATCGTTTGGCCCGCAGCCCGAAATTGAATCTTGGCTGCGGGAATTTCTCGACCAGGCGCTCGCCGGAGCGGACGACAGTTCGCATTGTCTGTGTTGCGGCGATTGCGGACCGATCTGGCTCGCGGCCGCGGCCGGCGAACGCCTCAACGATCCCGCGCTGACCGCCAAGGCCCGATCGGCGGCCGAACGCCTGATCGATTTCTACGCTGAGCGCGGTGTCTGGAACCTGAGCCCGTTCCCGGAACGGAACGCGATCCCCGGCCTGATGACGGGATTGTCGGGCATCGGCCTGACGTTGCTTCAAGTTGCGTGTCCTGACCAGGTATCGCAAGTACTGACGTTGTCCTGAACGCACAAGCACCCGATCGACTGGAACGTGAATGACCATTCCCTGTGTCTTGATGGAGGAACATCACGAGGCGTTTCTCGTCTGGGAATTGGCGCGGCAGAAAGGCTGGCTGCCGGCGGAAGGTTCGTGCCTCGTCCACGTCGACGCCCACAGCGATTTGTCGCTGCCAGTCCTGCGCACCAGTCTCGGAGCACTGTCGCTCGAACCCGCCGCACTCCGTGAATTCGTGTATTCGGAGCTGACTGTGGCGAGTTTCATACTCGCCAGCATCTACCGGGGCGTCTTCAACCGCATGCTCTGGATCCAGAATGACACGTCCGACGCGCACGAAAAGCTGTTACACGTCTATTCCATGGATCGACAGGGCCGCAGCCTGAGGATCACGACCAGCATCCGGCAGGCAGGAGCCTTCAATCCCCAACGGCGGCACTTTGGCCTGCGTAGCGTGCGCTGCGCGCAGGCGATCGACGTCGCCGATCCCTGGGCCCTCGACATCGATCTCGATTATTTCTCGACGAACGACCAGCGGCAATTCGCGCAGGTCGAAGTCACGCAGCTCGAATACGAGCGGTTTCACAGCGACCGATATCATCCGCTGCGCACGACGATGGGGGCGCAGGTTCACGCTGTGGAAGTCGCGGGCCGCTATTTTTTGCAGGCCGACTATTCCGACGCCTGGGAACCCGGGCACGGTCGCGTCGACGAGGCAACGATCAAAGCGCGCATGGGCGAATTCGGCCAGGCGCTGCGGCGTCTGACCGGGCCGCCCCGCGTCATCACCATCTGCCGCTCTGCGATCAGCGGTTATACGCCGGCCGACCAGGTCGAGCTCATCCAGTCGCTGCTGTTCGATGAGCTGGCTGGCGTCTACCCGCTCGAGCGGATCGCGTGCGATGCGCTGTGAAGGTGAGGCGTGAGGGCTTGCAGTGCGTCACCTCAAGTCTCGGGTCTCACGCCTCAAGCCTCACTCCCGCGTTACTCTTCGGGGAGGGCCACGGGAGCGGCCGGGACCGGCGCCGGAGTTTCGGGCGAGGCGGGATTGGGGTCGTCGACCGTCGCCGGTTTGCCGAACCGGCTGTAGACCGTGGGGTCGTACAGCGGGTCGTCGAGCCCTTCGATGGGTGACACGCACGGCCATTCCTCGGGAGTGCCGGGGCCACACGGCAGATTGACCGAGATACCCGGCGGGACCGGCCGGCTCGACGTGTCGCGCGGGCCGCTCACGTTCGGATCCGAATTGACGATCGCAATCTGGTCGGTGTTCAGGATCGAACCGCTGGCGAATTCCCAGTCGACCAGCGCCTGGTTGTATTGCGTGAGCGCCAGTTGCTCGTCGCGCAGCGCTTCGGTGTAGCGCGTCTGTGCATCGAGGGTCACGATCATCGTCGTGCGTCCCTGGCGGAACAGCTCGATCTGCGACTCGAGGAATCGCCGGGCCGCTTCGCGCCGCGTTTCGCGAATTTTGAGCGAGTTGTATTGCGTGTTGATCGCGCGGTACGACCGCTGCATTTCGAACAGCACCGTGTTTTCGACGTTCCGCAGCGAAGCCCGCTCGCGCGCCAGGGCGAGTTGCGTCCTGCGGACCGCCGCATGAGCGGCGCGCTTTCCGAGTTGAATCTGAAATCGCGTGCCGACCGTCCAGTTGCTGCGGTCGTCGCCCGTCAGCGAGCTGACGGAGCCGCCCACCGTGTTGTTCGCCCCCAGAAACGCGTAGTTCCCGCCCACCGTCAGGTCGGGGTACAATCCGTTTTCCTGCCGCTTGAGCTCGAGCTCTGCGCTGCGGATCTGCAGCCGCTGCGCCTTGAGCTCGGGGCGCAGCTCGAAGGCCAGATTGCGGCTCGATTCCCAATGCGGGTAGAATTCGCCCCGTGTCGGCTCGTCGATCGGAACCAGCCGGTTGGTGTCCTGGGGGGGCAACCCGATCAGCAGCCGCAAGGCCGCCTCGGCGCCCAGGACCTGATCGAGGGCCTGGAGCCGCGCGTCGCGAAACGTTTCATATTGCGAACGGGCTTGCGCAACGTCGGCTTCGGTGGCCGCGCGCGCGTCGAGTTGCGTCTTTTCGGCGTCCCAGATGGCCAGCGAGAGCCGCATGCCGATTTCCTGCGATTCGAGGTTCTTGTAGGCGAAGTACAGGTCCCAGTAGCTGCGTTCGAGATCGCGCGCCAGTTGCCGGACTTCCGTTTCGAAGTTGAAGTCCGCCTGCTTCTTGCCGGCCTGCGCGATCAGAATCAGGCTGCGGTTGAATTCGACGCCCGCACCCTGCAGCAGGGGTTGTTCGATTCCCACCGACAGGTTCGACGTCCACAGCGGCGAGAACTTTTGCAAGTCGTCAGACGGGTTGACCATCAGCGAGTTGACCGAGAACCCGAGGCTGGTCAGGCCCCCCGTCGCGTTGCGCTTCGAGAGACCCGCCATGCTCGAGCCGGGAATCGAGCTGAAGCCGATTTGCGAAGCAGCCCCGGCCGTGGCATTCGTCCCGAAGCCGGCGTCGCCGTTGAATGAGGTGAGTTTTTGCGGCGAATCGAAGACCCCCAGAACGTTGGGCCGGTTGCGGCCGAACGCGACACCGGCGCTGAAGAACGGGTCGAAGGTGGCCAGTTGCTCTTCCACGGCGGCGCCGGCTTCTCCGGGGCGGTACTTCACCACGGCGATCTGCTTGCTGTTTTCGATTCCCATTCGCAGCACGTCTTCCAGCCGAACCTTCCAGTTCTCGGGACGGCTGGGTTCGGTGACCGTGGGGGGGACGGCGATCGCCGGGTCGAATTCGGGTGGATGTTCGGGAATTTCGCCCGAAACCGTATTGCCGGCGACGTAGTCCGTCTCGTTCATGACTCGGGGCGTCTGACAGCCAGTCGCGACGGCGAGCACGAGAATCGCGGCAACGCGAAATGATTGCATAGTGGTCCACCGGCCCTGCGGAATACGGTTTCTCTCCTTCACAATTCGACTGCGAAGCGTGGCAAATTGAGCGAAGGCTGCCGCTTTTGACGCTTTTTCCCAAAAGTCCGATTATGCTCAATACGAAGGCCGTGAAATGCCGAAGATCCATGTATTTGGCCCAATCCCAGCTCGGGTTTTGCCCCATGCCACTCCGTCCTCGAGTCGCGGCCGTCACCCTGATTTCTGCGTCGGTGCTCGCCGCCGGCGCGTTCGCGGCCGAGAAACCGGCACCCGGCGGCCCGCGACCCGGTGATTCGATCACCGTCGTCCCCGAAGCGATCGCCTTGCAGGGGCTGCACCAGTCGTATGGCGCGACCGAGATCCTGAACGAGAAACAATTGCTGAGCCGCGTCACCGCGCGGCTTCCCGAAGCCCGAGTTCCGCAGTTCTCTGACGACTTTAACCGTGCCGATTCGCCCACTCCCGGCGGACTCTGGCGAACAGCACATCGCGGGCCGGACGCCTCGTTTCGCATTCTGGACCAGCAGGCGGTCGCCCGCGGCCGCGCGATTGCGTGGCTCGACAACCCGATTCCCACGCCGGATTTCAAACTCTCGGTCAAGGTCGTCTCAGTCGGCCCCGAGTCGACCGCGGGGGTCGTCTTTCGCGCCCGTGAAACGGATGATCCCGCTGCGCCGCTCGACTACGAGTACGTTCTGATTTCGGAGCGGGGCCTGGTCGTCGGCCGGCTCGAAGGGGGCAGCGAAACGCACCTGCCGTCGCTCGATTTCGAAGTGAAATTTCCCGCAACACTGACCGTGACGGCACGGGGGACTGAGCTTCACATCGAGCTGGACGGCAAGGAGATCGCCATCGTTCAGCAGGCATCGGTGCCAGGCAACTACGTCGGGCTGCGTTCCATCGGCGTCGTCGCATTCGACGACTTTCAGGCCGGCTCATTCGGAGGCCTGCGCCTGGCGCGCGCGTTCGGGCCGAACTTCCGGCCCATTCCCTCGCCATTTGTTTCGTACCGCCCGATCTATCTCGAACACTTCCTCATCGAGCGCTACGGCTGGCACTGGGGCAATTGCATTCAGCCGGTCGTCGAGCATTGCAAGTTCGGGGCCGACGTCGCGCTCTTGCCGGTTCGGTTTGCGCAGCTTCCGCCGTGGTGCTGCGATTCGAACCTGTGCTACTACCCGCCTGGCGTCCCGGTGCTGCCGTTCAAGTGCGCCTATCCGTGGTAGCTACTCAGCGTTTTGCGCCACACGCACGTAGACCTGCCGGGCTGCTTCGAGCTGCGATTCGACGTGCTGCTTGAGCTGTGGACTGGGGATGCGGTCGCGCAAGCGCAGGGCGAGCTCCAGACGTTCGAGCCACTTGAGAAAATACTCGGCATCCGCGCGTGACGCGATTGGTTTACCGGCCACCTCGACGTAGATGGGGCTGGTATGGGCTTCGAGCAGGCCGCCCGAATGGTCGGGGTGGCTCGGCCCCTGGGCGCGCAGTGAAAGCCAGCCGCTCTTCGGTATCGCGGCACGAACGTTGATCGCCGCGCTCAGCTTGTCCGACGCCATCGTCCCTTTGGCGAGCACGGCGCCGTTGAACACAACTTCGACTTTCTCGAGCGGGAACTGCGACGTAGCCTTGGCCACAACGTGGACTTCGCGCGGGGAGCCGAGCCTCACCGCGCCGCCGGGCGATTGTTCGTCCACGGTGATTTCCAGCATCGGACCATTGGAGATGAACGATCGTCCTTTGCGCAGGCCGTCGATCCAGGCGGCGTAGCTGAACGGGCCGTCAATCTTCACATACGCCCGGCTGGCCCCCGGCAACTGGCTGCGGATCCGGTTCAGGAAGCAATCGGTGCCCGCCGACGGCGGCAGGCGGAAGCCGCAATTGAGCAGGCGGTGCCAAAGCGGCACGGTGCCGGCATAGCTCGCGTTCAGGTCGATCGTGTCGATCTTCCCCAGCGCGACGTCGAGCGGAATCGACTTGCCGGTGTACGCCCCCAGGTAGGGGTCGTCCGGGTTCTGCGCCCCGTGCGTGTAATTGACCAGCCCCTGCTGAAGATGGGCGCGGTCGGCGATGTCGGAATTCGTGGGGATGTCCCACGGGTTCGTCGTGTCTTTGAACCCCGTGAAAATCGGATCGACGAGCTGCGTCAGGTTGACGAGCGTCATGTGGCCCCAGTGCGTGCTGCGAAATTCCTGGTTCCAATACAGGATCGTTTCGCCCGTCGAGAGGGGATCGGGGCGTCCGCGGAAAAACTCGCGGTCGAACACGCCATCGGTGTCGGAATTGGCGACCATGAAGTTGCAGACCCGCAGGTCTTCCCCGGCGCACTGTTCGAGCATGGTCGCCGGCGTGCTGTACCACTGCCCGTATCCGTAGTTCGCGTGAATGTGATTCTCGCCGCTGTGCCAGCCGCGCTCGGCAGCGTTCGTCCAGCGTTCGAGCTCGATCTTCGCAGTCTGGGATTGCCCGGCGGCGACGGCAATCGTTTGATGCACGACCCGGTATTCGGGCCCGCGAAAGACTCGCACGCGGTATTCGCCGGCCGGGAGCGCGAGATCCGCCTGTCGATCACAATAGAAGTGTCCGTAATCGTCGAGGACGCGATGCAGCGCTCCGGGGGGCGCGTAAAATTTGTTGCCTTCATGCCGCAGCGAGACGCGTGCCGTCACCGGCCGGCCGGTCTGCTTGTCGACGATCGTCAATTTCAGCGTGCCCGTCGGGCGGCGAAAATCCATCATGGCGACCGGTACGGTGGCGTCGATGCCGCTGCGCAAGTCGCGCACGACGAGTGCGGTTCCCCCCTCGCGGTTATCGGTGAACGCCAGCCAGCGCCCGTCGGTCGAAACTGAGGGCCGCTCTTCATCCGCCTGCCCGTTTGTGATCCGGCGGGCGCCGCGCTCGGGGTCGTCGACAGGCACCCGCCACAGGTCGAAGTGGGCGCCCCCCAACTCGCTGACGACGAACAGCGCCTTGCCGTCGGCCGACCAGCACAGGTCCAGGGCGTATCGCGCCTGACGGGACGGCTTCACAATGGTTTGAGTCTTACCTGACTTGAGATCAAACAGCGCCAGGCCCAGGTCGCTGCCTCCGATTCGGAAATTCCCGACCAGCCGCCCGTCCGGATGAAATGCGAGCTTCGAGAACGAGACCGTATCGATGGCGTCGACGGTCGCGGGCAGCGAGACCGGTTCACCAGACTGAGCGCGGATCACGCGCACGGCCCCGCCCGACATGCGCGGCGAATTGACAAACGCGATCAGCGATCCGTCGGGGGACCAGGCCGGCTCGATATCGTAGCCTGCGCCGTCGCTGAGGCGGGTCATGGTCCCGCCGTCGCGCGGCAGTCGCCAGATCGCCCCCTGATACGAAAACGCGAGTTGCCCGCCGTCGGACGACAAGCGCGGTTGAATCGCCCCGAAGTGGAATGGAATTCCCGGCGCCGCAGGCTTGTCGCCAGGTGCCTGACCCGAGTTCGATCCCCACGCCACGAGGGCCAGCCCCGCCAGACTCAACGCACAAAGCGCCAATCGTCGCATGGTGCATTCTCCCGTTATCGCGGTCCGTTCAAACAGGTTCCGCCCAGTGTGCTAAATCTGTGTGCGAAGTCCGAGATCCACGCAGCCGTGAGATTGCCGTTTTCGATGTTGGCACGCCGATCTCGCTATCAACACTTCTGCGACCCCTTCAGGGTCGAATCGATTTTCACTCCTCGTTCCGGGGGTGTCGCTGCGCTCAACCCCCGGCTAATATCTGCGACCCCTACCGGGGTCGAGGTCAGGCGGGACCTGCAACGTGGCAGCGGTCATTCCTTGGCCGACGGCTTCAAATCCCGATACCCGATCAATTGAATCCCCCGGGCCTTGATCTGCTCGCGGACGCGCGGGCTGGTCCAGGCATCGGTCACTCCTTGACGGTCGACGGCCACGTTTTCGTACCCCACGTGATGAATCGCACGCATCTCGGGCGTATCGAGCCCCGGATGTTCGACGAACAGGTACGTTTTGTCCTGTTCCAGGCTGTCGAGCATCCTGATGAAACTCTCAATTTTCTCTTCCGAAGTCCCCCGCGCACCGACGAAGCCGATCCCCTTGACTCCCAGGTCCGCGGGTTCGATATCGAGCCTGTATTCAGCCGCCAGTCTGCGAACCAGGTCGCGGACTTCGCCGGAAATCGCAGAGCACCCCATGTGCCCCGAGAGATGACTCACGTTTGGAAGTCGCTTCACGGCCAGCTCGATCTGGGCGCGAAACTCCTTTTCGACATCTTCGAGCTTCCAGTCGTGGTCCTTGAGCGATCGCCCGGGGTAACTCTTGTTGGGATAGATCATGGGATGAAAATACCCGTCAGCGTCGCGCAGACTGGGACAATCCGAAACGGGCCGCCATTTCACGTTGTCCCACTCGCTGCTGAGGGCCAGATGAACTCCCACATCGACCGTGCGGTTCTCGGCCAGCATCTTGGCCGCTTCCGGAAACCACGGCGAGGGAACGATCACTTCGATCGACGTCTGAATTCCTTCTTTATGGCACTTGATGATCGCCTCGTTGACCGCATGCGCGGCCCCCATGTCGTCCCCCCGCACGATCAGGCGCGGCGGTGAGGCCAACACGAAGCACGCATCGCTCAGCAGAATCAGACAGAGCAGGATGTGGCGCATCGGATTCACTTCCCCGGCAGGAGATACGGTCGTACGCGCTCCGCCAGCAGCTTATAGCCCTCGGCGTTGAAGTGCAGCTTGTCTTCAACGAACAGCTCGTGCCGCGCCCCGCCGCCGGCGGTCAGCGTCATGTCCCAGGTGTCGACAACGCAAACTCGCGGCATCTCCAATGCCCATCTGCGGATCGTATCGTTGAGCGCACGGCCTTTGTCGTTTTCGCCCCACCGCGCCGGCGCGGGACTCAGCGAGATGAACGCGATCTCGGTCTTCGGCAGGCGGTTGTGGACTTTGTGCTCAAACTCGACGAAGTCAAGCGCCACTTCGCCGGGCAGACGGCCGCCATGGATGTCATTGCCCCCCGCCCGCAGAAAAATCTGCCGCGGCTCGTGGGGAAAAATGAGGCGGTCGGCGAAGTGCGTGGCGTCGACGATTTCCGATCCGCCGATCCCCCGATTGATCACCTTGTGCTGGGGGAAGTCCTGCGCCAGCGTCTTCCACAGGCGGATCGTCGACGATCCGATGAACAGCACGCCTCCTTTCGGAGGCGGGTTTTCGCGGTCGGCCGCTTCGTACGCGGCCACTTCCTTTTCCCATTTCGAAAAATCGTGCTCTTGCGACTTCGCCCGATCGGCCGGCTTCGAACTCTCTTGGCCCGCTGCCGGGGCCTGCGCCCATCCTGGCGCCGTCGCCAGCAGGATCGATGAACCGAACGCAACGATTGCGGCAAACGTCATTAACCTCGAACGCATTGGATCGCTCCTCTGGCTTGCAGGAGTTCATTTGTAGATCAGGAACTTTTCCCGGCGCTGGCGGAACTGGTCAAGGTCGGCCTGAAATAGGGCTTCGATTTCAGCGACCGTCTTGCCTTCCACCACGGCCCTATATACCGCGGCGTTTCCCAGGAGTCGATCGTATTGCTTCGGGTCCCAGCCGCCGCGGAACAGCCGGGCCAGTTGCCGGGCGACTTCGAATCCGATCCGAAGCGGCGCCAGCTCGCGCCGGTCGGTGATCACGATCTGCACCCCGCCGCACCGCTCGTCTTTGAACTTGCTGGACGCGGGCGTAAAGAACGTCGGCACGAACCGCACGCCGGAAAGCCCTGCCTGATTCAGTTCGCCGGCCAGCTTCTGTCCGTCGAGCCACGGGGCGCCGATGATTTCGAACGGCGTGTCGGTGCCGCGGCCGACCGAGAGATTCGTCGTCTCCAACAGGCCAATTCCCGGATACAGCAGCGCTTCGTTCAGGTTCCGCATGTTGGGGGACGGATTGACCCACAACAGCCCGGTCGCGTCGAAAAAGTCGGCACGGCGCCAGCCTTCCATCTCGACGACCTCCAGGTCGGCGCCGATCGCCAGCTCGGCGTTAAAGATCCGGGCCAGCTCGCCGACGGTCAGTCCGTGCCGCACGGGAATCCGGTGGTAGCCGACAAACGATTCTTTGCCTGCGTCGAGCACGGGCCCCTCGACGTCGACGCCGTTGATCGGATTGGGGCGGTCGAGCACGACGAACTTCAGCTTGTGCTCGGCCGCCGCGCGCATCGCGTTCCCCATCGTCGACGGGTACGTGTAGAACCGCGTGCCGATATCCTGAATGTCGAACACCAGCGTGTCGATGTCTTTCAGGCTCTCGGCGGTCGGCTTGCGGGTTTCGCCATACAGACTGAAAATCGGCACGTTCAGCTTCTCGTCGCGCCCGTCGCCGATGCGGGCAACGTCGAGCCGGCCCGCGATGCCATGCTCGGGGCTGAACAGCGCGATAAGCTTCACGCCCTCGGCCTGCGACAGCAGTTGCGCCGTGCCGATTCCCCGGCGGTTGAATCCCGTGTGATTGGTGATCAATCCCACGCGGCGACCTTGGAGCCTGCGGAACTGGTCTCGCTCGAGGACGTCGATCCCCGTGAGCACCTCTGGCCGCGCGGTGGGCGCATCGGCGGCCGCCGCGGCAGGTGTCGTGGATTCGAGGCGGCTCACGACCGCGTTGGCGGCGATCGTTCCGATCCGACCGATCAGCGGGTTGACCAGCCCCTTGCCATTCGGGTGGACGCGATTGCTGAGGAAAATCACGAACAGGTCGAGCTGGGGATCGATCCACAGCCCGGTGCCAGTGAAGCCGCCGTGCCCATACGCGGCTGGCGACATCGTTGCGCCTTTGTTGATCGAAAAGCGGGTTCGCATGTCCCACCCCAGCCCGCGCTGACCAGACGAGACAGCCACTCCGCGCGTCATCAGGTCGACCGTCGACGGTTTCAGGATCCGCACGCCGGCATACGCTCCCCGTTCGAGCATCATCTCGGCGTACACGGCCAGGTCGGTTGCCGTCGAAAACAGGCCTGCATGACCGGCCACGCCCCCCAGCCGAAAGGCCCGCGGGTCGTGGACTTCGCCCCGCATCCAGTGGCCGTCCCGCTGCTCGGTGGGCGCCGCGCGGGCACGCAGCTCGTCGGCCGGCAAAAACCCGGTTTCGGTCATTCCCAGCGGAACGAAAATGTGGTCCCGCGAAAACTCGTGTACGCTGTTTCCCGAAAGACGCTTCACCAGCTCGCCCAGCACGACGAAATTCATGTCGCTGTAAGTGAACTTTGTCCCCGGCTCGTTCTGCGGACGCAGCGCCAGGACCCGCGCCAGCGCGCGCTCGGGCCCGTCGGCATAGTCGGCGAGGGCATTGTCTGCGATCAGGCCGCTCTGATGAATCAGAAGCTGGCGGATCGTGATCTCTCCCTTTCCATTCTCGGCGAATTCCGGAATGTGCTGTGCGACGCGATCGCCGATTTGCAGCTTGCCCCGCTCGGCCAGCAGCATGATGCTGGTGGCGGTCGCCACGGGCTTGGTGACCGAGGCCATGTCGAACACGGTGTCGGCCGTCATGGGAACCTGGTCGGGCTCGACCTGGCGGTGGCCGTAGGCCTTGAAGAAGGCGATCCGTCCCTCGCGGCCGATCATGACGACGGCCCCCGGCAGGCGCCTGGCCGCGATCTCGCGCTCGACTTCGCCGTCGATGGCCGCCAGTGCCTCGGGATTCATGCCGACCGTCTCAGGCGCCGCCATCGCCAATTTTGGCGGCGCGGCGTGCACCCCTCGCGGCGCGCTAAGCCAGAGGATCGCGTAAAGTAGCAGGCACACTCCGTGTGCCGTCCGCT
>JACQFH010000259.1 GCA_016200145.1 Planctomycetia bacterium | reverse complement strand
GGCAACAACAGCGGCAGCCAGGGGGGCCAGAGCGGTCAGAGTGGCAACTCGATGGCCAGCAACTCCGGAGGGGGCAATACCGGCGGCGGAGGTTCCCCGACCGGCGGAGCAGGCGGCGGTTCTTCGGGAGGCGGAGCCAGCAGCAACAAGAGTTCGAGCACTGGTGGCAGCTCTAAATCGGGCAGTGGCTCGAGCGGCGGCGGATCCCAACAGACTTCCGGGTCGAGCGGTGGCGGCCAGTCGTCGGCCGGTTCTTCAAAGTCATCGTCAACAGGATCCGGGGGAGGATCGGTCCAGCGCGGAGGGTCCACCACTGCCAACGTCGTCGGCGGTATCGACATCAGTCCTGGCGCCAAGTACACCATCGTGTCGCTCTTCGAATTGCCCGGTGCGCGCACGCAGGCCACAGTCAACGGCGTCTCGACACAACTGACCAGTCCCTGGGGCCAGTCACCGGGCGAGCTGTCGCAGGCCCTGCCCCTGATCACCGACAAGCTGTCGTTGACCGATGCGCCCTACCTTGACGGCCGGATCAACATCAACATGGCGCCCCAGGAAGTGCTGATGGGCCTGGCTGGACTGCAGGGGATGACCCCCACGATCATCGAAGCCATTTACGGGGCCCAGGCACACCGTATGGGAACGGCATCGGGCTTCGAAGTCGACCCGGAGCGCCTGAATATCGGATGGCTGGTCATCGACGGAATCGTCAGCAACCTCAATGCGCTCAAAACACTCGATCCATTCGTCACTGGCCGCGGGGATGTGTTTCACCTCCAGTCGGTGGGCTATTTTGAGGGGGGCGGCCCCATGGCCCGCATCGAGGCGATCATCGACGCCACCCAGGATCCCCCTCAGGTCATCTTCCTGCGGGACCTGACCGAGATGGGACGTGGCTTTTCGGCATCATTGCTGTCGCAGTAACTAAATTCCGCCGTTTCGCTCTTGTTTCACCCGGCGGCGTGCTTGATGATAGATGAAGATTCGTCGGTTTTCGTGCAGGATTCGTAATGTCTGAAATACTTGCCGTTGAATGGGAACACGCCTACGTTTCGGGCGTGGTGGCGCAGGTTTCACCGGGCCGGGTGCGGGTGACCCGGACCTTCGTGATTCCGCGCCCGACGACGTCTGGTTCCGCCAGCGGGACGCTGCAGATTGACTGGCTCAAGCCCGAGCTGGGACGGCAGGGAATTCCGGCGGGACCCACGCTGGTTGCCCTTCCCCGCGACGAAGCCATCGTCAAGCGTCTCGATCTGCCGGAGGTGACCGACGATGAGCTGCCCGTCATTGTCCGCTTTCAGGCCGGTGCAAAGTCCTCGGTCGGGCTGGATGAGCTGAGCCTCGATTTTCTCCCGCTTCCGCGGCGCAGCGAGATTCCCGGTCGCGAAGTGCTGCTGGCGACCGTGCCCAAGCTGACGCTCGATGAAGTCACCACCGTCTGCCACGCCGCGGGCCTGGAGACGAAAGTCATCGGCCTGACGGCAGCGGCCGTCGCCGAGTTCGTGGCCCGCGCCGAAGGGGCTGTGGAACAGCCGGCCGGCAACGCGAGCCTGGTTGTCGCACGTCACGGCTACCGCATCGAGATTTCGGTCTTGCGCCGCAGCCACCTGCTGTTCTCGCACTCGTCGCGTCTGCCCGATGGGGCCTCCGGGCAGGAGGCTCAGGCCATCGTCGCCGAAGTCAGCCGCGCGCTCGTCGCCCTCCGTGGAACCGGCACCGAGGTCAAGATCGAGCGAGTCTGGACACTGGTCTCGGCGGCCGAGCACGAGCAATTGGCCGAATCGCTGCACCGCCGTCTGTCGTGTGAAGTCCGCCCGCTCGACCCGCTGAGCGCGGTCGAATGCGACGCCGGCGTCGTCGCGGCGACCACCGATCGCGCGCTGTTCGCCGGCCCGATCGGCATGCTGCTGTCGCGGTACGACGCGCGTGTCCCGGCGATCGACTTTTTGTCGCCGCGCCGCCCGCCGGTCAAACGCGATTCGCGCAAGCGCCAGCTCGTGCTGGCCGGCGCCGGGGCGGCCACCGTCGTCGCGCTGCTGGCGTTCTTCCAGTGGCAGAGAATCAAACGCCTGGACGACGAGATCGCCGATCGTAATGCCAAAGAAAATCAGCTCAACGAAAAACTGAATCTGCTGAAGCCCACAACCGAAGCGGCAGGTCAGGTCGCCAAGTGGGAATCTGCAAGCCCCGATTGGCTGGACGAGCTGGTCGAATTGACCGATCGCATGCCGGCGACGGAAAAGGTCTACCTGAGCTCAATCGACTTCAGGCCCAGAAATGGCACCCAGCCGCCGGTGATTCATGTCGAGGGAGTGGCCCGCGACCGCACCGAAGCGATGGCCCTCAATCCCCTGTTCGCGCGCGACGAGCATTTCCAGGGAATCCCCAACAAGAAAGACGTGGCTGCGCCGAAAGAAGTGCAGCACTACACCTGGGCTTTCGACAAAGACCTGCGCCTGTTGCCCGCTCCCCCGAAAAAAACCGCGCCCGCAGCAGCCGGCGCGCACGACAAAAAGGCGGCCCCGGCAACCCCGCCGGCCGACGCGCCGAGCGCAAAAACTCCCTCGTCGGCCGCCGCGGGCGGTTCCAGCGGGAGGGCCTCGTCATGAACCAGCGCGAAAAACTGCTCGCCGGCGGGTTACTGGCCGTCGTCGGGATCTGGCAGGGAAGCGTGCAGTACCAGCACTTTGTCGTCGCCCCGGTCGCCGAACGCCAGACCGATATCGACGCCCGCAGTGAGCGCATCTCGAAGAAAGAGATCGAGAACTGGCTCTTTGATCTGGCGACGAAAGCCAAGCTCTCAGATATTGCGGTCACGGCCAAACCGACGGGCGCTGTCGCCAAAGGAGACACCTACACCGTCGTCTCGGCCGACCTCACGGCTCAGGGCACCCTCCCGAAAATCCGCGATTTCCTGTACGACTTCCGCAATTCCGGACTGCTGCACCGCGTGGCCAAGCTGACTCTGACGAGCCCGCAGCCAACCGGCGATCCCACGATCCAACTGAAGATGACTGTTGAGGGGCTCTCGCTCAAGGAAGCCCCGGCCCGCAGCACGCTGCTCTCTGAGCCGAATCTCGCCGAGCTGGCCAAAGACCCCGCGGCGAAATCCAAAGAGGCCTACGAGACGATCACGAAAAAGAACCTGTTCGTCCGCGGCTATAACGGCCCGCCAGGCGCCAAGCCAGGGACGCGACCGCCGAGCACAGAAGAAGACCCCAGGCAGTTCGTGCGCCTCACGTCCACGTTTTCCAACGGGGGCGAATACCAGGCCACGCTGTATGATCCCACGACGAACAAGACGGCGCGGCTCTACGCTGGCTCGGAATTCAATCTGGCCGGTGTCGAGGGCAAGGTCGTCTCGGTCAACATCGATTACGTCGTGCTGGAAGTCAAAGAGGTGAAATACCGCCTCGATTTGGGACGCAACCTGACGGAGCTCGAAAAGCTCCCGGCCGCCAAGGCCCCTCCGTCCGACGCCGGCGGCTGATCGGTCTGCTATTCGGTCGTCAGCCGCGTGAGCTCCAGCAGCGTCTTGTGTCCCGATTCGACCCCTTCCTGGCGGACGAGCCGCCGGGCGTCGTCGTACCACAGGTCGACCTGCACTTCACCCGAGACCCGATAGTGAGCGCACGACTTGCGTTTGCCGGCCACCGAGATCATCTCGGCCCCGACGTACTGCACTTCGCCCCGCAGGTTTTGCCCTTTGTCGGAATCGAGGAGAGACACCTTTTTCGCTTTGCCGCCTTCGGCGGGCTTGCTGGCGCCGGCCGTAACCACTCCTGACTTTTCGTCGGACTCGCGGTGCGCCAGCCGGTCGGGAATCCGCCAGTACGACGTGGGCCAGGCGTCGGCCGGCAGGTCGGACTGGTTGCCGTCGACCGACAAGCGCAGTCCCTTCTCGGTCGCTTTCGCCGACAGCCGATAGCGTGTCTTGTTGAGATCCGCCGTGTTCTCGAGCTCGACGAGCCGCCCCTCTTTCCAAACCTCGGTCCCCGTCGAGCGGTATCGGTACACGTAGACGACATAATCGAAAGTCAGTCCGGCGTCGATGTGCAGCTTATCGGAGCCGTCGTCGCGCTTGTGAATCGTCATCTTGCACTGACCGCGCGGTTTGCTGTCCACCGAGATTTTGAACTCGCGCGTCTCGCGCTCGACGTCGCGCGGCTCGTCGGCACGCGCGGGCTGCATTGCCAGGCAACCAATCGCCAAAGCGGCGCTGGCGTGAATCAGTACTTTCCCGAGAATCCCGTTCGCCATCCGGTCGGCGCTCCTTGCCATTGCCCGAAGTTTCCGCTGCTGATTGATGCAGCGCAATCGAACGATACCCGATCACGGTCCGCGGGCCAAGATCGGATCGCGCTGTTGGCCGCTGGAGTTCAGGCTTCAGCCTGCGCTCTTGTTGGGTCGCTCACAAGATTTCATCGGTCGAGTGCCAAAATGGCGTCCCAGGGATGCAATCGTGCGAACGCACTCAAATTGCGCAGGCTGAAGCCTGAACTCCAACGGCCCAAACTCCGGGAACGCTACCCGCCGATGCTCAGCGTCGCTCCGGCGAACCGCTTGCCAAGCTCCCAGACGGGGCCGGGGAACCGGTGGCAGCCGGCCAGCACCTGGTCGAATGCCTGCACCAGGTGCGTGACGTCGTCCTGGGTAATGACGAGTGCCGGAATCAGCTTGATCACGTCGATGTGATGTCCCGCCACCTGCGCCAGAATCCGGTGCTCGTTGAGCAGGGGGATCAGCATCGCCTGGCAGAACAGGCTGCGGTCGAGCTTGTGCAACAGGTTCCAACCCATCTTGAGCGTGACGCTCTCGGGGGGGCGGAATGCAATCCCCAGCAGCAAGCCCTTCCCTCGCACCTCGCAGAACATTTCGTATTTGCGACCGACGGTGCGCAAACCGTCGGCGAGCTTGTCGCCGAGCGCGGCCGCGTTTTCGACCAGCTTTTCCGTCTTGAGCACGTGCAGCATCGCCAGCCCGGCCGCCATCGCCAGGTCGTTCTCGCTGAATGTCGACGAATGGACGACGCTCCGTTCGAGGCTCGAAAAGACCTTGTCATGAATCCACCGCTTGCTGAGCACGGCCCCCGCCGGAACGTAACCCCCCGACAGCGCCTTGGCCGTGATCAGGATGTCGGGCTCGATCCCCCAGTGTTCGCAGGCGAACATCTTTCCGGTTCGACCGAGGCCCGTCTGCACTTCGTCGGCGATGAACACGGCGCCGTGCCGGCGGCACAGCTCGAGGGCGCCCGGGAGGTAATCGTCGCGGGGCATGTAAACCCCTTCGCCCTGAATCGGCTCGACGATGAATCCGGCCACGTCGCCTCGCGACAGCTCGCGCGACAGCGCCTCCAGGTCGTTGTAGGGAACCGCGGCTACGCCCGGCACGAAGGGCCCGAACCCGTCCCGGAAGATCTCATGACCGTTGACCGACAACGCCCCCAGCGTCAGCCCGTGGAATGACTTCTCGCAGTGGATGATCCGGGGCCGGCCCGTGGCGGCGCGTGCGTACTTCAGCGCCGTTTCCACTCCCTCGGCGCCCGTGCTGGTGAAGAACACCGTTTCCAGGTCGCCGGGCGCGACGTCGACCAGCTCACGGGCCAACAGGCCCGACAGCGAGGCGATCCCCATGTGCAACAGGTTCGGCAGATCCAGGTCCATCGCCTGCTGAATCGTGCGGCGGATCTCGGGATGATTTCGTCCGCAGGCAAACGTTCCATACCCGGCCAGGCAGTCGAGATAACGCTGCCCGGCATCGTCGTACAGGTAGGCCCCCGAGCCTCGCACATAGCGCTTGTCGAACCCCAGCAGCTTCAGGACCTTCACGAACGCCGGATTGACGTGCGACTCTGCGAGCGCAGTCAGGCTCTCGCGCTCACCCGCCAGCAGCTTCTCCAG
>JACQFH010000258.1 GCA_016200145.1 Planctomycetia bacterium | reverse complement strand
GACGAAGGCGACATCGATATGCTGCAGGCGATGCGGACGTACAAAGAGGTCGGCTATCAGGGTCCAATCGTCTCCGACCACACGCCGCGGGTCGAGGGAGACACCCCCTGGGGACACATCGGCCGAACGTTTTCCCACGGCTACATGCGCGGACTGGTTCACGCGGTCAATGTTTAAAGCGAGAGACTCCATGAACGAGCGGCGAGCCCACCGTCTTCCGTCCGATTCTCTTACTCGCAGGAAATTTCTCAGTTCCTCGGCGGTCGCCGCCGTTGGCGCATCGTTCCTGTCTCCCGATGCTCGCTGCGCCGCCGCGCCGGCGGACGCCAAACCGAGCCACGCCACACTCCAGGCCGGCGAACTGACGGCCGTGATCGGAGACAACTCGGCCGAGGGCGAACATCGTGCCGGCTACAACACTGTTCAAGAGCCTCTCGCGCATGCGTTTCGACCAGCCGTTTTTCTACGGGAACCATGACGACCTGATGTGGCTGGTGATGTTTGATCGCACGGCAGGCGTCCGCCTGACGCACTCACCGAGCGGAGGCGGTGCGAACGCGGACCTGCAGACGACGAACCCGGCGTGGGATTTTCAGTTTCTCGTGCAGAAGCCTGAGGTCATGAAGGAATACGGGTTTCAAGTGCGAACGGTGCTGCGCCCCCGCTGCTTTCGTCAGGAAGTGCTGGGCGAGTTCCAGAGGTGGCAGGGAACCAAGTGAAGGTGAGACAGATTTCGCAGGGCGATAAGAATTCCGATCAGTCCGTTGCTTCGATCGCACCAGAAAAGCCGCGATTCTCCCGGCGTGTTGTCTGGCGCGCGATGACAGGGGTCGCTGGTTGCGTGCTGTGGTCATCGCGATGAGCCCGACATGGATTCTGCTGCCGCCGAATGTATGGAGTGTCGTATATCGCGGTCGCGAGTGCGGACGACCGCCAAGATGGCCGCGCTCTGGACTCTGGCCGCTTTCGGCCATTACCTGACACTCTTCGGCCTGGTGCTCGGACCACCTCTGAAATGGGTTGGCTGGATCGTGCCGGCATTTCTTTATGGAATCGCGGCGGTCGTTTGCCTGCGTTCGTATTTTCAAAAGGGGCCGCAAGTCGTACTCAATCGAGAAGGGATCGAAGACACGCGGCAAGCCCTCGGCGTCATTCCCTGGAAAGAGATCCGACGGTTTTCGATCCATTCGCTGCATGACGTTGAATTCCTGTCGGTCGAAGTCGCTGACCCCGACAAGTATTTGTCGCAGCTCACGTGGTGGAACCGCTTTGGCTCGACCTCGCTCGTGAAAAAGGGTTTTCCGGCGATCGCCATCAGCTTCGTGCACCTTGATCCATCCCTGGATGAAGTCTGGCAATTCCTCTGTGAACGTCATCCAGATCTGACGTGAATGCCAGCGAAACGATGGGCTGCGATGCATGGACCGCCGTCGGTCAGCCGGCCGTGTTACTTCTCGCCGATGCAGTACAGGTACCGCTCGCCACGCAGATACAGGCAGTTCTCGTCGGCGATGGGCGGCGCGTAGGCCAGCGTCTCCTGGGCCGGAAGGGGCCAGGCTCGTTCCAGTCGCGTTTCGATCCGGTTTCGGCCGACGACTCTGAACTCGCGGCCGGGGGCCAGGACGAGGGTCGTGCCCTGATTGTCTGACACGACGATACGGTCGCCGATCAGTGTGGGGCTGGCGGCCACCGGGACCGCGTTGTAGTGCATCAGACCGTCCAGTTCCAGATCCTTGTAGTAGACTGTGCCGCGAGTCTCGAGATCGCGGACGTACAACCATCCATAGATATCGACGGAGTACGACAAGCCTTGATGAACCAGCGGCGAGCCAGCCGTGGAGCGGTCGAGCCAGCTCCCATCCGGTCGCAAGCTGTGTTCGCGGGGCAGCGCCAGCTCGATAGTCGCGAGCAGTTCGGGTTCCCAGCGCGCCGCATCGCCGGACGGAGGTTGCACTCGCTCAAAGTCGAAGATGCTGAGCTCTTTCACACCGTACTTTCCGACGTACATCCGCGAGCCCAGCAGCACGGGCGGTCCCCAGCAGCCGCCGTCGATCGGATTTCGCGGCCGGAACAGCACCGCCCCATCCGACGGCCGAATGACCTCGCCCAATTGGGATACGAACACCTGCTGACCCGCGAAGGTCGTCGCCAGCACGGCCGCGATGTTTTTGTGAATCCTCGACTGCTTCCAGAGCAGCTTGCCCGTTTTCGCGTTCAGGCCGAAAAGTTCGCCGAGAAACACCGCCAGCACGCCATCGGCCAGAGCCGGCGACGAACCGTAAACGAGGGGCCCTGTCGGCACGCGCGTGATCCACTGTCGCTGGCCATCCAGGTCGTAGCACGCAGCGACCCCCATCCCGTTCCAGACGTAAACTTGCTGGCCGTCACTCACGGGCGTCGGCATCGAAAATCCCACGATGCCGAAGTGCGCGGCGAAATGCCCGTCGAAGTTCATCTCGAACTGCGGCCAGTCGATGTGTTCGAGCGTCTCCTGGATTTCCTTTCGCAGCGCGAGCCGCGCCAGACGGTTGGGTTCTGACTTCAGCTTCGCGACCAGCGGATCGACGCGCGTCGCGTAGGCCGGATTGGCTTGTCGTTGTTCGGCGCCGAGGGCCTCGTAGTAATTGTTGGCGGCCGACCACAGGATTCGGCCGGACGTCTTCTCCACGCAGACCAGGAGGTCGGGCTCGGCCGCGAGAAAGATGCGGTCGCCGACAAGGATCGGAGTCGAGGTGCTCCGCCCCGGCAATTCGGTCATCCAGCGGATGTTCTTCGTTTCGTACTCCACATTCGGCGGGTCCATGAGCCGCAGGCAGAAATTTGCCTCTTTCCAGTCGTCCCGATTCGATGTGCTCAGCTTGAGCAGCAGCCGGTTCCAGCCCGGCTGCAAATCAAACTCGAAGCGCCCCGCTGGTGCTTCCGAATAAGCCAGCTCGTGCCTGCTGATCGGCTCATAACCACCCAGCCCACCCTGCCTTTGGGCCTGTCGATAAACCTCGCGACCGTTGACAAAAGCTTTGAGCCCGAAACAATGCTCGACGACGGCCCGGGTTCGTCCTCCGCGCGGCGAATAAACATGAGCGTGCGCGTAGAAAATGCGATTGCGCTCGAACCGATCGGGCTTCTCCAGTTCGACCCACGGCAGCCCGGCCGCTCCAAACACCATCGGATCATCGAGCGTCCCCGCGACGCGACGCCATTCGAGTTCGCCGGTCCGCTCGCCTGCGTTCGGCGAGACCGCCGCCTCGTTGCCCAGCAGATCGTCGTCAAATTTCTCGACGGCATCACTCACCGAAAACGGTCCGAGCACGAGCCACTCCGCGATCAGCCCCTTCGGCGCCGCGGGAGTATTTCCCGCATCAGCCTGCGTGGGCCGATCGGCCTGAGCGCGCATTCCTTCGAGCGGCCCGTGAGCGAGCCGCTGCCATTCGAGCGGAGCCTTCGAATTCGGCCAAAGCCCCGTGGCGTTGCCGCGCCATCCCGAGGCCGGCTCCGCCGCCGGCAGACTCGCGGTGAAGATGGCGCAACAGCACAGGGCGGTCACGATCCGCCTTACCACTTTCAGCCAGATGTTCAACGCCACGAAAGCCGTGCCAATGAATGCGAACGCCAGCGGGGACCTCGAGTTTCCCCGAAGAACAGATTTGTGCGACATCAGGCGAAGCATGGTGGTGTCCTGATATTCCTCGCGCTCGTCAAATGAGCCGAGAGGAGACCCAAGATCGAGCTGATTCATGATGGCTGTCCGAAACGTGCCGCCTGTTTTCAAACATCATAGCCTGATTGCCGCCGAAGAGTGGACCGTCAATGTGGAAGACGTGCAGGCATTTCGAGATTGTTGGCTGGTTGGTGAGCCAGGTTGTTGCAGTTGCTGCTGGTCCGTCGATCGGAAAATGTCGGGCTCGAGTCGCCGGGCCTGGACCAACGGGAAGGCCCGGTGAATGGCAACGGTACCTGCCATTTTCCGACAGACGAGTAGATGAAAAGGTAGATGAAAAGGGGACAGGTCCATTTATTAAATGGACCTGTCCCCTTTGTCCCCCCTTTGTCCCCGACCCAGCCAGCCCACTTGCGTTTACGAGCGCTTTTCCGACCCTTACACTGCGGATGCTGCAAGGCGCGGCGGCGGGATGTGTTTCACAGTTCCGGAGAGACGAGCGGTGGATCTTCCTGTCAGGTTCCAATGCTACGAGGAGTTGTCCGAATCGCAAAAGGAAGAGCGATACCACAACTTCCATTTCGTCAATCTCAAGGGGACGGACCTGAAGCCGCTCCTGCGGGACAAATTCCGTCCCGTGCTGAAGACCAGCGGCTTCGGCAGGATATCCGACTCGCTGGCAATTCGCGTCGTCGAGCCGCACTACGTCCATTGTCTGCAGTTAACCTTCAGTTCGAAACAAGCGGGACGGTTTTTTGTCAGGGGTGGAATAGCGCTGGACTTTCTTCCACTTTCGAAGGGGAGTGAATTTACGCCGAAAGGCTTGAGACTCGACACAGACTGCCTTTTCACGAAAGACATGACTCTGCCCAACGGGAATCCCGAATTTGACAACGGAACAGATTTGGCGGAGGCTGACCAAACGATTGATTACCTGGTTTCGTCCTTCAGGGACTTCGACCGCGACTATTTCAGCAGGTTTGTTCATTTCCCTTCGCCGCTTGATTCGCTGGGAGTGGACTTCGTACGCAACTTCGCCTCGCTGATCGCCAGAAACTCGGCGTCTGAATACGGGACTTGGGGAGCTACGGAAAAACTCTTCACGCTGAGACTGGCGATGGTCCACGTGTTTCTTGGGAACACATCGCCATCTCGGCAGCTCCTCGAATACGGACTGGCGAATTACGAATTGCTCGGCCTGAAAACCAGGTACGAGCAATTGCTGCGGGAGTTGCTGTAATCGACGTAAGATGCTCGGCAGAGACTCCGAAGGAGTTTCTACTCTCTTCTTTTAACTCCCCACTCTCTCATGGTCATACTCGGCGAGAAACTCGGGCAGTATCGACTCGACGCCAAGATCGGCGAAGGCGGGATGGGGGTGGTCTATCGCGCGCGGGACGAAGAACTGAACCGCGACGTGGCGGTCAAGGTGCTGGCCGCGGGCATGCTCGAACAGCTCGGCAAAGATCACCTGTTGCGCGAGGCCCAGACGGCCTCGGCCCTCAGTCACCCCAACATCTGCACGATTTATCAGGTCGGCCGGGTCGACGATGGTTTCTATTTCGTCATGGAGCTGGTGGAAGGCCAGCCCCTGAGCGAGTTGGCGCGCGCCTCGCAGCTCACGACCGAGGCCGTCACGCGCTACGGCGTCCAGATCGCCGACGCCCTGGCCCACGCTCACGACCGCCAGATCGTTCATCGGGACCTCAAAGGCGCCAATGTCGTGATCACGAAGGAAGGGCGCGTGAAGGTGCTGGATTTCGGGCTGGCGCGGCGACTGGACAGTGAAACGGTCGATGCCGTGACCCGCATGCAGGCGTCTGTCGAGCGCGACCGGGCCATCGTCGGGACTCTGGCGTACATGGCGCCCGAGGTCTTGAGGGGAGAAGGGGGCGGCTATCCCGCCGACATCTGGGCGCTGGGCATTCTGCTCTACGAGGCGGCGACGGGACACTTGCCGTTCGCCGGGAACACGGCCTACGAGCTGTGTGCCTCCATTCTCCAGCAGGCGCCCACGTCACTGCCGTCGAGCGTGCCGCCGAGCCTCACCGCGGCAATCATGCGCTGTCTCACCAAGGACGTCAAAGACCGCTTCCAGCGGGCGAGCGAAGTCCGCTCGACGCTGGCAACGATTCAATCGGCGGCCATCGTCAGCGAACCGCGGCGCGACGAGCCCAGCGGTCCGCGGACTCTCGTGTTGCGCGGCATCCAGCACCTCGACGTCAAAAACGGCGACGTGCTGCTGCTCGTGGGGACGACGAAGGGCGCCTTCCTGCTGCGGTCCGGGCGCGATCGCAAGCAGTGGCAGGTCGCCGGGCCGTATTTTCACGGGCACGCCATTTATTCTCTGTCGTATGACGGCCGCAACGGCCGCCATCGCCTGTGGGCCTCGACCGGCAGCGTGCTGTGGGGCACGTATCTGCGCTCCAGCGACGATTTCGGCAAGACCTGGACGAACCCGCTCGAGGCCAACATCAAGTTCCCGCCGGAATCGGGAGTGTCTCTCAAGAATATCTGGAAGATCGCGCTCGGCCCACCGGGTGCGCAAGACACGCTCTATTGCGGCGTCGAGCCCGCCGCCCTGTTCGAATCGCACGATACGGGCGAAACTTGGTCGCTGGTGCGCGGTCTGTTCGATCATCCCCATCGGCCGCGCTGGATGCCGGGCCAGGGCGGTTTGTGCCTGCACACGATCCTGCCGCATCCCACGCAGCCCGGACGGATGCACATCGCCATTTCTGCGGCGGGCGTGTACCAGACGGACGACGCGGGGCAGAGCTGGCAGGCGCGCAATCGGGGCATTCGCGTCACGTTCATGCCCGAGCGGTTTCCGGAGTTCGGGCAATGCGTCCACAAGATCGTCCGTCATCCCGATCGGCCCGATCGACTCTTCCTGCAGAACCACTGGGGTCTGTATCGGTCGGACGACGGGGCCGAGAGCTGGACCGACATCGCCCACAGCGTGCCGTCGGATTTCGGCTTTGCGATGGCCGTCCATCCGCACGATCCCGACTGCGTGTACATCGTGCCGATGGAATCGGATGAATTCCGCTGCAGTCCCGAGGGGCGCCTGCGCGTGTACCGCACGCGGAACGCCGGGGGATCGTGGGAAGCGCTCACGCGGGGCCTGCCTCAGCAGAGCGCCTACGAGACGGTGCTGCGGGACGGGATGGTGACCGATTCGCTCGATCCGGCGGGCATCTACTTCGGCACCCGCAGCGGAAAGCTGTACGCCTCCCGCGACGCGGGCCAGTCCTGGAAAGAAATCGTCAACGGTCTGCCGCAGATTGTGTGCGTGACGAGCGCCGTCGTCGCCGAGCTGCCCGGCAGCCCTTCCGTGCCGACGCCGCCTTTAAAGCGGAAACGAGCTTCTCCCAGGAAGGTGCCTCGCAGGAAGGCGCCGTCCAAAAGGACGACGAAGTTTCGCGTCGCCAAACGGAAAAGCCCGCGCGCGAGGCGGCAGAAGCGGAGTCGCCGATGAAGGTCCATTTCTGCATCCCGCGCCCACTGCGGCCCCTGACCGGCGGACAAAGTCGCGTGGATGTGGAGACCCCCGGCAGAACGCTGCAGGACGCTTTCGAAGTACTGTTCGCCCTCTATCCCGGCATCCACGATCGCATCCTGGACGAGAAAAACGAATTCCGCCAGCACGTGAACGTGTTCATCGGAAATACCGAATCCCGCACGCTCGCCGGCCTGGCAACCCCCCTCGCCCCCGGCACCGAAATCTCCATCATCCCCGCCATCAGCGGAGGGTGAGTTCGACTGGGGCATGCAACTCAGACCTCGAGCAATTCCACTTTGGCCGATTCGTCTCCGGTTTCCTCCGACGGATTCGGTTCCCGGGAATACAGCCGGGCCGCGTCCCGGTTTTCGGTCCAGCCGTGGCTGGTCCACCATTCGCAGCGCGACTCGCTCGACCGCTGGATCAGCTTGGCTCAAGCTCCGGCAGGATTTCGGGACTTTGATTGGGCTGTCGCAGGTCGCGGCGTGCGGATCGCCTGCCGCTTGTCTTTTTTCGAATCATGTCGATCACGGAAGAGGAGCCCCGCGAGCAGCGACTCGATTTGCTCCCCCGATCGGTCTTCCAGCTTGTCACGATGGAATTGCAAATCGACGTCGTCATGATCCGGCGACGAATGCCTGCGCGCAGACCACTCGTCAGCATGTCGCTTTGACGCCAGCATAGCCAGCGCTTCTTCCAGCGCCTGCACAAGCCGGGGATCGGTGATCGCCTCGGCATTTTGCACGAAAGAACGCAATCCCGGATGGACATTCTGGAACCAGGCTGCTTGTCGCTGAGCCAGTTTCGCCGGCCGGTGCGCTGTCGTCGCATTACTCAATCGGCGGTTGAGTTCCGCAGGCGGCTGCGACAGGGCGGTGGATAGAAACTCGTCCTGGTGGCATGGCCGTTGCTGCAAAATCGCGATGGGAGTCTACGGCAATCGAGATTACAACAAGGGAGTGCTGTCATGAACGCGAGAGACGTGATGACCGAAGGCGCGCAATGCATCCCCCATTAGCACAAGACAGGCGCCCCCTTACAGAAGGAGAACTGTCATGCCAGATAAGAAAACGATGCAACGGGCACGGAAGGACAAGCGGGAAGGAAAGTCTCCCTCGACGCAGGCGGGCGAGTTCGTGCGCGAAGAAATTCATCACGTGCGCGAAGGCAAGCACGGGGCGCGGTCGCCACAGCAGGCCATTGCGATCGGCCTGTCGAAGGCGCGCCGGGCCGGCGTCAACCTGCCTCCTCCGAAAAAGGGAACGGTGTCCGAGAAGACCCGCAAGAGCGCCGCACGAGCTTATCGCATGGGGCATGGCGCACCGCCCAAGCGGAAGCCCTCTGCCCGTCGCTCGCGGGCGATTCTCCTGGCACTCGAGCACGAAGGCAGTCACGCCGCGTCGGGCGCCGCGCTGTCGCGGCAGGCCAAAGCCGCAGCCCGACGCCGCACTGCGGCCGAGCGCTCGGCCGCCGCGAAGAAGGCCGTCCGCACGAAAGGTCATGCCGGGCTGGCCCGCGCGGCCCGCAAAGCAGCCCACACACGCGCCGCGCGAGCGTAGGCTGATTCGCGCAAAGCCGAGAGTGGAATCCCAAAAATCGGCGTGTCACTCCAGATCGAATCCACGTGAAACGCGGTCGTCGACGAATTCAGGTTGCCGCGCGGGCCGGTACGATCGGTGCGCGCAGCGCGCGAACGAATCGAGGGCCCTCAGGCTCCACGCGCCCAGACGACGCACATTCGCTGACGTCCCGATTGTCTCATCACGAATGGCACCGGCGTGCGCTGCACATCTGCCCCGGCCTGTTCGCAGTTTTGTTCCCGGCCATAACCCATGCCGATCCATTGCCCTGGTTTGGCCGATTCATCATTGCAGCAGTCGTATCAGGCTTCACGGTTTTTGGGCTCCTCCATGCCGCCTGGTTCAGGCGTCGAGGCGAGTCGACCTCGGGCGAGTCGGGTTGGATAATGTCGGTCGTCAGCTATGCCGCAATCACGCTGACGATGCTCTTGAGTTTTCCGGGTCAGCCGGAAATGGGACTGGCCGTGACGACGATCATTGCCTTCGGCGACGGGTCGGCCACGCTTGGCGGGCTTTTGCTGCGAGGATCCCGATTGCCCTGGAACCATCGGAAGTCCTGGGCCGGTCTCGTCGGTTTCCTCGTCATTTCCGTTCCGCTGGGAACCGGCGTTTACTGGGCCGAGGCGCGACCGGCAGTCCCGTATTGGGTGGCGCTGGCTTGTGTCGGACCTGCGTCTTTGACAGCGGCATTTGCCGAATCCCTGCCACTGCGACTCAACGACAACGTTCGCGTGGGCGTCACCGCGTCGATGACGATCCTCGTCACGCAATGGCTGTTCGTTGGATCGCCGCTGGTGGGCGCGTCATGAGCTCTCACACCTTGATGACGATCGTCCTTCATCGGACGGCGAGAGGGGCTGCGGATAATGAGTTGAGGTGCATTTCCCTCTGGTCAACGTGGTCTTTCGGCGGAATAAAAACTGCATATCTCGCACCATTGCCGTCAGTTGCTGACGGCTGACCCGGATGGCAGAGACGCAATGATTTCGCACCATGTCGTCAATCTGGTGGTCACAATCACGCTCATCGAGATGATGGCCACCGTCGGCCTGGAAGTCGACTGGGGCGACTTGGTCTCCGTGTTTCAGAACTGGCGGGGCGTGATCCGCGCGGCGGTGGCGAACTATCTGATTGTACCCGCGGCGGCGTTTGCGCTGCTCGAGTTCTATGCCGGCTCGGGGAACGCGGCGGTTGGAATTTTGATTCTGGCGGCATTTCCCGGCGCGTCGTACGGCCCCCCCTTCTCAAAAGTCGCACGAGGGGACGTTTCGCTGGCGGTGGGCCTGATGGTCGTTCTGGCCGCCTCGTCGGTGGTCGTGGGACCGTGTTTGCTGCGGACGATGATGCATCTGACGAGCGTCCGGACGACTCTGCACATCGACGTCGTCAGTATCATCGGCATCCTGGCGCTGACGCAGCTCGTCCCCCTGGCGATCGGGATGCTCATGCGCCGCTTCTGGCCGCGCGTCGCTTCGAAGCTGCAAAGCCCGGCCCATTTGATCAGCAAAATCCTGAACGGCTGCTCGATCGCCTGCATCCTCGCTTCCGAAAGGGAACGCGTCTCGCCGTTTCATTTCGTAAGCGCCGGCGCGATGCTGGCCGTGCTGCTGGCAAGCCTTTTCGCCGGATATCTTCTGGGCGGGCCCGGGGTCAAGGGCCGCAAAACCTTCGCACTCACGACGTCGCTGCGCAATATTGGCGTGAGCGTGGTGGTCGCCTCGGGGCATTTCACCGACCATGCCGTCTTGGCGACGATCGTGGGCTACGCCGTCATCGAGGTCTCCGTTTCGTTCCTCCTGGCACTCTGGTGGGGCTGGGGGCGAACGATGGTCCGCCGCGCGGCCGTCCCTTCCGCGGGCGCTGCGTCCTCAGCCTGATCCCAGGCCCGCGTCAGAAAATCGGCCAGCACCAGGGAAAACAGAATCGCCAGCCAGAGCAGGCTGGCGGCCGCGGCCAGGCGCGACAGCGCGCGGCTGTGACGCAGCTCCATGAAGAACAGCGCGATGAGCAGGGTTTTGACGCTGGCGATCGACGCGGCGAGCGGAAAGTTCCAGCGCCCCAGGTCGTGCCGCGCCGCTTCGACCGTCAGCCCCAGCAAAAGCAGAAGGGCGACAAACACGATCGCGAACAACCGCACGTGAGCCAATGGGCGCGACATGATCACCGGGCCCCGATCAGATAAAGAAGAGGGAACAGCCAGACCCACACGATGTCTACGAAGTGCCAGTACAGGCCGGTCATGCGGACCGGCGCGGAAAATTCGCCCACGAGGCGCCCCCGCCGCGCCTTGAGGAGCAGCCACAGCAAAACGGCAATTCCAATCAGCATGTGCAGCGCGTGAACGCCCGTCATCAGAAAGTAGAGCTGGAAAAACAGCTTCGCGGGGCCCGGAAACGGGTCGCTCCACTTGAACGGCAACGCCGCCAGCGGCATCAGTCCGTGCTCGTACTTGTGCCGGTACTCCAGACCTTTGATGGCGATGAACGCCGTCCCCAGCCCCATCGTGGCCAGCAGCAGAATTGAGAGCCACCGGCGGTTGCGCGATTCGGCCGCGTGCACGGCCAGCGCCATCGTCAGGCTGCTGCCCAGCAGCACCGCCGTGTTGATCGTGCCCCACGCCAGGTCGAGCTGGCGACTGGCCGCGGCGAACGCCGCCTCGTTCTGGATGCGGTAGACCGTGTACGCGAGGAACAGGCCGCCGAAAAACATCACCTCGGTGCCCAGAAACACCCACATTCCGAGCTCACCGGCCGCATGCTGCTGCGGCAGTTCGTCGAACTGTTCCGCCAAAGGCGACGCGCTTGTGTGGATTGCATGGCTCATGCGGCGGGCTCCCCGGGCGGAAGCGCGTCGATGCGCGCGTAATCGTAGGCTTCGTCGACGACGACCGGCGTTTCGTCGAAGTTCTCTGTGGGGGGCGGCGACGGCGTCTGCCATTCCAGGCCGGCGGCCCGCCAGGGATTCGCCCCCGCGATCCGTCCGTACCGCAGCGACCACAGCAGATACGTGAACGGAAACAGGTAGCCGACACCCAGGATCGAGGCCCCCGCCGACGACATCACGTTCAGCACCTGGAACTCCGGCGCGTAAATGTGATAGCGGCGCGGCATCCCGAGGTAACCCAGGATGTACTGCGGAAAGAACGTCAGGTTGAATCCGACGAAGATCAAAATGGCTGAGAACCGGGCCCAGCTTTCCGGGTAGAGCCGGCCGGTCATCTTGGGCCACCAGAAATGAATCCCTCCCAGGTAGCCCATCACGGCGCCCCCCACCATGATGTAGTGGAAATGCGCCACGATGAAATACGTGTCGTGCAGGTGCACGTCGACGGCCAGCGCGGCGACGAACAGCCCCGTCAGTCCTCCCAGCGTGAACAGGCCGATGAAGCCCAGCGCATAGAGCATCGGCGTTTCGAAGCTGATCGACCCCTTGTGCAGCGAGGCGGTCCAGTTGAACACCTTGACCGACGACGGAATCGCCACCATGTAGCTCAGGATCGAGAACACCATCCCCGCGTACACCGACTGCCCCGAGACGAACATGTGGTGCCCCCACACGACGAAACTGAACACCGCGATGGCAAAGCTCGACAGACCGATGAAGGCATAGCCGTACGGCCGCTTGCGGCTGAAGCAGGGAATAATCTCGCTCACCACTCCCATGCTGGGGAGGACCATGATGTAAACGGCCGGATGCGAATAGAACCAGAACAGGTGCTGGAACAGCAGCGGGTCTCCCCCCAGGCGCGGGTCGAAGATGCCGGTCCCGAGCAGCCGTTCCATCCCCACAAGAAACAGCGAGATCGCCAGCACGGGGGTCCCCAACACCTGGATGATGCTGGTGGCGTACAGGGCCCACACGAACAGGGGCAGCCGAAACCACGTCAGGCCCGGGGCCCGCATCGTGTGCGTCGTCACGATGAAATTAAGCCCCGTCAGAATCGATGAGAACCCGGTGATAAAGATGCCGACCGCCGTCGCCATCACGTACGTGTTGCTGTAGGTGCTGCTGTATGGCGTGTAGAACGTCCACCCGGTGTCGACGCCGCCGGCGAGCAGGGCATAAAGCGTGAATAATCCGCCGGCGACGTACACGTACCAGCTCAAGAGATTGAGGCGGCGGAACGCTAGGTCGCGCGCCCCCAGCATCAACGGAATCAGAAAATTCCCCAGCACCGCCGGAATCGACGGAATCAGAAAGAAGAAGATCATCACCACGCCGTGCGCGGTGAAGAGCTTGTTGAACGTTTCGGTCTGCACGAGATCGGCCTGCGGCGTGGCCAGGTCCAGGCGCACGATCGTGGCCGCCAGCCCGCCGACGGCGAAGAACATCGTGATCGACAGGAGGTACAGAATGGCGATCCGCTTGTGGTCGGTCGTCAGCAGCCACGACGCCGCCGAGTAACCGGCGTTCAGGTAGTGCCTGGCGGGCAACCGGTCCGGTGCGGCGGCGGGGGCGGTGGGCGGGGCGGCGGCGGGATCGGGCAGCGCGGTCATGGCGTCGATAGCGATTTGATGTAGGCGATCAGTTCCAGCAACTGTTCTTCATCGAGTTGCCCTTCGAACGTGGGCATCAGCGGTTCGTAGCCTTTCACGACCTTCGCGCCGGGGCGCAGGATCGACTCGCGCAGGTAGTCGTCATCGGCGGTGACGCTTTGGCCGTCCCGGAGCGCCACGTCGTGTCCGTACAAATTCACGAGCGGCGGGCAGCGCACGGGGCCGATCGCCGGCGCATGGCAATTCGCACAGCGAAGCTCTTCAAACAGACGTTGGCCGGCGACCGCAGGAGGCTCATACGCCCTGCCCCGCTCGAGCCAGCTCTCGTAGTCGGCCGGTTCCATGACGACCACCGTGCCTGTCATCTGCGAGTGGTTCGTGCCGCAGTATTCGGCGCAGAACAGGTG
>JACQFH010000041.1 GCA_016200145.1 Planctomycetia bacterium | reverse complement strand
GATCCCAACCTGCCGCTCGGCGGGCCGGGACGTTCCATCAAGGGGACCGCAGCGCTCACCGAGTTCAAGGTAAAGGTCAAACCGGTCGGCAAGCCCGATCAGGCGACATGGATCAAATTCGCGAAGGCCACGGCCGACGTTAATCCCCCGGAAAAACTGCTCGAGGCGATCTACAACGACAAAAGCAACAAGAAGCGCGTGACCGGGCCGATCGACTACGCGATCGACGGCAAAGATGAAACCGCCTGGAGCATCGACCAGGGTCCAGGGCGCCGCAACAAACCGCGGAAGGCCGTATTCGTCTCGGAGATTCCGATGGTGAATCCCCAGGGATTCGAGCTCGAAGTTCACCTCGTTCAGAATCACGGCGGCTGGAACAGCGACGACAACCAGAACCACAACCTGGGCCGGTTCCGGCTGTCGGTCACGTCGGCCCCCGAGCCCAGCGCCGATCCGCTGCCGGCTGACGTGCGCGCCGCGCTGGCCGTGCCGCGCGATCAGCGGACCCCTTCGCAGGTCGCCGCGATCTTCAGCTACTGGCGGAGCACCGTTCCTGAATTCCGATCGGCCAACGAACGGATCGAGCAACTCTGGCAGCAGCATCCGGAAGGATCGTCGCAGCTCGTCCTCGACGAGCGGGGAGAAGCGCGAACGACGTACCTGTTGCACCGCGGCGATTTCCTGAAGCCGACGGCCCTTGTCGCGCCGGGCGTGCCGGCGTTTCTGCATTCGCTGCCGGACGGCGCCCCGCCGACGCGGCTCACGTTCGCCCGCTGGCTCGCCGATCGCAAGTCTCCGACCACGGCGCGCTCGTTCGTCAATCGCATCTGGCAATCGTATTTCGGCACGGGACTCGTGAGCACCAGCGAAGACCTGGGCTCCCAGAGCGATCCCCCGTCACACCCCGACCTGCTCGACTGGCTCGCGGTCGAATTTATGTCCCCAACTTCCGAAATCCAAAATCCAAAATCCGAAATCCAAGCCACCGCCTTGCTAAGGGGGGGAAACGGTACTTGGAACATCAAGCGCCTGCACCGGCTGATCGTGACGTCCGCGACATACCGGCAGTCGTCGAAAATCTCGCGCGAACAGCTCGCACGTGATCCGTTCAACCGGCTCCTGGCACGGGCACCGCGCCTGCGTGTGGATGCCGAGATTGTCCGCGATGTCGCGCTGGCCGCCAGCGGACTGCTCGACCGGACGGTGGGAGGCCCCAGCGTCTTTCCGCCTGCCCCTGAGTTTCTGTTCCTGCCCCCCGCCAGCTACGGCCCGAAAATCTGGTCTGAAGAGACCGGAACCGGCAAATTCCGGCGCGCCATGTACACGTTTCGGTACCGGTCGGTCCCGTATCCCGCGCTGCAGGCGTTCGACGCACCCAACGGTGACTTTTCGTGTGTCCGCCGCACGCGCTCCAACACGCCGCTGCAGGCGCTCACATCTTTGAACGAGCCGATCTTCCTGGAATGCGCGCGGGCGCTGGCCCGCCGAGCTCTGGCCGACGGCGGCAGCACAGACCGCGATCGCCTGACGTTTGCGTTTCGCCGCTGCGTCGCCCGAGCGCCGACCGAGGCGGAAGCGGCGACGCTGGCCACATTGCTCGACAAAGAAACCCGTCGGTTCGCTGACGGCCAGCACAACCCGTGGGACCTCGCCGCCGCCGACCCGGAGCACCCCCCGGAACTTCCCGCCGGCGTCACCCCCGCCCAACTCGCCGCCTGGACGGCCGTGTCACGCGTCATCCTGAACCTCGATGAGACGATTACCAAAGAGTGAACCATGAACTGCCAGGACTTCCTCCACCGCGGTGCCGACCCCCAACGACTTGCCCGACGCTGGTTCCTGCGCGAATGCGGCGTCGGACTCGGCTCGATGGCCCTCGGCCAGTTGCTCGGCAGCCGCGGGCGCGCCGCCGATACGGCCGCTGCATCAACGAATCCACTCGCGCCGAAACAGGCTCATTTCAAGGGCAAAGCCCAGCGGGTAATTTATCTGTTCATGGCGGGCGCTCCCAGCCACCTCGAGCTGTTCGACAACAAGCCGCAGCTCGCCAAGTTCGACGGCACCCTTCCGCCTCCTGAATTGCTCAAGGGCTACCGTGCGGCGTTCATCAACCCGAACTCGAAGCTGCTGGGGCCCAAATTCAAATTCGCGAAATACGGCCAGTCGGGCGCCGAGGTCTCGGAACTGCTGCCGAAGCTGGCCGAGGTCGTCGACGACATTGCCATCGTCAAGTCGATGGCAACCGACGCATTCAACCACGCGCCGGGACAGATCCTGATGAGCACCGGCTCGCAACAGTTCGGCCGCCCGAGCCTGGGGTCGTGGGTCACGTACGGACTGGGGAGCGAGTCGCAGGACCTGCCCGGGTTTATCGTCTTCAGCTCGGGCAAAAAGGGCCCCAGCGGCGGCAACTCGAACTGGGGAAGCGGCTTTCTTCCGACTCTGCACCAGGGGGTGCAGTTCCGCGGCGGGGCCGAGCCGGTGCTGTACCTCTCGAACCCGCGCGGGGTCGACGCCGCTCTGCAGCGCGACTCGCTCGACGCGCTTCGCGACCTGAACCAGCAGCGACTGGCCGACACGGGAGACCCCGAAATCGCCACGCGGATCAGCGCCTTCGAGATGGCCTTCCGCATGCAGTCGAGTGCGCCCGACCTGATGGACCTGGGGCGCGAGCCGCAGCACATTCTCGAAATGTACGGGGCCGAGCCGGGCAAATCATCGTTCGCCAACAACTGCCTGCTGGCTCGCCGTCTCGTCGAGCGCGGCGTGCGGTTCGTGCAGCTCTTCCACGAATCGTGGGACCAGCACGGAAACCTGGTCGCCGACCTCAAGAAGAACTGCGAAGACACCGATCGCCCCTGCGCGGCGCTCATCAAAGACCTCAAGCAACGTGGCCTGCTCGACGACACGCTCGTCGTCTGGGGAGGCGAATTCGGCCGCACGCCGATGGTCCAGGGAGGCAACGATGGCCGCGATCACCACCCCAGCGCGTTTACGATGTGGCTGGCCGGCGGGGGAATCAAGCCGGGCCTGTCGTTCGGTGAGAGTGACGAATTCGGCTTCAACGCCGTGAAATACCGGGTCCACGTTCACGACCTGCACGCCACGATTCTGCACCTCCTGGGCTTCGACCACACCAAACTCACGTACCGCTTCCAGGGCCGCGACTTCCGCCTCACCGACGTG
>JACQFH010000267.1 GCA_016200145.1 Planctomycetia bacterium | reverse complement strand
GGCGTAGGTCAGGCTTTCCAGCCTGACAGCAATGTGCACGACCGTAAGCTTGGGTCCCCAGGCTAATACTCATCGCGCACCGCAGGCGCTGTTCAGTCGGCGATCGTGCCAGCCCATGGGTGTTGGCCGGAACCCGCTGGCTTGATGGAATTCACTCACCCATCGGGCGTATCGATCAGTTCCTGCAACCGCGCAGCCAGGTCGGCCGGCAGTTTCGGAAGCCAGGTTGCGTCGATCAAGCCGACATCGAGCATGTCGATCAGGTGAACCTGATCTTTGCGCCGGAACGACGTAAGTTTCATTCTGACGAGCGACTCAAGCGCCACGATTCGGTAGCCGTTCGCCTGGTCTGCCGGTTCAACATCGGTGGCGGGATACGCATATTCGGGTCGAACTTTTTCGCCGGCGAATAGCACGTGAACGGCGTCACGGGCCTTGGCGTTCGGGCCATCCAGGAACATGTCGATTCCGGCAGCGTGTCGATGGATGAAACCGGCCGATTCCAGCGCAGCCGAAACGCGCGCGATGTCGCCGCGCCGCACGAGCAGATCAACATCCTGTGTATTGCGGACGGCTGCCTCATCGACGCGCGAGACCCATGCCGCAACTGCATTGCCCCCTGTCACGGCGTAAGGAATCCCCGCCTGTTCCAGCGCGGCGGCGGCGCGCACGAGCCGATCGCGGACCTTTTCCACCGCCCGGACCATCCTTTCGAGTGAAAATTCACTCAGCTCAACATTCGCCATGCTGCAATTGTAGTGGAATCCGCGGTGAACGGCGAGCGGGCTGATCCGGCTGGGAAGAGTCGCCATGCCGCTCTCTGGCACAGACGACACCCCTACTGGTTCAGGAAATAGAGGATCACATTGATGCCGATGCGCACGGCGTCTTCATGCACGTAGCCTGTGCATGCCACCGAAGCCTGCCGCTCGAGCGCGCAACTGATGTCGTACTTCGAATAGACGATGACGTAGCGGCCGTTGATTTCGATCCCTTCGAGAAACGGCTCAACCGTCCGCACGCTCACTTGCAGGGCTGAATTCACCTGGTCGACGTCGGGCTCGCGGCGCTTCACGGTCTTCAACTCGTGCCCGATCCGGAAGATTTCGTGATCGGGAGGAATCCGCTTGAGCGGATTGTCGGGGAAGAGCTGTTTCATCAGCGCCCGAAAACTGCGATCGTACGCCGGCACCCCGCAGCACGCGTCTGAAAACAGCACCCCCCCCTGGCCGATGTATTCTTTGAGCTTCTCCTGCTCGTTGCGGCTCAAATTGAAATCGTGCCGGCCGTGCATGTACACGATCGGGCTGCGGAACAGTTTCGGATCGAGAAGCTGCAAATCGCGCGGCTTCGAAGCGACCGGCGCGCCGGTCGTGCGCCCCAGCGCGATCAGCAGGTTCTTGAGTGCCTGCGGGGCCGCGTCCCAGTCGCCCGTGTAACGGATTTTCTTGATCTCCAAAAGGTCTCGGGCAACCCGGTCGGGCTCGGCAGCGGCCAGCACCTGTTCCTGCTGCTGAATCTTGTTCATGATCTCGCGGCCCGTCACGTACGCCACGATGTTGGTCCCCGCCTTGGTGGCTTTGTCGATCATCGACACAATCTGCTGCGGCCGGCCGGGGACCTTGAACGACGTCCATTTGTCCCACAGGCAGGCCAGATCGTACGGCGAATACATGATGCTCGTGCGGCAACCGACGTCGACCCCCCACATCTCGACCGACGGGCTGCCGGTTTCCGGATCGATCAGGTTCCATTCGCTGCGAAACACCGGGTGATCGGGCCCCAGCTTTTTGAGCTGCGCCTCCGGCGGGGGGTACATCTGCCGCACCAGGTCGCGGAACCCTTCGTCGAACGCCAGGCCCTTGCAGTTGTTGTTGTTGACGAGAATAAACCCGCCCTGCAGGATGTACTCTTTGAGCAAAGCGACGTCCTGCGGCGTGAACTGCGGTGCGTCGGAGCCGCTGATGAACAGGATCGGCGCCTGCATCAGATCGCCGACCGTCGCCTGCGACACGTCGACCGTCTGCCAGGACAAGAGTTTCGGCCATTTGGGGCGGTAGCTGATGAGCTGCGTCAGGTTCCGCACGTCGTCCGGGTGCCGGTTCCAGTCGATGTTCGCGATGCCCGGCCGATTCCCGTCGCGCGGTCCGTGCTGAAGCTTATTGATCAGCACCGGCGCCAGCCCTTTCGACAGGAACATCAGCACGAAGCTCGTGCCCACGACGGCATTCTGGTCCCCCTCTTTCCACGTGCCGCTGAACTGGTTCTGCATGCTGACGAGGTACTCGGCCCCCTCGCGATACCAGTCGCGCTTCTGGTTCCGGCTGCCGATGAAGAATCGCCGCCCGCTGAATCGGCCTGCCCGCTCGAGGCCGTACAGGTAATACAGCAGCCAGCGCCCGTCGCCGGGATTGTTGGTCACCGCGAAATGGTCTCCCATCCAGCGGCAGGCGTCTTCGAGCGGCTTGTCGACCACCGGATCGCCGCAACAGTTGGGTGTGCCGTCGGCGTTCAGCTCTTTCTCGCCGGCCCGCATCATGGCCTGCGTGATGACCAGGGTGGCGATTCCGGCAACGGTCATGCTGCCGCTGCCGCCTCCGGGCTGCCTGCCTCCGCTGTACGACCAGCTCCCGTCGTCGTTCTGCGTCGTCAGCCAGTGGTTGCGCGCCCGCTTCCATGTTTCGAAGCTGACGGAAATCCCCATTTCCTGGGCTTCACGCAGGCCGAGCACGGCGAACTGGCCGTTACTGCGGTCGCCCCCCCCTCCCCGGGTGTACGTCCACGAGCCGGCGTTGACGCCGGTGCGGATCTGCATGTCTTCGAGCTGCGCGGCCAATTCGGCGACGCGGGCGAAGTCGCGTTTTCCGTCTTTCGCCGCGGCCAGCGCCTGAATCATCAGCGAAATCTCGTACGTGAGCGACGGGTTCTGGCGCCTCAGCCAGGTCAGGCCGCGCTCGATCGGCGGATCGGCGGGAGTCATGCCGGTGTTGAGCAATGCCAGCAGCACGAGGCTCGTGATTCCCGTTTCGTGCATGTCGCCGCCAATGCTCGACCGCCACGAGCCGCTCGGCTGTTGCACCGAGATCAGCACCTGTTTGGCCTTTTCGATCGCATCGACCACCTGTTTGCCGGTCACCTCGGCCTGCGCGACGCCCGCCGCCTGCGGGAGCCCAATCGCGGCGATTACAACGAGACAGGTCAGCAGACGCAAGAGGGGCCGGCGCATCGAAACGACTCCGGGGGTGACCGTTCCGCGGATCTCGCGGCAGAAATGCTCGCTCTCCTGAATGATACCAGACCCGACAGGCCGCGAGAATTGGAGATTATTCCGGCCCGAGACCGTAACCAAGAGTGAGACATCGCCCCTCATTTCCCCTTCGGCGAGATCTCGGGCTTCTTCCAGCCGGTCAGCTCGATCTCGGATTCGACCGGTTCGCCGTTGCGGCGGACTTCCACGCGCAACTTGTCCCCCACGTCGTGCCGTCGCGTGATGCGGGTCAGATGATCGAAATCGGTGAGCGTTTCTCCGTCGTACTTGATGACCAGGTCGCCCCGCTTCAGGGCGTCTTTTGTGGCGTCGGCCGCGTCGCGCTCGATGTCGCGGACTTCCAGCCCCCGCCCGCGCACGTCGAACAGAAACGAAACTCCCAGCCGCGCCCGGCCTCGCGATGCGAATTCCATGAACCGCAGCGAGTTTTGTGTCTCGTCGACCGCTTGCGGCGCAACGTCGGCGCCGTCGATCACGTAGATTCCGAGCTTCCGGTCGAGCGGCAGCAGGGTCTGCAGAGCGCTGTCCATGCGCCGGATGTTGGCCAGTCCTGCGGCGCCTCCCTTCCAATCCGGCGGGACGACGAAATACTGCGGCAAGATGATCGGTGGAGGCGGAGTCGGCACCGGCGTTCCCTGTTCGTCGTCGCGTCGCGGCGCGGCCCAGCCTCCCAGGGCCTCGAACCGCGCCAGGGCAAATCTCCAGCGTTTCTCAGGCTGCGTTTCGAGCGCCGCCACGGCGCGCCGCGCGGCCGCGCGATGGCCGGAGGCCTCGAGCCGCTCGAGGGCTCGTTCGGCTGCCGCAAATCGAGCTGCATCATCGGTATCGATCAGTCGCCCCAGGGCCCGAGTGGCCCGCCAGGTCACCTCCAGATTTTCTCCCTGGGCTGCCGCCAGCAGCGGCTCGACGGCCTCGATTCCGGCGCGCCCGAGCTGTTGCATCGCCGTTTCGCGAACCTCGAAGCGCGCGTCGCCCAGCCGCGCGATCTCTGCCGCGATCGCCGATCGCGTCTCTGCTTTGGCGTCGGTCTCGGAGCGCGGCGAGTCTTCTGCGGCAACCCAGGCCCACGGACCTGCGACCAGCAGCACGGCGATGATCCTCACTGTCCGCATTCCTGTCATAGCTTCACGCCGATTCACGCGCGACGAGGTCCGGGTTTCCTCGAAATCATATTGTACGGCATTCCAGCGAGCCACGAAAAGACCGCAGTGCCTTCTTCGCCTCGTTCCCACGCAGAGCGTGGGAACCAGATGCAGTATTGTTGAAGTCTCGCACTTTCCTGGTAATCTGGAAGACCGAGAGGGGCATTCTGCGCCGGCTTCGACAACGACGCCGACATCGGTTCTTTTGGAATGCCGTGCCAGGGGGGGCGGTTAAACGATGAGCGATCCTGACAAGGTGAATCTGACGCTCTTCGTCGCAGGCGTCGTCGTGAACGTCATCTGCGTGTACGTCTACGGGAATCTGTTTGCGGAACCTCGTGAATTGATTACTCGCGACGCATCCGACTTGCTTTCGCAGTGTGGAAGAAGCCCTCTGGCCATGCTGGCCTCGCTGCTCGTCCTGCCGGCGATTTATGCGTTCCGTTGGACATTCGGGCGGTTCTGGACTGCCGCCTGGAATTTTCGAGCCTGGGGCATCGAGCGGATTATCGGATTCTGGAGTCTCCATTTCTGCATTCTGGCAGCGCTCTTGGTCATCGAGTTTTCGATCTCCGGCCGCTTGCTCACGGCGCTCCTCGGGTTATGTCTGGTCCCGACAACCGTCCTGGTGTTTGTCGTGCGCACGTGGATGCGCACGAGCGCCAAAGTGCAGGCGATGACGCAGAATCCCACGGACGTCACGGTGTCCGCCGTCATTGCATTGGGAGAAAGGGCCCTCCCCGTCTTGCTGATCGTTCTCGAATCCGCCGACAACAACGCGCGGACCGCGGCAGCCTATGCGGTGGGACAAATTGGGGAATGCACCCGTCCGATCGTCGACGCTCTGAAAATCGCCACCGAGAGCACAGACAGTATTCTTCGAGAAGCAGCGGAGTCCGCGCTTCGCGGTCTCGACCTCCACCTGACTGTCGCCTGATTCCCCGGGCGGGCTGCACGGGATTGCCGTGTCGCGCGAAAGGCGGATGACTTGGATACCGAGGCGGTCGTATAATGGAATGACTGTCGCTATCCGTTGGCCCGTCGCCGTCACGCTTCGATTGATCCCATCCGATCCGCAATGACCAGTCAGGCTCTCGATCGCGAAGAATACATCGAGCAGGCGTACTTCTTTCGTGTCGTTCGTGAACGGCTCGGCGAAAACGTCCCTGCCCAGGAGATTCTGGCGACGATCCACGAAGAAATCCTGTCGACGACGAAACTCCCCCTGGCGATCGAATTCCTCAAGGGAGAAATTCTGCATACGGGGAGGCTCAGCACGGGAATGGCGCACCTCGTGCATTACTTCAGTCCATTTCAGACGTTCGTCATTTCACGGGCCGAAGAGGACCGGTCGCGATTCGACCAGCGCACGGCGTTCGAAGTGCTGCAATATGAGGCCCAGTACCGGGCCAATTTGCCGACACCGGCCGGGCTGTTCGTGTACCAGTTCGAATCCATCAGCCGCAACAAGCTGGGTTACGACCGCGGGATGGAAGCGATCGCCCTGGACCCGATGTACGACGAAGCATGGCGCGATTGGATCCTGCGGGCGCGATTGCAATTGGGAGCCCTGGAATTCGCCGACCTGATGTACCTCAGCAGCGAAGAATTTGTGAACGACACCCGTCGCGCGATGGGCGACGCGGGATTTCAATCGCCGCACGCCGTGTTATTCGGAGCGAAGGAGGGGCGGATCGCCAAAGCCAATCGCGGCAAAGAGCCCTTGTACATGTTCGCCGCACTGCAGCGGCAACTGGGCTACCCCGTGGTGCCGCGTGCGCGTCCCGCCTACGATGCCGAGCGCGAATTGCCCGCTCTGCAGGCCAAGCTCGCGCAGCTCGAAAAGCGCTTGCACCTCGTCGAATCCGAGCTCAAGGGAAATCTCGATCTGTCCCAGTTCTACGCCCGCCCGGCCGCGGGTGAGGGGGCGCCGGGAACGTGATGCAAGCGCGGGCCTGCGAGCCGGGGCAGGGGCACCAATTCGAAGAGAATTGGTCCGCCCCGGGTGCGTGTGTTGTGAATGGGAACGAAGCGGGGGAGAGGCGAGAATCGAGAGGCGACAGATCTTACGCTCGCGGTGCATACCGGCGATCGGTCAAAAAAGTGAACGCATACAGCACGAGGGCGGCGGCGACTCCCAGCAGCGCAGAGCCGGCGTCGCGCGAACGGGCCACTGCCGCCAGCAGCGGTGAGTACCAGGGAAGCGATCGGGCCGGGGATTTCGCAGCCGGCGCCGCCGCCTCGATACTGAGTCGCAGGTGCGAGTCGACCGGAATCCGCTGCTCATCGGGGCTGGTAATGTCGAACGCCGAGCGGGCCTGCTCGCGCACGAAGGCCGGGTCGTGAGTCTGGGCTTCGATCACCTTCTCCAGGTGCGACACCTGCCGGTCGAGCGCAACCAGCCGCCATTGATTCGCCTCGAATTCGCGTTCGAGGGCGAGATACGCCAGAAGCTTGGGCGCCAGCGCCACCGCCGCGTACAGCGCCGCCGCCAGGAACAGACACGCCCAGAAGGCCAGCGACGTGAGCCAGCCCTGCCAGGGATCGCGAGCGACGGATGGGGATGACATGGGACGAACCGTTCGCAGTCGTTCGGTGCTCTCAACAAATCATCGACAGGCAGCCGGGTTCGGCTCGCCGCCGTGGCGCTTCAGCCCTACTTCCGCCACAGCTTGCCGCCGTACACCGCCTCATCGCCCAGCAGTTCTTCGATCCGCAAGAGCTGGTTGTACTTGCAGATGCGGTCGGTGCTGCTGGCCGAACCGGTCTTGATCTGCCCGGTGCCCAGCGCCACCGCCAGATCGGCAATGGTCGTATCCTCGGTTTCGCCGCTGCGATGGCTCATGACGGCGGTGTAGCCGTTGCGGCGCGCGAGCTCGACGGTGTTGACGGTTTCGCTCAAGCTGCCGATCTGGTTGACTTTGACGAGAATGCTGTTGCCGATTCCCTCGTCAATCCCCTGCTGCAAGCGTTTGACGTTCGTCACGAACAGGTCGTCTCCCACGAGCTGCACCTTCTTGCCCAGCGCGTCGGTCAGTTTCTTCCAGCCCTTCCAGTCGTCCTCCGCGCAGCCGTCTTCGATCGAGCAGATCGGGTATTTTGACGCCCAGGATTCGAGCAGTTTCACCATTTCGTCGCTGCCGAACGATTTTCCCTCGAACTTGTACGTGGCGGCCGACTCGTCGTAGAACTCGGTCGAGGCCACGTCGAGCGCGATCTTGATCTGCGTACCAGGCTTGTAGCCGGCTTTTTCGATGGCCGTCATGATGACGTCGAGCGCCGCTTGATTGGCCCCCAGCGCCGGGGCGAATCCCCCTTCGTCACCCACCGCCGTGCTCAGGCCTTTTTCCGACAGCACCTTCTTGAGCGCGTGAAAGGTTTCGACCCCGGCCCGCAGAGCGTCGCTGAAGGTCTCGAAACCCAGCGGCATGACCATGAACTCCTGCACGTCGATGCCGTTGTTCGCGTGCGCGCCGCCGTTGACGATGTTCATCATTGGGGCCGGCAGGTATTTGGCCCCCACCCCTCCCAGGTAGCGGAACAGCGGCAAGAGGCTGGCGCGTGCCGCGGCGTGCGCGCACGCCAGCGAGCACCCCAGAATGGCGTTGGCCCCCAGCTTGGATTTCTGTTCGGTTCCGTCGAGCTCGAGCATCACGGCGTCGATCGTCATCTGATCGGTCACGTCCAGGCCGATCAATTCGGGGGCGATCTCTTCATTGACGTTCTCGACCGCCTTCAAGACTCCTTTGCCGAGATACCGCGACTTGTTCTTCTCGTCGCGCAGTTCCGTGGCTTCGTGCTTGCCGGTGCTGGCCCCGCTGGGGACGGCGGCCCGGCCGATCGTTCCGTCTTCCAGCTCGACGTCGACTTCGACGGTGGGATTGCCGCGGCTGTCCAGAATTTCACGGGCATGGACCGATTCAATGATGAGGCTCATGGCTGGCTGATCCCTCGAATTCAGTGACTGAAAAATATGGAGAGCGCCCCGGCGGCGTGCGTGATTCCGGCCGCATTGTTGCGACTTGCTGCAGAAAATGCCACTGCCGCCCTTCACGCGCAAAAATCCCGGGCGCCTCGAATCGTGCCCCGGCCGCTTCTGCGGCGGCCGGGGCACTTCACGGATTATCCAGAACGAACCGGCGTCTGGTGGCGAGTGAGAAAAATAACCGCCGATTATGCGCGAGCTTCTCTGGTCGATCAGGGCGCTGTATTCGACGGCTTCGCCCGATATCGACGATACGCGACAATGCAGCAGGCGACGAGGGTGATGAACCCGGCCACGAGGCCCCCTAAGATCAGCAATCCTCGGAAGATGGCTGTTTTAACCGGATCGCCCCTCACATCGAGACGTTCACTGGTCAGTTGCGTCTTCGCGGCATCGACCGTGCCGTCGAGTGAGTCGTAGTATTTCGCCGCGAAAGCCGCGTCGACGTCGACTCCCTGTTCCACCCAGCGCCGTTCATCAGCCTCGATCGCAGCGAAAAACCTCTGCGCATCCTTCAGCTCGCGGTTCAGGTCGGCGGAGAGTTTCTTCAGCACATCATGGGAGTCCATGTAGTCGAGATTCATAGCGACGACGTTCTCGGCGGCAGTACGGAATTCCGTCTGGATCGGCTGATCGTCGGAGAGTTCAGCAATGCGATAGTATGCTCGCGCTGCGAGATGCTGGGCATCAATCCCTGGGGGGCGTATCCGGACCCGGTGCGGTCACTCGCTCAAAGCCGATGAAGCGCACGAATTCTTCGAGGCCGATGGTGCGTACGCCGCGTTCACGGGCCTGGGCTTCCAGCAACATGTAATGCTCGGCGATCTTCAGGCTCGTGGCGATCTGGTCGGCGTCAGACAAGTCGGCGGGTTGGGGGATCTTGCCGAGCACAATGAATTTCGTCCTGTCGGAAAAGGACGGCCTGTCCTCGACCTGGCCGTCGACCCGCAGGACGCCTTGTTCGTCGATCTCGTTGTCGACCTTTCCGGTGCTGGCGGCAATCATATCCAGGATCAGGTCGCGGTCCCCTTTGCCATCTCCGTCGAGATCCAGAATTCCGACCAGCGAATAGGCTTCCGCTCGCCGCGGACCGCGGAATCGCCAACTGGTTGTTGGGGCGACTTTCTTATCCGGGACGCGCTGTCCGATGCGCCTGGCTTCGCGCAGATCTCGGAGCAATCTTAGAATTTTTTCGTGCGCCGGCGGCGTCTGGCGAATCACCAGGCTGCCGGAGGCAGTGACGAAAGTAATCGACGCGGGACCCGCTTTGTCGTCCCATGAATCCGGATCGATCGTCTTCGTGATCGCCGTCTCCAGGTCGCCGGGGCGCTCAGTCACAGGTGCGTCTTTCGTCCCCTCCCTGGCGACGACTTGGTTCGACGACAGGTCGCGCACCGGATAAATGCGGGTGATCAGTCTCTTGCTGTACGACGAGACGGTCGTAATCTTCAACAGGTCGTTTTCGACGACGTACAACAACTGGACCGGTTCCAGCAGCAATTTCAGAATGCTTCTGAGCGTGATTCCAGCCGCTCGCAACGTGATCGGCTGGTCGAGCTTCACCCCTGCATCGTCCAGGGCCCGCCGGTCGATCAACACGCTGAATTTGTGGTAGTCCTGCAAGTACGCCAGGCAGAACACCAAAGACGTGTCCGCAAAATCAACGGTGGTGGGCTTGTCGAGCGCTTCGAAGATCCGGGATTCCGTCTTTGACGGGCGCGGGAAGAACTCGATCTGGGGAGCTTCGTCGTGCGTCGCACCGGCTGGTCGAGGATTGACGGATTGGGGTGCGGAGACATCCTTCGGTGCGGCGACCGCCGGGTCCACCGGTCCTGGTTCCGCAGCGACGACGGCCCCGACACCGGCGGGAGTCAGCCCCTCCCGCCCGCTCCACCACGACACGGCGGGAACTCCAAACGCCACAGCGGCCAGAAGACCGGCCAGGGCCCTTTTGTGAAACAGTACTGGCTTCACAGGAGAACCTCGTGATTCGGACACAGGAAACCTCGCTCTCGCTGAATGGGCCAGGAGCTTTTGGAGTTCGCTTCACAACCGGCACAAGCCGGCGACTGCCCGCACACGAAACCGTCCGAACGCGCTGATTAGAGTCCATCTGGAGCTGAATAGTTCCCGAATCGAGTTGCGCCGTTACGAGGGGCGCCAGAACTGGCGTCCAAAGACCATGTCTGAATAACAGCCGTCGGGAATCGCGAGGGGATCGCGGAGGCGGTACCGTTCCACAACGGCCTGGTTCAACTCGATTCCCAGGCCTGGCGCGCGGCTCAGCGTCAGCTCACCGTCGATGATTGACAGGGGTTCGACCAGCAGTTCGGCGATGAAGGGATTGCCCGTCTGGTCGACCTCGACGGTCAGCCCGTTCGAATGCGCGGCGACCAGCTGCGCATTGGCCATGACGGCGACTGCGTCGCTCCACGTGTGCGGAGCAAATGCCAGGCCGGCCGACCGCGCCAGCACGGCAACGCGCTGGACCTCCGAAATCCCGCCGCAGCGACTGGCATCCGGTTGCACGATGTCCAGAGCCCCAGCCCGAATCAGTTCGCGAAAGCCCTGGAAACCGAACTCGTTTTCTCCAGCGGCCAGGCGCACGCCCACGGTCCCCCTGAGCGCTGCGAACGAGTCGATGTCTTCCGGCGCGAATGGCTCTTCGAACCAGAAGACGCCGTGCGCAGCCAGATGCCGGCCAAGGTCCCGCGCCGCGTCGAGCGAGTAACGCATCGAGCCATCGCACATGATGTCGCAGCCCGGTCCAATCGCCTTTCGGACGGCGGTCACGGCGGCGCGGTCGTATTCGTCGCCCCGAGCGAGCCTCATCTTCACCCGGCGAAAGCCCCGCGCGACCAGCTCCCCTGCTTCGTCCGCCAGCCGGGGCACCGGTTTCCACAGCAGAGCGCTGGCGTATGCGGGGCACCGTGGTCGATTCCCGCCCAGCAGTTCCCAGACCGGCTTTCCCACGGCTTTGCCGCGAAGGTCCCAGAGAGCCGTATCAACCGCCCCCAGGGCCGACATCGTGGCGCCCTTGCGGCCATACCAGCGAGTGACAAGGTACATCCGTTCCCACAGCTTTTCGACCTCGGCAGGATTTTCACCGACGAGGAGCGGCGCGAGCTGCTGCTGCACCACCAGCCACGCCAGGGCCGGATGAGTGTAGGCCGATCCCACACCGACCATTCCGTTGTCACAGTGCACCAGGACCAGCGTCGTCAGGCGCCCGGTGCACTTGCCGCCCGCGTACTCGAACCCATCCGTGTATTCAAACAACAGGTTGATGGTTTCGATTCTGTCGATCTTCATGGGGACCTCGAATGCTGACTGGCAACGCGACGCTGGATCGTAAAACGAACGGCAGCCGGGCGAAAGGCAATGCGTCTGGAGGTCGTATCAATGCTCCTGGTGAAGGCGTCTCGCCGGCAATCGCGCCATGGCGCGCCGCGCGGCGACACAAATCAACGAACCAGAGGACTCGACACGTATCGGTCCGTCCTTGCCCCGCCGGTGCCCCTCATTTACGCTGACTTCATGCCAAACAGGATCGCTCTGGGCTCGATCTTCATTGAATGCAACCATTTCGGCGGCGCCCCGGCGGACCTCGAAGCGTTTCGCCGATCGGAGCTGTTTTACGGTCCGAACGTTCTCGAGCGCACGGGAGGCACCGTTGGCGGGATGCTGCGTGTGCTCGGCGAACGGGAAACCGCGATCCGGCCGCTCATCGTCGCGAGCGCCTGTCCGAGCGCTCCAGTTACTGCCGCGTGCTACGAACACCTGAAATCCGAATTGCTGTCCCGTCTCAAAACGGAGCTGCCGGTCGACGGGGTGCTTCTCGCGCTACATGGCGCCGCGGCCGTTTACGAGACGGGACATCTCGAAAGCGATCTTCTTCCGGCTGTCCGTGCGGTCGTCGGCGAGGCAATCCCGGTCGTGGCATCACTCGATCTCCACGCGCACGTGACAGAGGCGATGATTCAGGCCGCCGACGCGCTCGTCGCCTGGGAGACCTACCCGCACCGCGACGCATTCCAGACCGGTGAGCGCGCTGCATGGGCGCTGTGCGATATTCTCTCCGGGACACTCCGGCCGGCAATGGCCATGGCAACGGTGCCCATCGTGACCGGAGCGATCAACGGCCAGACCGAAGGGCCGGGGCCGTTCGCAGAAGTCATGCGGCTGGCCAAATCGTTCGAACAACGCCGCGGAGTTTATTCGACGAGCGCTTTTCACGTGCACCCCAATCTGGACTTTCCTGAAATGGGGGGCGGTGGGCTCGTGATTACCGACGGAGACGACAATCTGGCTCGTTCGCTGGCGGGTGAGATCGCCCACCTTTATTGGAAAAAACGATTCGATCTCGAGCCTGTGGTGTATTCCCCCGCGGATGCAGTGCAACGGGGCCTGGCCGTCAAAGGCGGGCCGGTGCTGCTTGTGGAGACGGCCGACTGCTGCGGGGGAGGCGCGGCCGGCGACAGCGTGGCGGCGCTCAAGGCGCTTCTGTCGGCAGAAGTCCGCGAGCCCAGCCTTGTTCCTGTCGTGGATCCGGCAGCCGCCCGCGCCTGCCACGCTGCGGGCGTTGGAAGCGAGCTGTCATTATCGCTCGGACATCACGTTGATTCCCAGTGGGGCACCCCTCAGACCGTGCAGGGGGTCGTCCGCCGCCTCAGCGACGGACGGTTCACTTACACGGGCGGTATCTGGGACAAGCAGGCGGGCAACATGGGCCCGGCTGCGTGTCTGCAGGTCGGCTCGATGCAGATCTGCATTGCCACGCACCCCACGTACGACTGGTGCCGCGAGCAGTATGAGCTGATGGGGATGGACCCGCGGACGGCAAAATTCGTGGTGGTCAAAAACCCCATGAACTACCGCATGGCGTACGGCGATTTCGCCAAGGCAATCTTCGTGCTCGATACGCCCGGCCCGACTCCACCGACACTGCGGCACGTCGAATTCCATCGGCTGCGTCGGCCCTTCTTCCCTCGAGATGCAGAGATCCCCGGAATGCAACCTCGCATTTATGCAGGCCCACGTCGAACGTTTGCTGGCGGCTGACCTGTTTGTCCATCGGTGGATTCGCGTCTCTCGTGGACCTCATACGTCTGCAGTTGCAGTGCCCAGGCCGCCGCAAAAGCGGCCGGAGCACGGCGGTTTCGTTTCGTAGTTCGGGTTCATCGCCAATCAGAATCGCACCGGCTAGACTCGATGACGATGACCAGACTGCCTCTCGAGCCGATGGACCCGCAGATTACGTCGATTCAGCCAGGGGGCGGAGTCTGCATGCGACTCGAGCTTGCCTGGGGGCACATCCGTCGCTGGTATCTCAAGACGTTTCGCAAAGGCTATGTCGCCAGGATGGCCTCGTTGCGTCGCGGCGACAGAAATGTCTGCCCGTTCGAGGTCCTCGACCCGCGCGACGTCAAATTCTATCGCAATCTCGGAGGCTACTATTGGGAGCCGCACGACGATCCATTCGCCTGGCGCGACCGGCTTGGATTCGCGCGCTCGGGCCTGACTGAACTGTGGCTCGTCACCGGCGCATTTTTCGCCGCCGCCGCGCTCCTCAACTTGCTTTTGATCGTTTTGATTGCAAATCTGTCGTCCCTGCCGGGTGGTGCTCTGGCGATCTGGGGCCTGCGACTTGTCGCGTCGGTTCCCGCCGTACTGGGTCTGTTCATCATCTGGTTCTTCCGCAATCCACACCGGAACATTCCACGGGAACCGGGGGTGGTCGTCTCTCCGGCGGACGGAAAAATCGTTCACATCGAAGAAATCGCACACGACGATTTCCTGGGGGGGCCGGCAGTCGAAATCGGCATTTTTCTGTCGATCTTCAACGTCCACATCAACCGCGTTCCGGTTTCCGCCCGCGTGATCGGTCTGCGATATCGCAAAGGCAAATTCCTGAATGCTTTGCGTCCCGAATCGTCACGTGAAAATGAGCAGCTTGCGGTGCGGATCGAGGCCTCCGCCGCGCCCCACCGGCGGATGATTGTTCGTCAGATTACCGGGGCGATTGCCCGCCGCATCGTGTGCTGGGTGAAACCAGGCGACGTACTCGCCGCCGGCGATCAATTCGGTATGATAAAACTGGGCTCGCGGACCGAGCTTGTCGTGCCGCACGAACCGGGATTGCGCATCGCAGCCCGCCTGGGGGACATGGTTCAGGCGGGTTCGAGTGTTCTCGCCCGTTACGAAGCCACCGATGCCCAGACGTGAGCCGCCGAGATGAAGATAAAACGCTTCCGCATACCGCGTCGCCAGAAGGTGTTTGCCGTCCTGCCGACACTGCTCACGCTGGGCAACGCCGCCTGCGGCTTTGGCGCGATCACGTTTGCGGCCAAAGTCGGGTTGAAACCGGTCGGCTGGGGGGGCAGTGACACCGATTGCCTGTGGATCGCCGCGATCCTGATTTTTCTGGCGATGGTGTTCGACATGCTCGACGGGCGCGCGGCCCGCTGGGCCAAGCAAACCAGCGAGTTCGGCGCCCAGCTCGACAGCCTGTGCGACGCCGTCAGCTTCGGCGTCGCTCCGGCTGTCATTCTGATCAAGTTCACCGCGGAGTCAGAGCCGCCGATGCTGGTCGCGCGATTGCTATGGGTCATCGCCGTGTTGTTCGTGGTGTGCGCGATCCTGCGGCTCGCCCGCTTCAACGTCGAGACCGACGAAGAAGACACGCACGAATACTTCAGCGGATTGCCGTCCCCCGCGGCGGCGGGCACGGTGGCCTCGTTCATGATTGCGCTCCCCGAGCTCGAATCTCTCGCCAAGGGTGCCGGCCCGGATGCGGGCGCAATAGAGCGTACGATTCACTCCGCGGCGGCTTCGATTCTGCCGGCGCTGCAGTTCGTTCTGCCGATCGTGGCTCTGGCCTGCGCCTGCCTGATGGTTTCGCGGGTGCGGTATTCGCACGTGTTCAACCAGTGGTTCCGTGGCCGCCGCAGTTACAGGCACATTCTGCAGCTCGTGCTGGGGCTGGCCATCGCCATCATGGTGAAAGAGCTGGCGGTACCGCTGATTTTCTGCATCTTCTCGTTCGAATCACCCCTACGAGCCGCGTGGCGCGCACTTTCGCGCAGCCGTCCGGCTCCCGGTGAAACCCCGGGTGCCACGGAATCGCAGACGCCCCAGCCGCCGCAGCTCCCCGGACCGCCTCTACCCACCTGAAAGCTCGCTCCTCATGACCGCACGTGCCGACTTCAAAATGATTCCGGGGCAGACCGAGCTCGACCAGATCGAGCGCGATCTGCGATTTCACCCCGCTGTGAATAACAATCCTGGCACGCTGTCGCGAGACCAGATCGCCCAGTTCAATCGCGACGGCTACATTCGCGGGATCCGCATTTTCAGCGATGCGGAAATCATCGCAATCCGCGAGTACTTCGATCAACTCCTGGCAAAAACCATTGCCGCCGGGGGAGACAGCTATTCGATCAGCACGGCCCACGCGAAATACGGTCGCGTCTACGACATCCTCACCGACCGCCGCATCGTGGCCTGCGTCAAAGACCTGCTGGGGGAAAACGTCGTCGCCTGGGGCTCGCACTTCTTCTGCAAGATGCCGCACGACGGCAAGGCGGTCGCCTGGCATCAGGACGCCAGCTACTGGCCGCTCACCCCGTCCAAAGCGGCAACCGTCTGGCTGGCGATCGACGATGCCGACGTCGAGAACGCCTGCATGCGGTTCATCGCCGGATCGCATCACGTCGGGCACCTGACGTACCGCCCCAGCGATTCGTCGGAACACAACGTGCTCAACCAGACGATCGAAAACGCGGAACAGTATGGCACACCGGTCGACGACGTCCTCAAGGCCGGCGAAGTTTCGATCCACAGCGACCTCTTACTGCACGGCTCGGAAGCCAACGATTCCGACCGCCGCCGCTGCGGCCTCACGCTGCGCTACTGCGCCGCCGAGGTCCGCGCGCACATGGACTGGAGCCAGAAAGGGGTCATTGTCTCCGGCAGCGACCCTTCGGGCCACTGGGCGAATCGACCGCGCCCAGAGGTCGAGTAGTCCCAGCGAGCTCTGCAGTTCGACCGATCGAGCCGCGGGGATAAACCCCGCGGCTCGCTGCGTCTGCTCTTCTCGGTCAGTGCAATGCCTTGTGTAACAATGACTTGTGCACAATCCGATTCCTTGATCCTTGTGCCACCCCTTTGCGTTTGTATGATATGACTCCTGTGTAGCCTAATTCGGCGTCCTTGTGGCGCCGGTGCGGGGGAACCATCGGGGAGGCCGTTTCACGACGGCTTTCTCCAGGGGCGCAGGTTCGAGATTTCGAACCGGGGTACTTTCAAGCCCTAGCCCGTCAGCTAACCTCGTCGGCGGTCGCGGCTCGGTGCCGTGGCCCTATTTGAAAGGGCACCCCCGCTCTGCCGCGCTCTTCGCGCTGGCACGACGAAGAGCCCTGCTGGTTTTTTGGCGCGGCAGAGGCGTATCCCACCTGAGGTGGAGGCGGCCCGGGCAAGATCAACCCCGAGCGGCTGCCCCGTCCCTGGTGCTCGCGCGGTCTGCCGCGCCGGAGGGGACTTTCATGTTCACTTCATTCGTAGTGGCTCAAGTTTCGGCGCGCTCTGGTTTCGATTCGATCTGGTCACTGGGCGGCTTCGGACAGATCGCTGTGGGTCTATTGATAGCCGCGGCCGTCGTCGTCTGGTTGGGCGTGCGGTATATTCCGCACAACAAGGTCGGCATTGTCGAGAAGCTGTGGTCGGCGACCGGCTCGGTGCCGGAGGGTCAGATCCTGGCCCTCAACGGCGAAGCCGGCTATCAGGTCGAGCTGCTCCGTGGTGGACTGCACTTCGGGCTGTGGCGCTGGCAGTATCGCCTGCACAAGGCGCCGCTGGTGACGATCCGCCAGGGGCGGATCGGCTACGTTTATGCGCGCGACGGCGAACCGCTTCCCCCCAGCCAGACTCTGGGCCGGATCGTCGAGTGCAATAACTTCCAGGACGCCCGCGCGTTTCTGGGAATTGCGGCGGCGCGCAACACACCGTCGGTGCGCGGCCAGCGCGGCCGGCAACGTTCGATCCTGCGCGAAGGGGTGTATGCCATCAATCCCGCCCTGTTCGTGGTGATGGCCGACGACGCGGTGTTCTCGCTTCGCAACCTGCAGGGCTCGCAGGAGACGAAGGCGATTTCGGACTGGCAGAAAGTGCTCTCGGATATCGGAGGCTTCAGCCCCGTCGTCATCGGCGGAGGCATCGAGACCCAGGATCCGCTCAATCCCGAGAAGTCGATCACCGTCGACAGCATCGGCATCGTCACCATTCACGACGGTGCTTCACTCGAACCGGGAGAGATTATCGCTCCGCCGGTCGGCAACGAGGCCAGCGATCCGAACTATCACAATAATTTCCAGGATCCCGAGGCGTTCTTGCGCGCCGGGGGCCGCCGCGGGCGGCAGTACCAGACCCTCACCGACGGAACGTACTTCGTCAACCGCTGGTTTGCCTCGGTGCAGATGCACCCCAAGACGGTCGTGCCGATCGGTTACGTCGGCGTCGTTGTCAGTTACTACGGCAAGGCGGGGCGCGACCTGTCGGGAGCAGCGTTCCGTCACGGCGAGCGCGTCGCCGAAGGGGAACGGGGGGTGTGGGAAAAGCCACTCGGCCCGGGCAAATACGCCTTTAACACGTTCGCAGGGAACATCGTGCTGGTCCCCACCACGAACTTCGTGCTGCACTGGGTCACCGGCAAGAACGAATCACACCGCTACGACGAATCGCTGCGGTCGATCGATCTGGTCACGAAGGACGCTTATGAACCGCAGTTGCCGCTGTCGGTCGTCGTGCACATCGACTACCAGTGCGCGCCGAACGTCATTCAGCGGTTTGGCGACGTGAAGAAACTGATCACACAAACGCTGGATCCGATGCTCAGTGCGTTTTTCCGGGACATCGCCCATAAGAAGACCATGCTCGAACTGCTCCACGAACGCGACGTGATTCAAACCGAAGCGCGGGAAGAGCTGCGACGCCGGTTCCGTGAATTCGACATCGAATGCGTCGACGTGCTGATCGGCAAACCCGATACGGCCGAGGCCGGCGGAAAAATCGAAACGCTCCTCGAGCAGTTGCGACAGAGGCAACTCTCGATCGAGCAGCTTGAAACCTACGAAAGGCAGCGCGACGCGGTCGACAAACTCAAGCTGCTGAACGAGGCTCAGGCCCAGGCCACGATGCAAACGCAGCTCACCAATGCCCGCGTGCAGGTCGAAATCGCCGACAGCCAGGCTGCCGCCGAACTGGCCCGCACCCGGAGACAGGCCGAGCAGACGGTGGTGATGGCCGAAGCCGACCTGGCCCGTTCGCGGCGTCAGGCTGACCAGGCGATCGTCGTCGCCGAGGCCGAATTGGCCTGCGCCCGCAAGGCCGCCGAGCAGACCGTCGTTGCCGCCGAGGCCGAGATCCGTCAGAAGGTGCTCTCGGGCAAGGGCGAATCGCAACGCGTGATGCAGGTGGGCCTGGCGGAAGCATCGGTGCTGATGAAGAAGATTTCGTCGTTCGGCGATCCGCGCCTGTACGCGCTGTCGCGAGTCTCAGAGCAACTGGCTCAGAGCAAGCAACCGCTCGTTCCCGAGCGGGTGTTCGTGGCCGGCGGCGATGGTCAGAACGGGCATTCTTCGTCGAGCCAGGGCATGGTGGGCCTCTTGATCAACCTGCTGGTCGCCGAGAAATCAGGGTTCCAGCTCTCTGAAGGTACCGACCAGGCGGAGCTCAAGGAACTCTCCGATCGCATGACGCGCCTGGCGATGGATTCGATGCAGACAAAGGAACCTCCCGTCGCCAACGGCGAACCTCGGGCGTAAGCCCGCCGGGTGCGTTCGCCGCGCGCGTCACTCAACCTGCGGAGGAAAGGAAGAGTGAAGGGAGAAAAGTTCTGCGTAAGCGCCGAAGCCCACGGGACGCTTCCCCGTGGGTCCGGCGCTCTCTGCATGCGCTGTGCAGCATTCAGCATCATCAGCGAGGGAAATCATGTCGAACGCAACTAAAACATGTCCAAAATGTCATTCGAGAATGTCCGACGGATTCATCGGCGACAACCGCCACGGCGCAATCCTGCAAGCGGCGGCCTGGCATCCCGGTCCGATCGTGATGCGGTGGCTCGCAATCTGGGGAATCAAAGTCGACCCGGCCCGGCTGCGACAATTTACCTGCCGCGAAAGACCACATATCGGCCCAGCAGTCCAATAAGTATTAGCGCTCCGCCGAGCCAGGTGGAGAGCGCCACCTTCTCATTCCAGAACAGCCACACCCAGAACGGGTTGAGGATCGCTTCCAGCAGCGTAATTAACCCTGCCTCCTGCGCCGGCACGGTCGCCAGCCCTCGCGCGAAGAGCACGTAAGGCAATCCCATCTGAAATGTGCCCAAAGCGCCGATCACCAGCCACTGCGGCCCGGTCGGCAGAAGGCCCAGCGTCGCCACCCATGGAATCAGCACGGCCCCACTGACGAGGTGATTGAGCACGACGAGCCACGCCGAGTCTTCCCGGTTCAGCGCCCGCAGCGACGCAATCACGCCGCCGTACGCCAGGCCGCTCCCGAGAGCCAGCAAAGTTCCTGTGAACTGCGACCCGTGCCACTGACCCCCGACGATGCACACGATGCCCGCGAATCCGAATGCGAGGGCCTCGAGATTGGCGCGCGTCACCGGTTCCTTCAGGAACAGCGCCCCGAACAGAAAGGCCCAGCCGGTGCCGGTGTATTGCAGAAAAATCGCGGCGGCCGCGGTCCCCTGTGTCAGCGCGGCAATGAACAGAAAATTCATCGCGGCGAAGCAAACGACCATCGGCAGCATCTTGAGGTGCCACCGTGCCCGCTTCCAATTCACAAACGGCAAGAGACAGGTTCCGGCGATCAGCGCGCGAAAACAGGCGATCACCAGCGCTCGGTCATTTTCTTCGAGGGCCTGAAGGGGTGGGCTTTTCACGAACAGCCCGCTCGTGCTCCAGAGCAGGGCCGCCGCCACCAGCAGCCATCGCCCCCCCCCCCCCCCCCCCCCTGCCCCCCCCTTGCAAAGGGGGGGACTAGGTTGAATCTGTCGCGTGGCGATTGTTGCCGTCGCCAGCTCGGGACACAATAACGCCGGCGGGCGGGATACACAAAAGATGTACGAAATCTTCGAGCACACGGCCGACCTGGGTTTGCGCGTGCGAGCGGCGGCGCTCCCCGAGCTGTTCGTCGATGCGGGCCGGGGCCTGTTTGCGATGGTGGTCGACGACCTCGCGTCGGTACAGCCGACCATGTCGCGCGAGCTGCATGTTGCCGGCAGCGACGTCACTTACCTGCTGTTCGACTGGCTTAACGAGCTGTTGTACCTGTGCGACACCGAGCGGCTCGTGTTCTCGCAGTTCGACTTGCGGATCGACGACGCGGGCCTCGTGGCCACCGCGCGGGGCGAGCCGATCGACGCTGGTCGGCACCGACTCACGCACGAGATCAAGGCCATCACGTATCACGAGCTCAAAGTTGAACGCACGAGCGATGGCTGGCTCGCAGAAGTCATCGTCGACATCTGAATCAAATTCGCGATTTCAGTTGCTTTCCCCCAAGCCCACGGGTTTTTCCCGTGGGTCTGCGCTCAGTCATTCACTTCACAACCAGCGCGTCGCACCAGTCGGCGTGGTCCTGAATATCGCCGTCTCCGGCGAAGTCGACGCGCAGCGTCAGCGTTTTCGCGCCTGCCAGGTTGAGGATGTCGATTTTTGCGGCAGGGCTCGCTCCTGTCAGCACGTCACTCCTGTATGCCACTTTCCCGTCCAGCAGGACTTCGAAGATTGCGCTCCCCTTGCCCGACGCGGAGTCGTCGATGCCGACGATCGCGTGCAGCCTGCGGAACTTGCCGTCGAGCCGATACGTCACCGCGCTGCGGCTGTGCACTCCCAGTCCCTTGGGAAACTCGGCGCCGCGAAGCTTCAAGTATCCGCCCGCCACCGACCGATCGCGACGCAACGGCCACTCGACGTCGAAGAACGGCTCGAACTTGTAATCGGCCGGCGGCAGGTCAGACAGGTAAGTCGCGCACCCTTCCAGAAACCGGACTGACGCAACGTCAGACAGCGGAATGCTCAGCTCTCCGCCAAACTGCGGCCGCAGCGAGAGCTGGTCGCGCGGCGCGAATTTCAGGTCGCGCGCCCGGAAACGGCTGCCGTCGGTCAAGGAGACGAGCGCCCCCTCGCCCCGCAGCGGTTCGCTGTTCGTGAGCGTCGGGTTGAAGATAACGGCGCGCAATCCCTGGCGATCGATTGACGACCTTCCTGCCGGGGTCGAGAGCGTCAGCTCTTTCTCGTTCAAACCGCCGAATTCCCCCTGAAGAACATCACCATTGCCGAGTACGACCGTGTCGTGCGATTCGCCGCCGTCAAGCAGAAGATCGAGCAGTCGGGAAAAACCGGCTGCATGAGAAGGCCGGTCGAAAATGATCCCGCGGACTGATTCGAGCGGCACGCGGATCGCCTGCCGCGCCGGTGCACGGGCCCAGCGCCCCGTGAGTGCTTCGTCGTCGATCGATTCCGGAATGAGGGCCAGCCGGTCTCCGCCGCTCAGAACAACCAGCGGATCGTTCGGTCCGAGGGTCGACGTGCGTTCTTTGAAATTCAGCAGCACGAGGTTGCGGGTCTTGAATTGCGCCGGATCGGGCATGCCCAGCCCAAGCTGTCCCGACCCCAACTCGGTCAGGGTGCCGGCTTTGATCTTTCCATCGCCCTCGGTCACTTCGACCGATCGGAGGGAGACGTGCTGTGCAGTTGCGGTCGATGCCGCAAGAAGAGCGATCGCAAAGACGAGTGCAGTCCTTCTCCCCCCCTTCGCAAGGGGGGGGCGGGGGGGGGCGGGTGGAATGCGAGACCGGATTTCGGATTTCGGAATGCGAGTTTCCTTGAACATTCGGATTTCGGAATTCGTCATTCCCGCGTCACCGCTGGAAGATCGGCAGGTAGTTGTTCGGCATCTGCAGGACGATGCAAGCCATCGACGTGCCGTACTCGCTGTTGACCGTGTTGTCGGCCCAGCTCCCGTCCTGAATCTGCCTCACCAGCAGTTCGTCGCGAATCGCCGGATACCACTGCCGCCAGTGATTCCCCCCCGCGTGCCACATCGCCTGGACCGCGTAGTAGTGTCCATAGAAGTAAAACGCCTCGTAGCGGAAGACTTCGCCGCGCGGCTGATGATCCATCAGGAACTTGAGCCCCTTCTGAATCTCGTCACTGTCGTAGATCCCCGCGCTGTAGAGGGCCACGACCCCCGCGGCACTGCGCGGCCAGATGCTGGCGTTACCCGTCGTCTTCTGGTACATGAACCCGCCGTCGTTGTTCTGGCAGCTTTTCACATATTTCGTACACAGGTCGACCGTGTTCTTGGGAACGAACAGCCCCGCATTCCGCGCGGCCCGGAGCGCCATGATCTGGCAAACGGTGACCGACACGTCGGCGTCATGCCGCTTGGGAAAATAGCGCCAGCCCCCTTCCTTGTTCTGCGTGCTGACGATCAGGTTGATCGCCAGCTTCAGCTTCTCGCGGATTTCAGGGCGCGGCGTCATGCCGTAGACCTCGGCCAGAAACAGCGTGGCGAACCCGTGCCCGTACATCGGGTTGTGCTGGCGGTGCTCAGGGGCCGAGATCAGCCCGGTCGAGTCGGTGCATTTGAGCAGGTACTGCACGATTTTCTCAACGTGCGTGCCGTACTTCCCGCGCTGCGGGGTGTGCCCGGCCGACAGGAAGGCGATCCCGGCCAGCGCCGTCACGGCCACGTGCCGGCGGTACGTGCTGCCCGAACCCAGCGACCCATCGTCATTCTGGGAAATCGCCAGAAACTCGAGCCCGCGGTTAATCGCCTGCTGCGTCGCCGGAGTGACCAGTTCCAGCCCGCTGGTTTCGACGACGCGCGGCACCGTGGGAGCCGCACGAACCGGCATCGGCACAAGCGCGGCGCCCGAAATCAGAGCCGCGCAGGCAATGCAGATCGTCGCGCGTGGATCATGGCTGGCCATCGTCGTTCGCCCTGTGGTTCACCGGTGATCGTAGACGATGGATTCAGTCGAATCCAGCCGGTTACCCAGCGAACAGCTCGCGGATTCGCTGCCAGAAAATGACTGTCAGCATCAGGCTCGAGCCGGTGCACGAGACGAGAACGGCGGCCGTGCCGATCGCCAGTGCTCGCTCGACGTGCGGCGCGGGGGTCGCTTCTTCGGTATGGGCCAGCGCTTTCAGCGCCTGATTGAACATCTGCGTCGTCAGCACCAGGGTCAGACACCCGGCGATCGCCGTCCATTGCATCCAGGCCATCCCCAGCACCAGCCCCGCGGCGATCACGACGATGATTCCGAAGAAATGCACGAAAAAGGCGCTGTCGAAGCGTATTCCGCGCACGAGGCCCCGTTCGGCCCGCACGAGCTTTTCGCGCCAGGCGGACCGGTGCGTGTGCGGCGGATCGACAACAATCCGTTCGGAAGGCTTTGTCGTCTGGCTGGTCGAATTCTGCATGACGCTGCTCCTCGTGGCTCCGCGAGTTTCAACGATTAGTGGATTGGACCGACACCCATACCTGGCGGACCGTTCAGCAACGCCCGGTTCTGCGATCCGCTGCCGTAAGGTCCGGATAGTCCGCTGTAAGACCCGAATCGCGGCTCGATCGACAGCCCCAGACTGAAATTGTTCTTCGTGGGGTCGGCGGTCAGGCCGAAGTTGACCAGGAAGTCCGAACCGACGCGAGTGATCATCAACGTCTGGCCGCGGTTCTGGTGCTCGGCCAGGTCGTACGCCGTGCTCATCGACGAAATCCACTTGGGGCTCATCAGATAGCTGTAGCTGGCGGTCAGAATTTCGCTGTGCAGCGAACCCCCCTGAATGTTCCGCAATCCCACGTACACGCTGCCGCGCGTGCTCCGCTGGCTGATGATCCCGAAGCTCCACAGCTTTTCGGGATTGTCGAACGTGTCGAACAGCGTGCTGGCAGTGAACGTGGTGCGATCGCTGACATACCAGTTGTACCGTGCGCCGTACAGACCGAACGGCTCTCCGAAATTGTCTCGCTTGTCGCTGGGGAAGAACGACGTTTCGAGGTCCAGCGTCATCCAGTTCTTGATCCGGGGCGCATTCACCGGCCCGACCTTGGTCTGCAACCGATGCCGCCAGCCCATGCGCAGCACGTTCATGTTGTCGACCAGTTCGTTGTAGGGGGCCGTCACGTTTGCGCCCGAACCCGATCGGACGGCGAAGAATCGCGGCTCGAACTGCGCGGGCAGCGTTCCGCCCCAGGTGTTCACCAGCAGCCGGCGGCGGAACTGTTCCTGCGAGTTGTCGTCGAACTCGTTGTACTGCGGGACCTTACCGAGCGCCTCCGTTGCCTCGGAATACGAGTAATCGGCGTCGAAGACCATCTTGTGTGCGAGCCCGTTCAGGTTGAACAGGTCGCTCTGCACCGACGGATAAACGCGCCACATCTCGAAGCTGCCGCGGACGCCCAGGCTGCCGTACAGCCGGTTGAGCGAACCGTCGTCCACCTGCGTGGCCCCGTAGATTCTGCCGTCCAGCGGGGTGGTCGAGTTGACGTTGTGGAACGCGCTTCCCCAGAAGGCCTCTTCGCCCAGGGCGTACGGGACGAAATGGAACGGCCCCAGATTCAGGGGCAGGTCGAGCTCGTGTCGCGTTGCCGCCACCAGGCCGCTGCCGTTGCCTTCGAACGGCAGCACGGTGTACAGGTCCTGCGGATCGGTCGGCTGATCGGCGATCTTCTGCGTCGCGTAGCCCGCATAGGTGTGCGACGACCATGTCACGAGGCCCCCGAACAGCGGCTCGGCCATTCCGAACAGGTCGCCGCGCGGAAGCCACTGGGTCGTGTTGTAATAGTTGTACAAGCGCGCGCGTCCCATGCCCGACCAGGCCCAGTTGTCTTCGAAGTGCCGCAGGTAGAGCATCGTCTCGTAGTCTTTGCCGACGTCGAATTCCTGCTCGCGGTACTGTTCGAGCCAGTTGCGATCGCTGAGGAATGCCAATTCAGAGAACAACGTCGTGTCGGCCGAGAAGTCCTGCCGGTCGCGCTGCAAGAGGCCCCCGCGCGCCTTGTGCGGCGGATTGAGACTGAGCCTGTCGTTGCCCAGGTTGTCGGTCCCGTGGTCGTAGATGAACGACTGGTAGCCCGTGCCGGAATACGGCCCGTCGAGCCCGAACCGGCCGACGCCGTAGTAGCTGTCGACGGTGCCCACCTGCGGCCCGCGCAGCGACAAGTAGTTGAGGTTCAGGTCCCAGCGCGTGCCGGCCGGCCGGTCGAGCCCGGTGAGTTTGAAGATGTCCCAGCGGGTGCGAATCTGCTGCCCGAAGATGCGGTCGCTCTGGTAGGCCAGGTCGCGGATCGGAATGTTCGGGTCTTCCGCCGGCACACTGAGATACGGCAGGTAAAACACCGGCACGTCTTCGACGAAGAACGTGTTGTTCAGCGACGTGGCCCACAGGACCGGGCTGTCGTCGATTTCTCCCGTCACCGGATCGACCTCGCGCGGCTGGGTCAAGAACCAGGGATGGTCGTCCCGCGGCTCGACGAACAGTTCGGAAGCTTGCAGCCGAAAACCCGGTTTCAATTGCGGGCTCGTGGTAATAAACGCATTCTGTCCCTGGTACGTGTTGCGGGCGAGTTGTCTGAGCCGGTCTGCCCGGATTCGCACCTTGCCGTCCACGTTGGGGATCTTGGCGCGAAAATCGGCGTCCAGCAGCAGGGCCCGTTCGGCACGCACGTCGTAAAACGCCTGCCGGGCTCGCAGCACGTTGTTCCCCTGCCGGACGACGATGTTGCCTTCGAGATAGATCTGAAACGGCATTTCCTGCGACTGTGTGACCTCGCCGGTGAAGCCGTTGGCGCTGGCCTCGTCGGTCCAGAACACGACCTGATCGGCCGACAGGTCGATCAGGCCGATGTTGTTCCCGCCGCCACGTCCGTCATCGGTATCGATGAGCACCGTCACGCCGTTCTTGATGATGACGATCTGCTCGGCTGGAGTTGTATTCTGAGTGGGCTTGGTTTCCAGAAAGAAACTGCCGCCGTTGCGACCGGAGAACCGCACGCGCCGAATTCCCCCCGCGGCCGGCTTCAGGTCGAACACGCGAATCTCGGGCTCGGGTTCGGGAATCAGGGGGCCGCCGGTATCCTGCACCTGGCGAATGGCGCCGCGGCCGACCGCATCGCGCTGCGCTGCCCCGCGCCGGTATGTGGGGTCGTACGTTCCGGGCTGATTGACCACCGGTCGCTGCGGCAGCACCTCGACGCCTCCGGCCGTCGACAGTTCGCGCAACAGAGTGCGCTCTGTGAGAGTGTTGCCCGGTTCGTCAACGCGCACGTCGTTTTCGAGGTAGACCGTCACGTGTTCGTGTGCAGGCGCCTGCGGATCGAGCCGGCGCCAGACGACGATCCGCTCGCCGCGCAATGTCGTCGCGCCCTGCACGATCTGGCACTTGCCGCGCAGCACGTGCACCGTTTCGCGTTCCTGCTGCCAGGTTTGTGCGTAGGTGGAGGTGATCGAAATCGGCTCTTGCGAAACGCGCGTTCGCGACTCGCCGCGCACGAGCGTGTAGGCGCACAGCAGCGCGACCGGCAGCGCCACGGCGCAGAGTACGGGAACTTGAATTGATCGCAACGAGGTCTTCAGGCCCAACACGGGCGCTCCTGAATTGCCTGCCGCAGAAGATCGAGGAACAGAGACTGGGTCGGCGGTCGCAAAGCGTGAATGTGCGGGAAGTTGCAGTCGCTGGACCGGTGAGACGCCGGCCCTGAGAGGGGCTGCCGGAAAATGGGGCCGGATTCTAGCCGTGCGACCAGTGAGGGTCAATAACAACAGGCGCGGACTTCGAGAGATGCGGAGTTTGCAGAGAATGGGCCGGGAACTGGAAAATGCCAGGTGCCGCATGGATTCGAAAATGCGGCTTTCCAGTCGATGTAAGTCCCTCATGATCGAATGCGGCGAGCCCGGGGTCAGACAAAACTTCTGAATATCTATAGAGTGAATAATGGACCATGAAATCAAAATCCGGACAGCCTCGTGAGGCGCTCCACATGTGCCGAGCGCACGGCGGCTTGCGTCGAATTATGGCTCAGAACGCCGACGCGCTCCGCCGAGATTGAGGTCTGTGGCCTCCCGCCAATCCCCGCATTGCAGCAACGCGGCGTCCGGCGCGCAACTCTGGTCTCGACGCTCCCGGCCCATCTGCTGCCGCAGCCCGTATCGCGATCACGACCCGGCGGCTTCGGGGGCGGTTTGCAGGGCCCGCGCGGCTTCGTGGAAATCGGGCGTGTCGCAGATCAGCTCGCCGTCTCGGAGCACCACGTTGCGTCGCGCGCAGCGCGACACGTCGAGATTGTGCGTCACCAGCAGCACGGTGATCTGCTGCTCGCGGTTGAGCTTCTCGAACAGTTCCATGACGTCGCGGCTGGTTTTCGTGTCGAGATTGCCGGTCGGTTCATCCCCCATCAGAATCGCGGGCCGGTTGATGAGGGCTCGCGCGATCGCCACGCGCTGCTGCTGACCGCCCGAGAGCTGGCTGGGATGGTGCTCGTGCCGGTCGGCCAACCCCACCTGCTCGAGCGCTTCGATGGCCCGCGCCCGGCGCTCGCGGGCCGAGACCCCTTTGGCGTACATCAGGGGCAGCTCGACGTTCTCGACCGCCGTCGTCCGCGCCAGCAGGTTGAAGTTCTGAAACACGAACCCGATCCGCTGATTGCGGATGCGGGCCCGCTGGTCGCGCGACAGATCGGCGATTTCTTCGCCGGCGAGCCGGTAGCTGCCGCTGGTGGGGCGGTCGAGACAACCCAGAATGTTCATCAGCGTCGATTTGCCCGACCCCGATTGGCCGGTGAGCGCGACAAACTCACCCGCCTCGACCGACAGGCTGGCCTCGCGCAGCGCGACGACCTTCACCTCGCCCAGGTCGTAGATCTTCCAGATGTCCCGTAATTCGATCAGCGGCATGACAGAGTACTGAGTACTGAGTACTCAGAATTCTCCCTCTCTCCTGGTCTCCCCCTCTCCCCCTCTGCGTTCCCGAGGGGGGCACTCGGGGCCATGTTGCAGGCCGCAGAATACAATTGTACCCTGAAAATGGCGATTCGGATTCAACGGCTGAAACGATTTGCCCCGGCGGCGGGTATTTCCTGTATTGCGCGCTGATTCCGGCCGTCTCTCGGGTGCAGCCCCTATGAAGTCGTTTCTGATCTGGTCGTTGATTCTGCTGACGCTGGCCGGGATTTCGGCCGCCGCGTACGAGCCGGCCGCGCAGTACTGGAAGGCCCGCAATGCCCCGCAGTGGCGGTTCGCGGCCGTTTCCGAGGGCAAGATCGTGGCCTTCGTCAACGCGACGGGCAGCGTCAAACCGGTCCGCTCGCTGACGATCGGGTCGTTTGTGTCGGGCCCCATCGACCCGTCGGTTCCGATCGCCGAGTTCAACCAGGAAGTTCAGGCGGGCGACCTGCTCTGCAAGATCGATCCGCGGATTCACAACGCCAACCTGCAGCGCGACGCGGCCAACCTCGAGTCGAGCCTGGCCGATCTGGGGCGCGTCCACGCCCAGTTGGAACAGGCCGAGCGCGATCTCAGCCGCGTCACGAAGCTCCGCGAGAAAGACAAGACGTTCATCGCCGAGACTGAGCTCGACAAATATTCGTACAACGTGCTGTCGTTCAAAGCACAGCTCGGCGTGGCCGACGCGAACGTCAAAGTGGCGCGGTCGCAGGTCGAGTATTCAGAAACGCAGCTCAAGTACTGCGAAATCCGGGCGCCCGAAGCGGGGATCATCATCAACCGCAAGATCGACCCCGGTCAGATGCTCGCCGCGCAGTTTCAGACCCCCGAGCTGTTCGTCATCGCCCCCAACCTCCGCGAGCGGATCGACCTGCACGCGTCGGTCGACGAGGCCGACGTCGGCCTGATCCGCCAGGCGCAGGAGCGAAAACTGCCCGTGACGTTCACCGTCGACGCCTGCGCCGACGAGCTGTTTCATGGCACGATCAAAGAGGTGCGGATGAATTCGGCGACGACGCAGAACGTGGTGACTTTTCCAGTGATCGTCGCCGCCGAGAACGCCGACCTCAAACTTCTGCCGGGAATGACCGCCAGCATTTCGTTCGAAGTGGACGAGCGCGCGGCGGTCGTGAAGATCCCGAATTCGGCGTTGCGGTTCTTTCCCAATTCGGCGCACGTCCGCAAAGAGGATCAGAAGCTCGTCGACGGCCAGGAAGCCCGCAGCGAGCCCGACAACCAGGCCGCGGAATCTGAAAAGATGGCCTCGGCCGAACAGCGCAGCGAGCTGCGCCGCAAACGAAACCGCCGGCACGTGTGGGTCGCCGAAAACGGTCTGCTGAAGGCCGTCGAGGTCGTCACGGGCTTAAGCGACAACCGCTACACCGAGATGGTCGAGGGGGAACTCAAGCCCGGCGACCAGCTTGTGACGGGGCAGATCGTTCCCGTCGCGGGATTCGGCGGCCCGAGATAATTATGGACCTGCTCACGCTGCGCATCGCCGTTCGCGCCCTGGCCAAGAACAAGCTCCGCGCCGGGCTCACCGTGCTGGGGCTCGTGATCGGCATTGCCGCCGTCTCGACGATGGTCTCGCTGGGGCAAAGCGCGTCGTCGCTCGTGCAGAGCCAGTTCGAGCAACTGGGGACGAACGTGATCGTGGTCATTCCTGGTTCGCAGCAGCGCGACGGCATCAACCAGGGGGCCAAGATGACCCTCACCACCCGGGATGCCGAGGCCATTGCCGCCGAGTGTCCGGCCGTGCTGACGACCACGCCGCTCGTCGTGTTCGCCGGGCAGGTGATCTACGGCAACGCGAATTTCAATCCGCGCGAGATGTACGGCGTGGGGGCCGATTACCTCACGGTGCGGAGCTGGGCCCTGCGGTCGGGCAGTTTTTTTTCCGATCGCGACGTGTCGTCGGCTTCCAAAGTCTGCATTATCGGGCAGACCCTGGTCGCGCGCTTGTTCCAGACCACGAACCCGATCGGCGAGACGATCCGCATTAAGAACATCCCGTTCAAGGTGATCGGCGTGCTCGAGCCCAAGGGGGCTAATCTGTTCGGGCAGGATCAGGACAACGTCGTCCTCATGCCCTGCACGACGGTCCGCAAGCGGCTGCACGGCTCGGATTTCGACGACGTCAACTCGATCCTCGTTTCCGCCCGCTCGCTGGCGCGGGCCCCCGATGCCCGCCTCGAAATCATTCAGCTTTTGGCCGAGCGGCATCACATTCATCCCGGCGACAAGCTCGACTTCACGGTGCAGGACACCGCCGAGATCGCGCGAATCTTCGGCACGATCACCGGCACGCTGACGCTAATGCTGTCGACGATCGCCGGCATTTCGCTCTTGGTCGGGGGCGTGGGGATCATGAACATCATGCTCGTTTCGGTGACCGAGCGGACGCGCGAGATCGGCATTCGCATGGCCGTGGGGGCCCGCTCGGGGGACATCCTGCGGCAGTTTCTGGTCGAGGCCGTGCTGCTGTCGATGATCGGCGGGCTGATCGGGTTTGTGTTCGGCATCGGCGCGTCGACCGGCGCCACGCTGATCATCAACTCGCTCACCAGCGGCAGCCAATGGCCCGTCGTGATCTCCCTCGAAGCCGGCGCAGTCGCGTTCGTGTTCTCGGCAGCGGTGGGAATTTTCTTCGGCTACTACCCCGCCCGCCGCGCCAGCCGCCTCGACCCGATCGAAGCCCTGCGCTACGAGTAGGTCGCTGGAGTTCAGGCTTCAGCCTGCGCGACGGTGAGCCGAAGTTCACCCGCAGATTCCGGTGACGAGGCTCTTATTTTATTTCATACCACAGCTCCACCATTCCGTTCTGATAGGCCGTCACGTCTTTCAGATGCAGCGCCTGTTCTTGTCCGATGCGGTCAAAAAACGGCATTCCGTCACCCAGAATCACAGGCACGATCGACAGTCTTCGCGATGAAGCCGTCAAGACTCGACACCATGTGGATGGTCACTCTGGACGTGCCTGTCGACATTTGCGAGTCACCTTCTGAATGTTTGTGCGGCTTGGGATCGGTCCATCACCTTTGTTTGTCTTCGGCGATTCGCGCGGCATGGATGTCGGGCGAGCGGCGGCCGGGGGCGCGTTCGCCGTTGATGATCAGGTAGCGGTCCTGCCAGACGGCCGACGCTGCCGTGACGCGGGAGGAGCCGGCCGGCATCTCTCCGACGTTGTTCCACTTGTCGGCCGCGGCATCGTAGCAGAAAACATCCAGTGGAAATCCGGGATGCGTCGACGGATCGGGGCGGACCACGCTGTGATCGATTCCGCCGATCACGTAGATCTGCGACGCGCCGGCGGTCATCGCCGGCGAAGGGGCCGCCCCGACAGCCCGAGGCACGTCGACCAGGCGCTGCCAGGTTCCGCCACCGTCTTTCGGCGTGTACCGGTATGCGTCGGTTTGAAAGGGGCTCAGACGCACCGGCTCCCCCTTTTCGCCGGCTTTCCAGCGGAAGCCGCTGATCAGGTAGAACGAGCCGTTCAGCGATGCGGCCACGGCATGCGAACGATCGAGACCCGGCCAGGGCTCCAGAACCTTCCATTGCAATTTGTCTTTCGGCGCCGACAGATCGAGACTCCAGAAGGTCCGCAGCGCCGTCGTGGCCTCGGGGCTCGACATTCCGCCGGCCACGAAAACCGTTGAGCCGACGAGGCAGCCGCATGAGTTGGCGCACGGTTCGGGCAGCGAGGGGAGCGGTTCGAAGCGAATGCGGCCGTCGACGAGCCGCATCGCGAACACGTCGGTGTAGTGGCGTTTCAGATCGCTGCCTCCGATGCAGACCACCGCGTTGTTCCATGTGACCGAAACACCGTACGCCAGCGGGCGCGGCAGCTTTTCATCGGCCACGCGCCATTGGCCGTCGGGCCGGTCGAGGATGAAGATCGAGTCGTACCAGGCTTTGATGCCCCCTTCCCAGGGAAAGCCGCGCGGAAAGTTTGCTCCGCCGGCGACGACCAGCGATCCGCCGCTCGTCCCGGCGAACATGCTGGCAAAGCCTTCGCGGTCAGGCAGCGGCGGCAGCTTGTCCCATTTCAGCGGGTGCGCGTTTGCCGCGGGTTCTGGTTGGCCCGCCAGAGCGAGGAGGACGAGAAGGCAGGAGAGGTTCATGGTGCGTGCTCCCGGCGTTGTTGCACGAATCGAGGCAGAACGGGTTGGCGGGCAATGCGTTTAACCGCGACCCGGGCACCGCCGCGGATAGCAGTGGTCGGAGCGCGTATCGCAGGCCGCACGTCAACGGCTCAATTTGTGCGTTGCAGGTAGATATGTATCAACGGTCAGAGACGTTCGATACGCGCTTCCCTGGCGGGGCGCGGTTAAACGATTTGACGGGGCAGCGCATAAATATTTTCACCTCACCCCCCCTACCCCCCCCTTACGAAGGGGGGGAGTCCTATGCAAACTGGAATGAATAGAGGGCGGCTTGCTTCAGATCGACGCGCAATCGGATCGGCTTGCCTGCCAGAGATTTCAAATCGCGGTTGTCCTTCCAGCGAACTGGCAGCGCGACGCCGTCGCCGGTGATCGGTTGGCAGTCGGCAAGCGCAAAACCTTTGATCGGCTCGCCGGATTCGTTCTGCACTTCCACGCGTAACTCGCCGCGCGCGGCGGCCAGGTTGACCGACATCGCGCCGCCGTTGACGTTCAGCACCTTGGTCGAAAACTCGCCCCGTTCGTCGCCGGCGTCCAGGCTCACGTAGCCGTCGCGACGCAGCGTCGCCCACGCCGTGCTGCTGTTCCGCATGCGGTTGCGGTAGTAGGGCGTGCCGTCGCGGTAGAACGCCAGGTGCTCGCCATTCCAGCAGGCGTAGTAAAATCGCAGCTCGTCTCCCACTTCGATCGGGCACGAACAGCAGGGAAGCCGGTCGTAGCCGTCGTCTTCGTCGTGGTGCGGCAGCCAGACCTGGCGGTCTCCCACGCGCTGCCAGGTGCGGCCCGCGTCGCGGCTGATGACCAGGCGGACTTCGGTCGTTCCCTTGCGCCACACGTTTTCAATGCGAGGCATCTGGTATTCGGGGTTCGACCGGTCGGAATGGAAAATCCACAACTGGCCAAGCCAGGCCCCGGTTTTTCGTCCGCCGACCCGATGGCCCCACAGGTCCATGTACTCGACCCAGTCTTTGGGGTCGCGCGCTTCGTCCTGCGGTACAGGGAGCACGAGCTCGGGGCCTTTCCACGACACCAGGTCGGGCGTCGAATACCGGGCGATGTCGCGCCCGTTGCGCTTCACCCAGTTGCCGATCGAGTCCTGGCAGGTCATGAACCATTCCGAAGCGTCGTGGTCGTAGCCGGTGATCAGGGGAAATCCCAGCCCGCGCGGCGACAGCACACCTCTGGGAATCGGCGTCAGCTTGCTCTTCCACTGCGGATCGGTCACGTCGGGCCAGTCGGCGGCGAAGTACATTTTCGCGTCGATCGGTTTGGCGAACGGATCGGTTCCGTTGCGCTTCTCGACGACTTGGAGGAGAAACCGCTTGTCGGGGTCAGAGATATTACCGTGCGCGTGCAGGTCGCGCGCGAAGAAAATCGGATATTCGAAATTATTGTGCCGCGACATGCCCTGCGGGATTTCGAACGGAAATTCGTCGGTGCGGACGAACTTGGCCGGCGCTTCGAACAGTCCCAGGTCGGGCTTGGTCCAGTGAATGCCGTCGTCGCTGGTGGCGTAGCCGACCGTTTCGTGGAACCAATGCGCCTTGTCGATGCCGATCGCAGGCAGCTTCTGCAATTCGGCGTCCCACCAGTAGTAGCGATACGTCATGTGGAACTTGCCGGCGTTGTCGCGGCAGACGATCTTGCCGACGTAGACGGCCCCCCGTTCCCAGTCGCGGCCGTCGGCTTCTTTAATGAGCCCGCGTTTCTTCGGCTGGTGCAGCGTGCGGGCAAGTCCGGTGCGGCGCTCGATGATCGCATCGTCGATCACAAGCTGCGTCTCGCGGCCGACAGGGATCGCGGCGCGTTCTTCAGCCGCCGCCGCCACGCCACGACCGGGTGCCCAGGCCAGGCCCGCCGCGCCGGCCGAAGTCTGCACCAGAAAATCCCGCCGGCTGATGTTCATTTTCGCTCCGCGTCGGTGGGTTCGTTTGGACTCAGTGGCGAGTGCATGATAGACCCGGCGCTGCTCGAGTTCCATCGAGGCTCTGACCAGCTCGTGTCCGTGTATCGATAGATGTCATGCAGACAACGCGCGTGGGGTGGCCGGGCCTGGAGCAACGCAAAGGCCCGGTGGTGAAAAGCAAAATCGGCCACCAAACCACCTGACGCCCGTGGTGTCGACTCGTGGCTCGGAAGCATCCACTGTTCTTCACCGCCGGGCCTTCCCTTCGGTCCAGGCCCGGCCACCCCTGCCTGATACTTTGCGAGAGTCGGTCTCCGAAGTGTCCTGATTTGATCGCGAAGCCCAAAAGTGCCCCGGCCGCTCCAAAGCCGCCGGGGCACTGCGCCCGCAAGATAGGGCGCCAACTGTCGATGTCCTTTACGATCGACTCTGGGCTAAGTACAAGTGGAGAGACGTTATTTGCAGTCAGCGGGGTCACGGAGATCAGCCATGAGCGAGGCGGTCGTCGCTCCACGAATCGTGCTTCGCATTCCCGGAAACTGGTCGCACCCGGGGGAGCTGCTGGAGCGCTTACCGGAGGAGTTTCGGCTGACGCCCGACGCCCTGGTCCTGCCGGACGGGACCGAGGTTGATTTCACTCCGATGCCTGCGGATGGACAGTTTTCGCAAGTGTTCCAGTCGGCGTGCCGCCGGCCTCCTGCGGAAGACGAACTGGCGGTGCTGGCCCGATATACCGTGAACGTCGTCCTGGGCGGCCCCGGCGGTTCGTTGGAGTCGGCGCGGACGATGATGCAGGCCGGCGCAGCCTTCGTGCGAGCCGGCGCGGCGGGCGTGTTCATCGACAATTGCGCCCTGGCCCACGGGGGATCCGACTGGCTCGCGATGACCGACGATGGAGGGCCCGAAGCAATCAGCTTCGCGTTTGCGTCCATCGTTCGCGGCCGTCAGAAGCTGTACACGATGGGCATGCAGACGATGGGGTTTCCGGATCTCTTGATGCAGTCGGCCGACGTCGACGAGCGGGGCGAGATGGTCATCGAAATTATTCGCTACGTCTGCGCCGGCGATAAGCCGATCGACGTCGGCCACGTGCTGGCCGATGAGCACGGGCCGCGTTTCCAGATCGTCGCCCGGGACAGCGACGAATTCGAAGCCGGGAGCGCGATGCACAATCCCTATGGCCGGCTGAAGATCGTGAGCGTGAAGGATATCGCGGAGGGGAACTGAGTTGCTGCCCACGCCACCAGAGAGTCAGTCAGATTCGGGGAACTTCCAGATTCGCAGGGCATTCTTGCCGAGCAGCAGCTCCCGATCGGCGTCGCTGTAGAAGTCGCAGAACTTGTCGACGAACTCCAGCTCTTTGTCCATCGGCAGCTCCAAGCGGGGTCGAGGATACCCGGTCCCCCACACCAGTTGCTTTCCGCCGAACTCCTCGTAGATCGCCTTGTAGAACGGCCACGTGTCTTCGTACGGATACTTCTTGATCTCAGACATCTCGTACGGTTCCGAGTTGCTGATCCACACCTGGGGAAACTTCTTCAGCCGGAACATCTTGCGGAACTCGGGCCAGCAGTCTTTGGCCTTCAAGTCGGGCTTGCCGGCGTGGTCGACGACGATCTTCACGCCCGGAAAGCGGCCCGCCATGTCTTCCAGCATGGGCATCTGATGGGGCGCG
>JACQFH010000266.1 GCA_016200145.1 Planctomycetia bacterium | reverse complement strand
CTCAAAAAAGCGCTGCGGGCCCTCGACGTCACCGACGGGAATGTCCGCCAGGTGACCGATCAGGAGATTCTCGATGCCAAGGCGCAGGTCGGGGCCGGGGGATTCGGCTGCGAACCGGCCAGCGCCGCCAGCGTCGCCGGCGTGCGTCTGCTGCGAAACGAAGGAGTCATCGCTCCCAGTGATCGCGTCGTCTGCATCCTCACCGGGCACCAGCTCAAAGACCCCACGACCACGGTCGCCTACCACGCCCGCGACCCCGAGCAATTCGAAAATGTGCTCGGCAAACAGGGAGTCCGCGAAGCCCCCTACGCCAACAGCCCCATCGCGGTCGAAAACGACCTCGAAAAAATCCTGGCGGTGATCCACCAGGTCGAATCACGGGGCAAGCCGTAGCGTCCCCCGAAGCGCAAGCGAGGACGAGGTGTTTGCTGTTTGGTATTTGGTGTTAAGACGGCGAACTCCCAAACACTAAACACCAAACACGAAAGCTTCGCTTGCGCTTCGGGTCGGAATTCAGACGGACGATCGCCTCAACACACCAGCTCAGGCTGTTCGATGCCTTGCATCACCCAGCGGTCGATTTCGCGCAGGAGCGCGCTCTGGCCGTCGGCGCTCGCCGTCACCGTGGTCACGTTCATGCCGGCTGTCCACAGCAGGCGCGAGCCGTAGGCAACGTCCGCCAGTTGGACGGCGTCGTCTTCCTCGCCCACCGCCAGCAGCGCGCTCTTGCCGCGCAGGCCGTCGAATTGCGAGAGCAAGCGCGGCGCGTCGGGCCAGGCTGCCGAGAACGCGGCGATTCCGCCAAACCAGGCGGGACGGCAGAGGCCGATTGTCAGGGCCAGCGTGCCCAGGTCGCCCGAGCCGAGCAGATACACACGCTCGGTGTTCAGGTGATACCGGCGGCGCAGGCTCAGAAACGTCGTGTGCAGCCGTTCTTCGATCGTATCGGCTTCGCCTGCCTCCAGCGCGACGCCGAAGTAATTGCGGTCGCTGATCTGTCGCATCCTGCGGTCGAGCTTGTTCTGCGAAAGTGGCGCGTTCTCCAGCCACACCAGCAGCGGATACGCATAGTTCGGCTCGTAGTGATCGGGGACGAACACGTCAGGCAGGTCGATCGCCGACGCGAGCTCGACCGGCTCGTCGACGAAGTCTCGATCGGCCAGCGCGTCGCGGACGGCGGTCGGAACCAGCTCGGCGAACAATTCGGCTTCTGCGCCTTCCAGGGGACCAGCCCCCTGCGGATGGTCGAAAAGTTCAGATGAAAATCGCGATGTCATGGATGCTTGCTCCCGCTGGTGGAGGCGATGCGAACAATCGGGATGCCGTCGGCATCCAGGCCCAGGATCGGCTCGAAATCCCCTGCGGCCACTTCGGCCATGGGAAAGAGCCTGCCGGGACACTCGGTCGAGGCGGCACGAATGTCTTTGTGCCCCACGACTTCACCGGCAGGAATGCGGTACTCGTTGCGCAGAGTCTGCACGAGCAGCTTGACGCTGCGTTTCTGAGCGGGGGTGGGGGGCGAATTCTCGAAGTTGCCGACCAGGCAGATGCCGATCCCGCGCTCGTTGTAATCTTTGTTCGAGCTGCCGGCGTGCGCCCCCTGAATCTGTGTCCGCCAGCGGAACGTCGGTTCGATCGCCCCGTCGGTCATCCCGTCGCCGTTGCCAATCACGAAGTGATAGCCGATTCCCAGCCACGGGTTGCCGTTCTTGTCTTTGTTCTTCAGGTGCGAGGCATGAATGCTCTCGACGCTGCCGTTCCCCGTCGCCGTGTGATGAATGACGATGTGCTTCCACTCGCGGGCCGCGATGGTCGGCCTCCAGGGATTGTGGCCCGGCAGTGCCAGGTTCGGTGTGCCGCCCGGCGGCGGCACAGGCTGCACACGAGCGTACGCGGGATTCGTGCGCGGCGAATTCATCGATGCCGGCGGCAGGGCGGGCGAGTGCGTGCAGCCGTCCAGCACGAGGCCCAACAGCATTAGCGAATTCCCCAGCAGGCTCGATCTGGCTATCGTCACGCGTCGCCTCGCGAAGGGGACGGCAGAATCCGCAAGTTCATTACAGGTTTCCACTTAGCTCGCGGACTGAAGGAGTCCGTCCCGGGCCGTGGACTGTACTGGCGAGGTGAAAACGTGTCAACGGCGGGATTCGCGCGCGCCGCAGGGCCGCGAGTCGCGCTGGCAAATGTCAATATGTGCGGCTCGCAGCCGGAAGAACCGACACAACGCGGGCCGAAAAAGTTTTCGTAATCGCCAGACTTTACACCGTCCAGATTTCCTGATTTATCCACTTTCCACGATCGCTACGTTGAACAGGATTTTGGACGAGTTTGCCGCGGACGTGTTGTTTCGCCAAAGGTAGGTCAGGCTTTCCAGCCTGACGGCGCTGAGCTCTCGCTTGCTGGCAGCAGTCGTTTCATCCGGAGCCAGCGGCGACGGTGTTTCGCGTTGCATCCGTTGATCGCCGTCGGACCACCGCTATTCGCGGGGGTGCCCGGCTCCTGGTTAAACGAATCGATTCGGCGCAGCGCCGGACGCTGGAAAGCCCGACTCACTTTGGCTACAAGGACGGAAACCATCAGGAAACTGCTGCAAGGACACAACTGATGACGACTCCGATTCGTGTGGCGGTCACCGGGGCCGCGGGACAGATTGGCTACAGCCTGATCTTTCGGATTGCCACTGGCGAGGCGTTCGGCCGCAACCAGCCTGTGATCCTGCACCTGATCGAGATTCCGCCGGCGATGGGCGGACTCGAAGGCATCCACATGGAGCTCGACGACTGCGCTTTTCCCACGCTGGCCGGCGTCGTAAAAACCGACAGCGACCACCTCGAACAGGCCTTCAAAGACGTCAACTACGTCGTGTGCGTCGGCAGCATTCCCCGCAAGCAGGGGATGGAACGGGGCGACCTGATCCGCATCAACGGCCCGATCTTCACCAGCACCGGCCGCGCCGTCGAAAGCGCCGCTGCGAAAGATGTTAAGGTGCTGGTCGTCGGCAATCCGTGCAACACCAACTGCCTGATCGCGATGAACAACGCCCCCAGTGTTCCCCGCGACCGCTGGTACGCCATGACTCGGCTCGACGAAAACCGTGCCGTGTCGCAGCTCGCGCTCAAAGCGGGCCGCCCTGTCGCGTCGGTCAAAGGGCTGGCGATCTGGGGCAACCACAGCGCCACGCAGTACCCCGATTTCTATCATGCCACGATCGACGGCAAGCCGGCGACGCAGGCGATCACCGACGAGAACTGGCTCAAGACCGACTTCCTGGCGACCGTGCAGCAGCGCGGGGCCGCGGTGATCAAGGCCCGCGGCGCGTCGAGCGCCGCCTCGGCCGCCAATGCCATCATCGACAGCCTCCGCAGCATGGCCTCTCCCACGCCCGCCGGAACATGTTTCAGCGCGGCCGTGTGCAGCGACGGCAGCTATGGCGTCGACGCGGGCCTCATCAGCAGCTTCCCGCTCACCAGCGACGGCAAGACGTGGAGCATCGTCAAAGGGATCGAGCACAACGAATTCGCCAAAGGCAAGCTAAACGCCACCGTCGCCGAGCTGCGCGACGAACAGAAGACCGTCGCCGATCTCCTCAAGAAGTGACATGGCCTCACTCCCCGAGCCGGTCGTCGTGCTGCTCGGAGGCGGCGTCGAAAGCACCGCGCTCGTCAGGCGGTTTCTGGCCGAGGGCCGGCACGTGTCCCCCGTGCACGTGCACTGCGGACTGATCTGGGACGACTGCGAATCGGTGTACGCGCGGCGGTTTTGCGACGCCAATGCTGGTCCGCTCCTTGCGCCGCTTGTCGAAATCCGGTTGCCGCTCGGCGGCTTTCTGAATGGACACTGGGCGACGACGGGAAAGAACGTTCCAGCTTCCGGGGCTTTGTCAGCCGAGCTCGAAATCCCCCTCCGCAATCTGACGCTGCTCGGTTTCGCGCTGCACGCGGCACGGCGCCCGCCAAACGGCGTTCACAAACTCGCCCTGGGAACGACGGCCGACAACAACTATCCCGACGGCAGCCGCGACTACTTCGACAAGTGCGAAGCCGTGTTCAGCCTCGAAGCCGGCGGGCCGGTGCAGATCCTGACGCCTCTCATCCATCAGACGAAGCCCGAAGTCATTCGCGACTCCGACCGCCAGACGCTGGCCTTGAGTTTCTCGTGCGTGAATCCACAGCGCGACCTGCATTGCGGCCGCTGCATCAAATGCGGCCGCCGCCAGTCCGCCTTCCGCGCCGCCAGCGTCGACGACCCGACGCAATACTCCAACTGATTTCCCCAGCCGGTTGCATTCCCGTCCCCACCAGTCGGAAAGCTCACTATTAAAGTCTGACAATTCGTGTCGATTAGCGTTTATCAGTGTTCCAGTCCGTCTTCTCCTATTGAAAACACGGAACACTGATCGCCACTAATTTCCGCTAATCTGCGAAATCTTTGGACTTTGCTTGCACAAAGGGATGACGGAACAGAAATGGGCCGTCAGGGGATTGCGGAGCGTCGGGATCTCGTCGATCATTCGGTTGCATGACTGATGAACTCCGAATTAGCGTGTCGCACTATTTGTGGGCCGGGCTCGACTTTCTGGTCGATGGGGACGGCACCCCCGTGTTCATTGAGGCCAACCGGGCTTCACACATGCTCGGCGAGTATCTGCACTTCTTCGGCGACGAGCGCCCGTTCGAGCTGACGGCCGGCGTGATGAACCGGGCCGACGGGCCCCCCTGCCTGCTCTGGCGGCGCGGCGATCCACTTCCCGACGCCGATGAAGACGCCTGCTTCATCGGCCGACATCTTGAGCGGTATCTCAAGCGCCCTCCGGTCATCTGCAACGTCGAAGACAATCAGGAGCCGCGCGATGAAATTACGGGGCGCGACGGGCGCCGCGTCCGGCCGGGAAGCATCTTTCGCTGGTGGTACGGTCTTCCCTGGAGCTACGAGCGCTCGGGCGCGACCGTTATCAATCCCAACTCAGTTTGGGCGACCGTGCGCGACAAGCTGGCGTGCTCCGAGCTGCTGGCGGGAGCGAAAACGTTTCGCGTTGCGCGGTCGTTCGCCGTCGAAAGCGCTGGCGATGCGAGGCGGATCATGACCGACGAGCCACAAACGTTTCGGAACGGGTACGTCGTAAAGCCGCGCGTCGGCTGGGGAGGTTACGACGTGCAGGTTGCCAGTCCCGGTGAAGAGCCGCACGCGATTTCAAGCAATTACCTGCTGTCCGAGCGCATCGTTCCGAAACAATCGGACGGCCAGTACTGGGAAGCACGAATGTTCGTCATGGCCGGGGTCTGCGTGGGGGGACTCAAACACACGAGCCGTTCGCCCAACACGAATTACTGGCAGGGAGGCACACCCGAACGACTCGACGAGGCGACGACGGCCCTGCTGGCCCCCGCCGCGCTCGAAGCCGTCGTCCGCATCGATTCCGCCGCCGCCCGAGTCCATGCGCTGCCCCAGCCGCCGCGTTCGGTGCTGACCGAAGTGAGTTACGAGGAGCGCGGCTCGGCCGGCGAACGGCGGCTGGGGCACCAACCTCTTTAGGTTGGTCCGCCGCCGGTGCGCCGCCATGGCGCGCAGGTCGAAGAGCGAAGGGAGATAACAGATGGAGGATAGAAGATGGAGGATGGCGAGTAGCCCGCGGCGTTCTCGTCATCACAAAGTTTGGTAGCGTCGGACCCCTGCCGGTTCATCCGGCAGGTGAATGAGTTTGATTGGCTAGAGTCCTGAGTACTCAGTACTCCCTCGCTAGCGCTTTTTGAAGTTGCGCTTTTTCGGACCGTTTCTCCGTAAGTCGGTATTGTCAAAAGCGAAGCTCCTCCGCATCTTTCCTGCGCCGGATTGGTTTCAAGGCACAGGGAGAGGAAGGAGCCTCGCGAT
>JACQFH010000265.1 GCA_016200145.1 Planctomycetia bacterium | reverse complement strand
TCGTGCTCATCAGCGACGGCATGCAGACCGAGGGAGACCTGTCGAGAATCATCGGCGACCTCAAGGCGCGGGGCATCTCTGTCGCCGTCCTGCCGATCGAGTTCAGCATCAGCAACGAAGTCTGGCTGGAGCGGCTCGAACTTCCGCAATTCGTGAAACTCGGGGAAAGCTACGAGGCGGGAATCGTTTTGTCGTCGCTGGAGCCCGGCGAGGGGACGCTGATCATCGAAGAAAACGGCCAGAAGATTGCCGAGGAAACGGTCAAGTTCCAGGCCGGCAAGAACCGTTTCGCGTTCCCGCTGCAGCTTCGATCGGCGGGGTATTACGAATACTCGGCACGCATTGAGGTGGCCGGGGGCAAAGACAACATCGAAAAGAACAACCGCGTCGTCAACTCGCTGTTCCTCGAAGGGGAAGGCAAGGTCCTGCTCGTGACCGATCCTTCGGGAGACGATCGCGACTGGAAGGTGCTGGCCCAGGCGCTCAAGGAAACCAAGCACGCCGTCGAGGTGCGCAACGCGTTCGAATTTCCGCGCGATTCGGCGTCGCTGTTGCCCTACGACTGCATCGTGTTCGTCAACGCTCCGGCCGACGCCTTCGACCAGGTGCAACTCACCGCGATGCGCGACGCGGTCTTCAATTTCGGCAGCGGCTTTCTGATGGTGGGGGGGGCCAACAGTTTCGGCCCCGGCGGCTACCACCGCACAGTCGTCGAAGAGGCCCTGCCCGTGACGATGGACATCTCGCAGAAAAAAGTGCTTCCCAAGGGGGCGCTGGCGATCATCCTGCACACCTGCGAGTTTGCCGAAGGCAACACCTGGGCCAAGCGCATCACCAAGCAGGCGATCAAGGTGCTGGGCGCCCAGGACGAAGTGGGCGCCTTGTGCTTCGAGGGGGGGCAGGAAAAGTGGATCTTCGAGCTGACCCCGGCCGCCGAGTACGACAAGCTGGCCGTAAAAATCCAGGCTGCCGAGCCGGGCGACATGCCCAGTTTCGCCGGCACCATGCGCAAAGGGCTCGAAGGGCTGAAAAAGAGCGACGCCGCGACCAAGCACATGATCATCATCTCGGACGGCGACCCGGCCCCGCCGCCGCCGGGCCTCGTGCAGGAATACATCGACAACAAGATCAGCGTGTCGACGGTGGCCATCTTTCCGCACGGCGGCAACGAGATTGGCCTGATGCGCAACGTCTCGACGGCGACCGGGGGCAGGTACTATTTCCCGTCCGACGCCAACCAGTTGCCTTCGATCTTCATCAAAGAGTCGAAAACGCTGAAGCGGAGCATGATCCAGAACAAGACGGTCACTCCGGAAGTCGTCGGCGAGCCGTCGGTCCTCAAGGGGATCGAGGGCCTGCCGCCCCTCAAGGGCTATGTGATTACGACCGCCAAATCGCGGCCGGCCGTTACGATGCTGCAGGTCCCCTCGGAGCAGAGCGAAGACGAAGGCGATATCGACCCCATTCTTGCGATTACCCGCTACGGCCTGGGAAAGACGGCGGCGTTCACCTCAGATCTGTCACCGAACTGGGGGGGTGAGTGGATTGGCTGGGAAAAATACTCGGCGTTCGTGCACCAGCTCATCACCGAGATCTCGCGCGTCCAGAAGACGGGCAAGCTGCGGATGTGGACGTACACGTCGGGCAACGACGGCGTGATCGTCGTCGAGGATTTCTCCGAGCAGGATTCCTTCCTCGAGATCGAGGCGCGGGTCACCGGCCCCCGCGATCGGGGCGAGCGCCTGCCGCTGAAACAAGTCGGCCCGCGCCGGTACCAGGCGTCGGTGCCTCTGTGGGGGAAGGGGCGGTATCACGTCGTCGCCGCGCCGGTGGGCGAAGAACGCAAAGACGACCGGGCGTTCGGGGGCTTCATCATCCCCTATTCGCCGGAATACCTCAGGTTTCGTTCGAATCCCCTGGTTCTGAACGACATCCGGGACGGCACGAGGGCCGACGGCAAGAAGGGCGAAGATCTTGGAATTGATTCGAAACCTGAAGACATCTTCAACGTCGATCGCCAGCCCAAGCGCAGCTCGCGGCCGATCTTCGACTGGTTCCTGGTGATCCTGGCGTGCCTCGTGCCGCTCGACGTGGGCGTCAGGCGCGTGCAGCTCGACTGGCAGGTGATCAAGAGCTGGTTCGGGATCGGCCTCAAGCGCGGGGGCTCGACGCAGACGATGGGGGCCCTGCTCGAACGGAAGCTGGCGGTGGGATCACAGATTGAAGCGCGGCGCGGCGAGACGCCGCTGACGACCGAAACGCTCAAGCGGCTCGCGAAACCGCACGCGCGGGGCGGGGCGTCGTCCGGCCGGCCGCCACCGAACGCCCCGCCGGCGCCACAAAAGCCGCAGGAAGACGACAAGACGACGACCACCGAGCGCTTGCTTAAGCTGAAACGCAAGCGCCAGCAGGATTCGTGACAAGAAACCGGGCCAAATGACGAATGTCTAATGACGAACGTCTAATCAAATCCGAAATCCGAAATCCCAATTCCGAAATTGCCTGTTGAGAGTCCACTCATGAGCACGATTCCCATTTCCGTTGATCCCTCCCTGCTTCAGGCTGAGGCCGATCAGTTCAAGCAGGAATTCGCCGCTGTCCGCGAGGCGGTGGGCCGCGTTATCGTCGGCCAGGCCCGCGTCGTCGAGGCGGCCCTGACGGCCATCTTCTGCGGCGGCAACGTGCTGCTGGAAGGGGTGCCCGGTCTCGGGAAGACCGAGCTGGTGAAGGCCCTGTCGCGCGTCCTTGAGCTCGAATTCCGGCGAATTCAGTTCACTCCCGACCTGATGCCCGCCGACATCGTCGGCACCAACATCATGACCAGCGACGAAGCGGGACGGTACCGGTTCGAATTCCGCAGAGGACCCATCTTCACGCAGCTTCTGCTGGCCGATGAAATCAACCGGGCGTCTCCCAAGACGCAATCGGCCCTCCTCGAAACGATGCAGGAAGGATCGGTCACGACCGGCGGGACGGTCTACCACCTCACGCAGCCCTTCTTCGTGCTGGCGACACAGAACCCGATCGAGCAGGAAGGAACCTACCCGCTGCCCGAGGCGCAGCTCGACCGGTTCATGTTCAAGGTCGAAGTGCCGTTCCTGTCGCGGGCCGAAATGAACGAAGTCGTCAGCCGCACGATCCTCAAGAGAAGCGTCGACCTGCAGAAGGTCGTGAGCGGCCCGCGGATCATGGAATTGCGCGGCGTGCTCGACAAGGTGGTCGTCGCCGACCCGCTGCGAGACTTCGCCGTGCGGCTGGTGCTGTCGACGCATCCCACCTCTGAGTTCGCGACCGAACGGATCAAGCGCTACGTGCGTTGGGGGGCCAGCCCCCGTGCCGCCCAGGCACTGATCCGTGCGGCCCGCGTGCGAGCGCTTGCCGAAGGGCGGGCCCACGTCGCCTTCGAAGACATCCGCCATTATTCCGAAGAAGTCCTGCAGCACCGGATTCTGCTCAACTACGACGGCCAGGCCGAAAACGTCCGCGTCGCCGAGCTGATCCAGGAATGCCTCACGAGCCTTTCCGAAGACGGCATCGCGTGAGTGTGAACGTACAAGAAGATTACAAGAAGATGACAAACGGAAGGACGAAGAACTAACCGCGTTATCCGCGGTTAAGATTTTTTGCAGTCCAACTTTCGACGTAGACGAACACGCGGCTCATCGCATGGATCTTCTGAATACGCAGGCCCAGTTCACTTCGCTGCTCGAAAACGAGACGCTGGCGCGGCTCGAACGGATGCGGCTCTTGCCGCGGCGGCGGCTCACGAACCGCAGCCGCGGTGAACACCATGCGGCCAAAGGGGGGACCAGCACCGAGTTCGCCGACTACCGCGACTACGTTCCCGGCGACGACGTGCGGTACGTCGACTGGAACATCTTCGCGCGGCTCGAGCGACCGTACGTCAAGCTGTACCGGCACGAAGAAGAAATGCACGTCGTGTCGATCGTCGACGCCTCGTCGTCGATGCAGTTCGACGGCAAATTCGAGCGGGCCCGGCAGCTCGCCGCGGCCTTCGGCCTGATGGGCCTGATGAACGTCGAGCGGGTCAGCTCGTTTTCGTGCAACCACGTCGGCAAAGAGCCCATCTTCCTGCCACCCTGTACCGGGCGCGTCAGCCGGCGGAGGCTGTTCGATTTTCTCGAGAAAATCGAGGGGGGCGGAGACTTCCCCATCGAGCTGGCGGTTGAAGCCGTGCTCCGTCGGCATCGCGGCCGCGGGGTGGTTGTGCTGCTTTCCGACTTCCTGACGTTCGGCGATCTCGAGCGGCCGCTGAACAGGCTGTTCAGTGCGGGGCTGGAAGTTTTCGCCGTGCAGATCCTCAGTCCCTCCGAGATCAATCCCGAAGTCACGGGCGACATTCGGCTCATCGATTGCGAGTCCGGCCGGATGGTGGACGTGTCGTCGGCGGACGACCTCTTGGGCATTTACGAGGAACACCGCCTGGCCCTGGAAGAAGAGCTGGGCATCCTGTGCCGGCAGCGGTCGGGCCGGTTTCTTTCGATCTCGTCGCGCGATCCGCTCGAGTGGGTGCTGTTCGACCTGCTCCGGCGAAAGGGATGGGTCCGATGAGCTGGTGGCCTTTCGTCGCGACCCACTGGGCTTGGCTGTTTTTTCTGCTGGTCCCGCTGATTATCTTCTATTTCCTGAAGCTCAAGCGGCCGCGACTCGAGATTCCGTCGCTGGCCCTGTGGCGCAGCGTGCTCAACGACCAGCGCGTGAACTCGCCGTTTCAGCGGTTCAAGCGGAACATCCTGCTGCTCCTGCAGATTCTGCTGCTCGTGTGCCTGGTGGTCGCGGCCATGCAGCCGTTCTTCCCCAGCGGGGCCGATCGCGCCCGATACCTGCCCGTGATGATCGACACGTCGGCCAGCATGGCGGCGGTCGATGCCGACGGCAAATCACGGCTCGACGAGGCAAAGGAAGAAGTCCGCCGGCTGATCGACAACCTGCTCCCGGACCAGAGGCTGTGCCTGATTTCCGTCGCCTCGTCGGCCCGGCAGATGACCGATTTCACCGACAATCAGCGTGTGCTGCGCGATGCGCTTGATCAGCTTCGCGTGTCGCAGGTCTCGAGCCGGCTGGAAGACGCGCTCCGCATGACGCAGGCCCTGGCCCGGACGTTTCCCATCGAGACGGCCGTACTGTACACCGACGGCAACGTGCCTCCCGAGATCGACTTCGAACTGCCGTTTCAGTTGAATTATCAGAAACTGTCTCCCGCCGGACGGAACATCGGCATTACGGCGCTCAACGCGCGGCGCGCCGCCGAGCGCTGGGACGTGTTCGTGCGGATCGAGGGGACGAAAAGTCGCGAGGGGGTGGAAGACCCGCCGTTTTCGGCTTCGGTCGTTCTGCTCTCCAACGGCGCCGAACTGGGCAACGAGCTGATCTCTCTGGTGCCGGGCCAGTCGCAGCGAATCGTGTTTCCGGTGGAAACCGAGGGCATGCGGCGGCTGGAAGTGCAGCTTAGGCCGCAGGGTTTCGACTCGCTGGAATCCGACAACGTCGCCTGGCTCGATTTGCCCGCCGGGCGCCCGCTGGCCGTTTACTGTCCGACCGAACTCGATACGTACCGCCGCGCGCTGGCCGGACAGAAAGACGTGCTGCTGTATCCTTCTGACGAAGGGGAATCCAAGGCCGCCAGTTACGATCTGGTGATTTCCGATCGCAAGGGCGACATCGACCTCGATGCCGAGGCATTCCTGTTCGTGGGTGTTGTGCCCGACGATCTGGCGAAGCTGGTACGGATCGAAGAATCGGTGGCGCGGCTGGTCGACTGGCAGCGCAACACGCCGCTGTTGCAGCACGTGCTGCTCACCGAGATGCAGATCGCCGAGAAGCCAGTTTCCGCCGAGGGGATTCGCGACCGCGATTACGAAGAGCTGGGCTATGAAATCCTGGTGCAGGGAGGATCGGGCCCGCTGATTCTGCGGAAAGACGCCGCGGGGCGGATTCTGCATTACATCCTGTTTCATACCGACCGCTCCACGCTGCCGTACCGCGTCGGATTTCCGATCCTTGTCTCCAACGCAGTGCAAATCGCCCAGCAGCAGGCGGGCCTCCTGGAAATCGTGGGGCGGCAGACCGGCGTCTTGCCGCCGCAGCACTTCCAGCCCGACAAAGAGTACGTCGTCCAGGCGCCCGACGGTGCGGTTTCGCATGTGCGCTCGTCGGTTGACGGCACGTTGTCGGGCGTGGCCGCGCCGACGATCGGGCGGTATTCGATTCGCGAGGGGAGCACCGAACTGGCCTCGATCGGGGTCAGCCTGTTGACGGTGGGCGAAACGGGGCTCGCCACCGTCGACCAGTTGCAGTTCCGCGAACTGAAGGTGGGGGCCGCGGCGGCGATGCTTAAGAGCGATCGTCCCCTCTGGCCCTGGTTCGCCGGCGTCGGTTTCGTGCTGCTTCTCGTCGAATGGTGGTACTTCCAGAAACGCCCGGGAGGGCTCCTCGTCAGATAAGACAGTTTCAGAGCCGCGGATGAAACACGGATAAAACACGGATTACGGAAATTCTCTCTGTATCCGTGTTCAATCCGTGTTTCATCGGTGGCCAATTAGCGTCTCATTGAGTAGGGCGGTCGTATTCAGCTTGTGAGCGGGAGGAGTGATGTGGTCGGAATGATTTGGGGAGTTTTGAACCGGATTGTCGTGGCAGTCGCGGTTCTGGCAGCGGTGTCGACGGCGACGGCGCTTGCGCAGTCGAAGCAGGCTCTGATCGATGTGTCGAATTCGTCAATGACGCCGCCGATTCGGTCCGACGCGCCGATCACGTTCGTGTGGCGGATCGTTTCGCAATCGTCGGCCGTGGTCGAAGGTGAGCTTGCCGTCACGGTACATGACGGCCCCACCCGGCTCGCCCATGTCTCGGACGGTATTGTCATTTCGGCCGGCGAGCAGTTCGTGCGCACCGTGCTGCCGCCGATTGAGTCGCACAACGTGCTCAACGCGCTCGAGGTGCACGTCGAGTTTCACAGCCAGGGGAAGAAAATCGGAGCGTGGGACCTTCCGGTGCAGGCGCCCGGTCAATGGCAGCGCCGGCAGGTGATTCTCGTCTGCGATCCCTGGCAGGGCAGCCTGCCGCCTGGCGCGTCGGAGCTGATCGAGCAGTTGCGGATTGAGAAATGGAACGCCGTTCCGGACGCCACGATCACCACGATTCCGGCTCGAATTCGACCGGAAGAGCTGCCTGCCGATTCGCTCTTGTATTGCGGTTTCGACGTCGTCTTTCTGGCACACGAAGGCTTCGCCGAGTTGAAAGAGAGCCAGTTGCGGCCCCTGTTCGACTGGGTTGAGGCGGGAGGCAGCCTGTTCCTGGCGCCCGGGAACGTGATCCTCAAAGACTATCACGCCGTGTTCCTGAACCAGGCCGCCCATGCACACGCCGACTCGCCCCTTTTCGTGCTGGATGGTTCCGGCCGGTTGATCACCAGAGATGCCGAGGCCGAAGGCGGCGCGCCGGTCGTCCTGAAACGGCATGGACTGGGGCGCGTCGCCATCGTGAACGGCAAACTCGATCAATTGCTGAAAGGCCACGAGGCCGATGTGCGCGGCACGCTGGCCTGGCTGTGGAAAATGCGCCGCGACCGGCTCGATGAATTTCGGGACAGCGGCAAGTTTCTCATCAAGTCGGACATTCCCGAAGACCAGAAAGACCCCAACGAGAACCAATGGGGGGGCCGGAATTTCAACGTGACGTATGCCGGCCTGCGGCCGAAGGACATGCAGCTCGCGACGCTTCCGCTGCAGTCGGGCGACCAGCTCGTGACGCGGCTGATGCCCGAGGGCCTGAAAGTCGTGCCCCTGCCGCTCATCGGTCTGATTCTCGTGTCGTACGTGCTGCTGATCGGGCCGGCCGACTGGATGGTGCTGGGGGCCATCCGGCGCCGCAAGTGGACCTGGTTCACGTTTCCGGCCGTGACGATCGCGCTCACCCTGCTGACGGTGTGGCTTGCCGAGTGGTACATGCACATTGCCGACAATCGCCGCGCGGTCACGTTTCACGATCTGGGGACCGGCGGCAAGATCGCCCGCAGGAACCGGTTTGAAGTGCTGTTTCAGGGTTCTGAGCGCAGGGTCACGACCGATCTGAACCGCGAATTTTTTTCAGACATGTCGCTGCGGCGGTTCAGCAATGCGATGTGGATGACCAACCAGCAGAGCCAGTTGCAGGGAGTCGATCAGCGGCGGCACGACGCCGACGTGCCGACGTACCTGGGCCGCGTTCCGTCGCGGTACAAGGTCTCGCAGTTCCTGTCGCAATGGACGCCGCAACTCAATCGCCGGTTTTCGATCGCACGCTCCGACGACAACCCGCCCCAGTTCGACTGGAACAAATTCGCCAACGCCCTGGTGTACCGTCCCGAGACGATCGGCGCGGGCGCGCCGCGCGAGGCGCTGCTGGCCGACGTGAAGCAGGTGTTCGGCGAGGGGGCTCACGTCGCCATCTTTGTCGGAGGAAAGCGCACGACGCTGATGGGAAATTTCGGTTTCCTGCAAGGGGGCCAGGTTTACGGCGCTGACACGTACAACCAGTACCCGCAGCAGGCTTACTATCCGGGGTACAATCCGAATCAGAAACGGACTGAGTTTCTGGACGACGTCTCGGTGAACGGCCTGGGAGGCCTGTTCGCCGTCGTCTCGCAGTCGTCTCCCACAGGCGGAAAAGATTTTGAAGACATGGCCGTGGTCGATCCTTCCGATCCCGATCAATGGCTGCTCGTCGTAGCGGTCGAACGGGGCGGCGAAGTCGATCTGTATCGCAAACTCTACGCAAAAGGTGATTGAATGCTGGTCGTCGATGTGGAAAACCTGTGGGTGCGATACGGACAACTGGCGGCCGTGCGCGGGATTTCACTGCAGATCCCCCGCGGCGAGGTGTTCGGGTTCATCGGCCCCAACGGCGCCGGCAAGTCGTCGACCATCAAAGTGCTGGCGACGCTGCTCCGCGATTTCACCGGCAAGGTCAAGATCAACGGCCTCGATGTGCTGTGGCGGCCGCAGGCGGTCCGCGAGAAAATCGGGTATGTCCCCGACTTCTTCGGCGTCTACGAAGACCTGACCGTCGAAGAGTACCTGCACTTTTTCGCCGCCGCGTACCGCATCGACCGGGCCAAGCGCAAGGCGATCATCGGCGACGTGCTGGAGCTCACCGACCTCACGCACAAGCTCAATTCGCCGGTCGACGCGCTGTCGCGCGGGATGAAGCAGAGGCTGTCGCTGGCGCGCGTGCTGCTGCACGATCCGGACCTATTGTTGCTCGACGAGCCGGCGTCGGGGCTCGATCCCCGCGCCCGCATCGAGATGCGCGAGCTGCTGAAGGCCCTCAAGGAAATGGGCAAGACGATCCTGATTTCGAGCCACATTCTGCACGAGCTCTCGCAGCTCTGCACGCGGATCGGCATCATCGAAGCCGGCAAGATGGTCGCGCAGGGCTCGGTCAACGACATCTACCGGCACCTGGGCGTCTTGCGGATCGTGCAT
>JACQFH010000278.1 GCA_016200145.1 Planctomycetia bacterium | reverse complement strand
GCCGCTCTCGGAATTCGCAGCGAGAAGCGGAAGGGCGCTCCCGCCCCGAGCGAGGCTGAAGGGGCGCTCCGCCCTCCGCCCCTGCCGGAGAGGCCGCGGCCAGTTGTCGTCCGAGTGATCGAGCGCGACCTCTCTCTTGCCAGGCTGATCGCCTACTGCCTCGGGAAAGAGGGATTTCGCGCCACAACTGACGCCAGCGAGGGGACGGCTACCGTCGTGGTCGTCGGCGAACCGGAGGCTGTCGAGGCAGCGCGCGGGTACGCGACCGAGGCGGTCATCATCGCGTTCTACGCCGAGCGAGCGCCCGAGGCCGGCGTGCGCGCCCTCGAGCTGGGCGCGGACGTAGCGCTTACGCGGCCGCTCGAGCCTGAGATCCTCTTCGCCCATGTACGGGCGGCGGCGCGAAGGTCGTCGAAACCGTGCTTCAGCGTCGACGCGTAGCGGGGCTGATCAGGAAGACACGCGTCGGTGCCCCCCGCCAACCCCAGCGCGGGCCCTCGCTTGACCTCGCCCGCCGATGCCGATAGGATCGCGCCTTCCCGCCCCTGCAGGAGAACGCACATGGACCTCGAAAGGGCCCTCAACCACGTCGAAGCCACGACCGATCGGCGGCTCGCGGACCTCGTGGACTTGCTCCGCATCCCGAGCGTCTCGACGCTCCCGGCGCACAAGGCCGACGTGCGGCGCGCGGCGGAGTGGGTCCGGGCGAGGCTCGAGCGGGCGGGCGTCGGGGCGACGGCCTTCGAGACGGCCGGGCACCCGATCGTCTACGGCGAGCGGCTCGACCGGCCGGGGAAGCCGACCGTGCTCGTCTACGGCCACTACGACGTCCAGCCGCCCGACCCGCTCGACCTCTGGAAGCGCGGGCCGTTCGACCCGTGGGTGAACGAGAAGGGCGACCTCGTCGCGCGCGGCTCGACGGACGACAAGGGGCAGATGCTCACGTGGATCCACGCCGCCGAGGCCTGGATCCAGGGGGCGGGCGGGCTGCCCGTCAACGTGAAGTTCCTGATCGAGGGCGAGGAGGAGATCGGGTCGAGCCACCTCGACGGCTGGATCAAGGAGAACCGCGAGCGCCTCAAGGCGGACTGCGTCGCGATCTCGGACAGCGACCAGTTCGCCGAGGGCCTGCCGGCGCTCACGTACGGGCTCCGCGGCCTCGCCTACATGCACCTCCGCGTGACCGGCCCGGACAAGGACCTCCACTCGGGTATGTTCGGCGGGTCGCTCACGAACCCGATCAACGCGCTCGCCACGATCATCGCGGGGCTCCGCGACCCGAGGACGGGGCGCGTGCTCGTCGACGGCTTCTACGACCGCGTCCGCCCGCTCTCCGCCGCCGAGCGCCTGCGAATCGGCGAGGCTGTGTTTCGTGCCGCCGGCCTTTTCGTCGTTTTCACCGGCAACCAGCCGGCAGACCGTACTGGTCCCGACGCAGAGCATGCCGGTGACGAACGTGCGACGTGTGACTGGTTTCTGAAACATCGTGCACTCCTGGCGGCGTGGCTGCGGGCAATCGAAAGGTGTCCCCGAAGAGATACGATCGAGGTGCCGGTCGTATTACAGACGAAACCCGCGTCGCGGCAGTTCCCGAGACAGAAGTCCGTTCCGGAAACAGAATCTGCGAAGAGCGACGAGAATTCCCGGAGCGTCAGCCCCGAAGGGGCTATTGCGCAACGTGCTGGCTATTCCAGAAACACGTCCCGGAAATCATCGGGCAGGATGGCCGCGCGGATCAGTTTCTCGTCGACGGGGACTTTGAGTCGCATCAGGCAGCGGTGCAGGAGCTCGCCGGCGGCGGGGGCGGCGACTGAGCCGCCGAAGTGCTCGCCGGCCACCGACACGGTCGGCTGATCGACCGAAATCAGCACCAGCACGCGCGGGTCGTCGACCGGCGCGCCGCACACGAACGAGCTGACGTGCAGCTCGCGCGAGTATTCCCCTGTCTGCGGATCGAGCTTCTGTGCCGTACCGGTCTTGCCGAAGATCTCGTAACCGCTGATGGCGGCCTTCTTGCCTGTTCCGCGGCTGACGACGGCCGCCAGGGCCTCGCGGCGGACCCAGTCGGCGACTTTCGAATCAACGACGTGCGACACGATTCCCACCCCGGCCGAGCCTCTGCGATCAGATTCGCGGACGACCAGGCGCGGCGTGATCAGCGTCCCGCCGTTCGCCAGGGCCCCATACGCCGCAATGATCTGCAGCGGCGTGGCGGCAATTTCCTGCCCCATCGGCACCGAGCCGGTCGAGTAGGAGTTCCACTGTTTGAGGGGCCGCACGCGGCCGCACAATTCACCGGGCAGCTCGATCCCCGTGCGTCCTCCGAACCCGAACGCCACGGCCGCCTGAAACAACTGGGCGTTGCCCATCCGCTGGCCGATCTTCGCCATGCCGATGTTGCTCGACTTGACGAGGACATCGGCGACCGACAGAGCGCCATATTTGTGATGGTCGTGCAGAACACGGCGGCCCATGCGGTATTCGCCGTTCTCGCAATGGAAGACCTCGTCGTTGCGGATTGCGCCCCGCGCCAGGCCCCAGGCGACGACGAACGGCTTAAACGTCGAACCGGGCTCGTACATGTCGGCAATCGAGCGGTTCTTCCAGGCTTCGGGCAACGCAATCTCGGCGTGGTTGGGGTCGAACGTCGGCCGCGAGGCCATCGCCAGGATGTCGCCACAGCGCGGGTCGAGCACGATCGCGCAGGCCGACTGCGGCTTCCACTGCTCGACGACCGAGTCGAGCGCCCGCTCGGCAAACACCTGGATCACCGTGTCGATCGTGAGCACAATGGTCTGGCCGTGGTGCGGCGGAGTATCGGTGTCGTCGCGAACCTCGATCACGCGGCCGCGCGCATCCTGCACCAGCTCGCGGTTCCCGTCGCTGCCGCGCAGGGCCTCGTCGAGAATCTGCTCAACGCCCCCCCTGCCCTGGCCGTCGATGTCGCGCAGGCCAACCACCTGGGCGGCGACCGGTCCCTGCGGATACTGCCGGCGAAATTCATCGCGAAAGCCCCAGGTACCAGCCGGCAGCTTGAGCTTGCGCACGCGCTCGGCTTCTTCGTCTGAGATGCGCCGCTTGACCCACAGGAACTGCCGTTGTGGATGAGAAGCGATCTTCTCGAACAGCTCATCGGGAGAAATCCCCAGGGCCTCGCCCAGTTGGCGGGCCAGGTCCCAGGCTTCGTGAATCTGCCGCGGCACGACGTACACGCTGCGCACGCACACCGACGTGGCGAAGACGTGCCCGTGGCGGTCGACGATCTCGCCCGGCCGGGCAGGCACGACTTCGCGAAAAATGCGCTGCTGCCTGGCGAGCCGCTCGAAGTCGTCGCCGCTCGACAGGTGCAATTGCACCAGCCGTCCCGCCAGCAACAGGCAGAACAGCAGCATGGCCGACGCGATCAGGCGCTCGCGCGGGAAGGCGCTGCGCAGGGCCGACGACACGGCGGTGTGCGCGGGCGAATCGGCAGAGGGCGGGAGCGAGTTCGACACGATTTGCGATTTCGAAACGTAGGGGGGATTTCAGTCCCCACGTGACAAGGATTGGTGTGGACGGAAGTCCACACATCATCTATCGACAGCCGCAGCGCGGTCGACCCCTGCCGGCTTGTCGTCCGCCAGAGGCCGGCGTCTAGCCACCTAAACTGATTCACCTGCCGGGTGAACCGGCAGGGGTCTCGCGCCTCCTCCTGAATATCGACCACTCGCCGAAATCAGGGTGATCCGTCGCGCGAGGCCTGCGAGTTGTTCCGGGGCTTGCGGTTGTTGGGCCGCGCCGGTTTTGCCGATTTTGCGCCCTGATCGGGGATTAACGGTTGATCGACCTGGCCGACCAGCCGGTTCGGCGCGCCCAGTTGCTGCGCCAGCACGCGCTTTCCCGCGCGTTGCTCCTGCAGGCGTTCGAGGCGATAGTGCTGCCGGCTGACGGCGCGCTTCAGCTCGAGATTGCGCTTCTCGAGCGCCGTCCCCCCCAAAGACGTCAGCACAACCAGCAGCAGACCCACTCCGAAGCGGAAGAACATATTCCGACTATCGGCGGCGGTCGTTCTCCGGGACGAGACTCAGGCGGCTGGCGTCGCCCGGAAGGCGAATCACGGTGCCGAGCGTCAGGTTATCCGGACTGCTCAAAATATCCTGATTCTGCTCGTAAATCTCAGTCCACCGGGAGGCCCGCCCGAGGTGCTTTTGCGCGATTCCCGTCAGGGTGTCGTCCGCCCCGATGCGGTACATCGGGTCGCCCGATTTGCTGTAGAAATAGCCCTCTCCCGTTTCTTTGGCGACGCTCCGCTCGGCGGGGCGGTCAAAGTCGTGCTCGGTCCCCGGCTTCTCGAAGCGTGGTCGCGTGCGCGACGGGTGTGCGCCGGCGTGGTGTGTCGCAGAGTCCGCCGACCCCTTTTCGATCAGGTTCGGGTACTTGCGTTCGAGGTACGCGGCGGTGGGAGTCGAAATCTGCGTTCCCGGCCGAAGTTTCTGCGGATCGGGGGCGCGATCGAGATTGTGCTGCGTGAGGGCCTGATAGTAACGGGCCGAACCGTACTGCTTGCGGGAGATCTTCCAGAAATTGTCGTCGGGCTGAACGCGATACGTCGCACCGGCATGTTCATCACTGTCCGAAAACCGGTCGGCGGGCAGCCGGTCTGCACGGGAGTGCCCGTCTGCGCCGCGTCGATGGATGGCGGCCGGCCCGTTCCGCGAAGAGCGCCCCACACCGAAGTCGTCTTCGATCTCGGAGGCCGTCGTGCGTTCGTCGAATGCGTCGTCGTCGGTCGATCTTACGATTCGGGTCTTGCTGACGGCCCGGCGGGTCGTCGCATCGTCGGCGGTGAACCCTTCCAGCCGCTCGTCGGGCGCGTCTTCGTCGCGAACGTCAATCACAGAGATTTTTGGGCCCTGCGAATGCCCGGTCGTTTTCCTGGATGGCGTCCGCCCGGCACGAGCCCGGTCGCTCAACTCGTAGCCATCGAGCTTATCCGCGGCGAAGTCGTCGGTGATGTCTGCGGGCAGGTCTCCGTCGCGCTCGGCGAGCGAATGGATGCGCGGCCCGGTCTGGGCGTGATGCCCCGACTTCGGCGAAGTCGCAACCGATTTTCCATGTTGGGCAGCGGTCCCCATCGTGCGATGTTTCTTCGCCGGGCTCTGAAGAGAGCTTCCCGAGAGATCTTCGTCTTCGAGCTCCGGTTCCGTCTGAGCGAACTTTGGCGGGGTCGATTCGTCTTCATCCGTGAACTGGAATGGATCGTCGTCCGTCGTCGGTGCCTTGCGATGCGGAGTCTTTTTGCCTGCCGCCGCTGTCGCGTGCCGGCGCGAGATCGGTTCCGCCTGCGGCTGGTGACCGACTTTGCGAGGCTCACGCGCGGGGAGACTTTCGAGGTCGTCGTCGCCCCCCATATTCAGTGAATCGCCGAACGGATCGTCGGCGGTCGGTTTGGCCTTGGAGTGCGGCTTGTGCGATTCGTCGTCGGCATCGGCGATTTCCTGCTCGGTTTCGGCCGAGTCGGCGCCCTTCGGGAAATACTTCTGATAACCGAAATAGCCACCGCCGGCCGACAGCAACAAGCCGATCGCACCGGCGATCTTGAATTTCATCGCGGAACGACGGGGCTTGGATGCCAGGCCCCAGTCGGCCGCGGTGGGTGCGGCGGGGGTTTCCAGGGCGGCTTCAGCGGTCTGGTCTTTCGCAGAGGCCGTCGGGGCGGGGGCCGCCGCGGGCTTCGCGGGCGCCGTAGGTCGAGGGGCCGCTTTGGCAAACGGATCGGGGCGCTTGGCCGAAGCGTCGGCCGTTACAGGCGCTTCGCTACCCGCAGCCGGGCTGTTCGTGAGCGCGGGTTGAAGCGCTGTTCGGCGGGGGAAGCCGCTATCGGTTTCGGGGACAGAAGCTGCCATGAGTTCGGCTCTCGAAAGGCCTGTTTGACCAGGCGGTCTTCCAGGGAATGGAAACTGATGATGGCGGCGATTCCGCCCGGCTTGAGACAGTCGTACAACACTCCCCCCAGAAACGTTTCGAGCTGCTGAAGCTCCTGATTGACAGCGATTCGCAGCGCCTGAAAGACGCGCGTCGCCGGGTGCCGGTCGTCGTGCGACCGGCCGCCGCGATCAGTCGATTTGCCGCGTCGTCCCGTGCTGGCGACAGCGTCGGCCAGGTCGCGCGCGGTGAGAATCGGGCTGCGCTGTCGCCACGCCACAATGTTGCGCGCGATGCGGCGGCTGTCTGATTCCTCGCCGAATCGTTCAAGCAGCTCGGCGAGCTCGTGTTCGTCGAGGCGGGCAAGCAAATCGGAAGCCGGCTCCCCCTGTCGCGTGTCGAACCGCAGGTCGAGCGGTCCGGCGGCGGAAAAGCTGAAGCCGCGCGATTCATCGGCCAGTTGATCGGACGACAGTCCCAGGTCGAGCAGAATGCGGTCGACCGCCGGGATGTGCAGTCCGGCCAAAACCCGCGGGAGTTCGGCATAACTGGCCTGATGGAGATGTGTGGGAAAGGCGGAGAGCTGGTGGGCCGCAATTTCCAACATTCGGGCATCCCGGTCAAGACCGATCAGCGTGCCCGATGGGGCGATCCGGCCGGCGATTTGGCGGCTGTGCCCGGCCGCGCCCACCGTACCGTCGACCACGACGAGGCCCGGCCCCAATTGTAAATTTTGCAAAACCTCTCTCAGCAGCACCGGCACATGGACCGGACGCGACGGGTCTTGGGCGATGGGGGTGAATTCGGGCATTCCCCCATTGTAAGTCAGGCTTTCCAGCCTGACAGCGCTCGGCAATCTCCGGAGTTGGCGGGTTGCAGGCCAACATCTCGACTTCCACGAGAGCCTCACGCAAAGTCGCGAGGGAAAATCTCAGCCACGGATGGCGTGGAAATCCCACGCATGACGGCAGGGAAGACAGGAACATTGGGGACAGGAAAATCGTCGTCCGGCCAGCCGTGCCCAAAATGCAAACGCAGGCTGAGAATCTATTTTCCTGTCCACATTTTCCTGTCGTTCCTTTTGTCGTTCCGTCCTGTTGCGACCGAAAAAGGGTGGGAACCGCGGATGACGCAGATAGCCACGGATGCACGAGTGCACCCGGTTTCTGTTGCCGGAGCCCTGCGATCGCATCCGAGGCACATTGCCGTCAGGCTGGAAAGCCTGACCTACAGAAGAAAGCGGAGAATTATTCGCCTCGGGCGAGATCCATCTCCCCCACGCGAGGCGAATAATTACGGTCGGTACTGCTGCCTGAGCCTTCCGTCCGTCCGCGGCAACCGATCCATGGCTGCCAGCTATGCGCTGCCCGGTTCACGGCGGCGCAAAGATTTGCTCCGGGGCCCCCACCAGCTTCTCCAGGGTGCCGATCTAAGAGCGAATTTCGCTCCCGGAGCAATACGCAAATCGACTTCGTCGTTCTCCTGAATCTCGAGTCGAGTGACTTGGTCTGCCCAATCAGAATTTCACTGACTTCACGCAACTATTCGAAGGCCCGCGTCGCCATGTCGTCGAACGCGGCGCCGGTCGCATTCAGGAACTTGTCCCAGGCGGCGGCGTCCCAGATTTCCGCATGATCGTGAACCCCCACCAGCACCACGTCGCGAGACAGCCCCGCGAACTCCACGAGACGCTCGGGCAGCCGGATCCGCCCCTGGGCATCCAGCTCGACCCGCTCGGCCCGCGAGTAAAACAACCGCTTGTAGTTCCTCACCTCGACGCGGTTCGATGTTTGTTTGGCAGTTTTTCGCGCCAGCTTTTCGAACCCGGCTGCAGAATACAGCTCGAGCGACTTTTCGGTTCCCGGCGCGACGTAGAGATACTTGAGATCGGCCTCGCTGAAATCTTCACAAATCCGTTTGGGAACCGCCAGGCGTTGTTTTTCGTCGAGCGACCTGGTGTACGTTCCCGAAAGGGTCATTGTTCAGGAGTTATTCGCCGGACACTTTGACAGGCGATCCATCGCAAAAACAGCACTTTTGGCCACTTTTCGCCACAAATCCCCACTTGTCCCCACGGACGTTGAATTTAGCAGGCGCCCCCCGAAGTTCAAGAGGATTCTCGAAAAAATCCGGACGAATTTTCCGGAATTCGTCGCAGGTCCATATCCTGCTTTGAATTGAATCGCCACAAAAATTTTTCCGGCCCTGGGAGCGGGATGAAATCCCTGCGACACGAACAGGCCCGACGTGCGGAACGACATTGCACGGCCCCGGCACAACTCTGACGGACGGACGAATGACCCCGGATGACGCGGATTCACGCGGATAAATACCAGAATGAAGAAAGCCGAAATGCCCACGGATGGCGTGGCAATCCCACGGATGCACGCCTTGGACGCGTGCGGACAGGGACGCCGGGCGCGGGGCAATCAAAAGGATGTCCACGAAACACACGAAAAACACGAAAGCATCAATCCGGAAACAGCAGCCTGTTCGACAGCGACAGTCGTTTCGATATGAAGGACATCCAATTCAAATTGACTTCGCAGCATCCGTCACGACCGTTTTCGTGTGTTTCGTGTGTTTCGTGGACCTCTCTTGTTTTCGCGTTCCAGCAGGCATCTGTGTTCATCTGTGTGGATCTGTGGCTAATATGTGGGCAAATACTGCCAGCAGGAGGAAGAAGGAGCCACGGATGAAACACGGATAAAACACGGATGGGAACGGAAATTTTTCATCCGTGTTTTATCCGTGTTTCATCCGTGGCCTTCTTAACCGTTGCATAGACGACCTCGTTCAACTTGCTTGAGGAGACACCGATGATTCTGCGGCGCTCGTCGATCATGGCCGTTCTATTTGTGTTGGCAGCCGGGGTGGCGCGCGGGGCGGAGCCGGAGCCGCTGGCGGGTACGAAGGCGCTGACGATCGAGGGGGACATCGCCTCGCACCTGGTCGACGGGGTCGACAAATTCCTGCTGCGCGAGCTCGACAAGTCGGTCGAGCGGCGGGCCAAGCTCTGGAAATATGATTTTTCGTCAGCCGAGGCCTTTAACAAATCGATCGAGCCCAATCGCCAGCGCCTGGCGCACATCCTGGGCGTTCGCGACGCGCGCGTGCCGTTCGACGCGCCCGAGCTCGTCGGCACAACGGCACGGCCTGCTCTCGTTGCAAAAGCGGAAAACTACGAAGTCTTCGCCGTCCGCTGGCCGGCGTTCGGCGACGTTCACGGCGAGGGGCTGCTGCTTGTTCCGACGAAAGTGAAAAAATGGGCCGACGTGGTCGCGATCCCCGATTGCGATCAGACCCCCGAGCAGATCTGCGGACTCGCGGAGGGGATACCTGCCGAATCTCAATATGCGCGGCTGCTGGCTGATGTCGGTTGCCGCGTCATCGTTCCGGCGCTGATCAGCCGTCAGAAAGCGCCGCGCGTCTCT
>JACQFH010000264.1 GCA_016200145.1 Planctomycetia bacterium | reverse complement strand
CGCAAGCTGCCCGTACTGGGCTTCTGCCTGGGGATCGTCGCCTTTTCGAGCATCGGCCTGCCGGGGCTGAACGGTTTTCCGGGCGAAGTGCTGTCGATCATGGGCATGTTCGCGACGAACCGGCTGTACGCGATCCTCGGGCTCACGGGAATTATCCTGGGCGCCTGGTACACGCTGTGGCTCGTGCAGCGCACGTTCTTCGGGCGCTTGCGCGAACCGGTCGCCGAAAGGCACGGTCACGGAGAACACGCCGCGCCGGCCGACCTTAACTTCCGCGAAATGGCGGCGCTGGCGCCGATCCTGGTGCTGATCTTCTGGATCGGCCTCTACCCTGACTATTTCACCAGCCGCATGCAGCCTTCGGTCGACCACGTGGTTAAAACGTTATCGCGCGCCCACCCGGCGGCCGTCGCCGCGCGCGAGAAAGCAGTTGACCAGATTGCTGTGAATACCGAACAGCGGCCCAGCGCGGTCGCCTCGAAGGATTAGGGACGCTTTGCAGACAACGCTGTTACTCTTGTTGCCGCAGACAGTCATCGCCGGGCTGGCGTGCCTGTTCATCCTGGGGGGGACGACGTCGGTTCCCGCGCGTCGCTGGGGCCCGCTGGCACTCGTCGCTCTCGTGATTGGCGCCGCCGCGCTCCATCACTCTTCAAACATCGAATTCTCAGAAGACGCCCTCCGCACGCTGGCGGTTTCGCGCACGCCCATCTCGCTCGCGTTTCAATGGACGTCGCTCGCGATCGGCGTGCTGCTCGTGTTGCTGTCGATGCAGGCGCAGTCCGAATCGAAGACGGCGGCCGAGTTCTACGGCATGCTGCTGCTGATTTTGTCGGGATTGATGCTGGTCTCGGCGGCAGGGGACCTGGTGCTGATGTTTCTGGCGCTCGAGCTGATCAGCATTCCCACGTACGTACTGCTCTACCTGGGCCGGCACGACTACGCCTCGCAGGAAGCCGCCATCAAGTATTTTCTGCTGAGCGTGATGTCGGCCGCCGTGCTGCTGTACGGGTTCGCGTTTCTGTACGGGCTGACGGGCACGACGCAGCTTGCCGGTATCAGAGAGGTTCTCGCCGACGCGTATCTCTCACCGGTCCCGGGAACACAGAACGCAACGGGTTCGGTGCTGGGGGTGATCGCCCTCGTGCTGATCACGGCCGGTCTGGGCTTCAAGATGGCCGCCGTGCCGTTTCATTTCTACGCGCCCGAAGTGTATCAGGGGACATCGGCGTTTAACGCGGGCCTCCTGGCGATTATTCCTAAGGCGGCGGGCCTGTTCGCGCTGATCCGCGTCGTCTCCGAAACGATGATCGGCTTCGAGACGACCGGACAGCAACTGACGCTGATTCTGGCCGCAGTCACCATGACCGGCGGCAACTGCCTGGCGATCCTGCAGACGAACGTCCGCCGCATGCTCGCCTATTCGAGCATCGCGCACGCCGGATACATGCTGATCGGCATCGCCGTCGCGTTCTGGGAGTCGTGGAACCCGGCGCTCAAGATGGAACACTCGACCGGAGCGCTCGGCGCACTGGGGCTGCCCGGCGGAATTCACGCCAGCCTGCTGTATCTCTTGGCGTATTCGCTGACGAGCGCGGGGCTGTTCGGCGTGCTGGTGTACCTGGGAAGGCCAGGCAAACAGGTCGAATACGTCGACGATCTGACGGGCCTGGCGAAGGGTCAGCCGTTCGTGGCCGTGATTACGGCGCTGTTTCTATTCAGCCTGGCCGGCATTCCGCCCCTGCCCGGGTTCTGGGCCAAGCTCTCGGTGTTTTCATCGGCCCTGAGCGTGCGGCAGGAAACGTCGGAGTCGCAATTCGCGTTGCACCCGGCGTTCGTCGTGCTGGCGGTGATCGGCGTCGTCAACGCGGCGATCGGCGCCGTGTATTACCTGCGGCTGATCTCGGCAATGTTCCTCAACGACCCGCTCTCGAGCGCGCGCCCCGCCGGCGGCCGCCCCGCGCTGATCTCGGTGTGCTGTGCCGCGCTGCTGGTCGTCTCGTTCGGCCTCGTCCCCGGCCCGGTGTTCCACTTCCTGGAACGCCAGCAGGAAAAAGAACCCGCCGTCGCCACCGCCGTCGCCGACGATCTGCCAAAGTAGGTCCCGCCTGCCGG
>JACQFH010000263.1 GCA_016200145.1 Planctomycetia bacterium | reverse complement strand
GCAATACCGTTCGGCGAAGGGATTTTGAGGATCGCAACTTACCCAGATTGAATCTCCAGCTTGCCAGCCTTTTCCGGCTTACGGGCAGACTCCTGAACATCTGCTCTTCGCCGAACGGTATTGCGTTTAACCGCGACCCGGTAGGGGAGCGCGCGTCGAACGTCGATCGACTGACCGTGCTGCACCGCCAGGATCCGTTAAATTCCGTCAACACGCGGTTGTCGAGCGAGGGCACAGAGCCTGCGATACGCGCTCCCCGACCACCGCTATCCGCGGCGGTGCCCGGGTCGCGGTTAAACGATAGACGACAGTCTCAATCAAGTCCGGAGTTTGAATATGCGCGTCGCTCGACATGTCGCGGCTGCCCTTCTGACGGCGATTGCCATGCTGGGTGCCCGCCCGGCGGCGGCCGGCGACTTATTCGTCGATAACCGCGAAGGCGACGACATCTTCGATGGCCGGTCGCAGTTTGAGGTCAACGCGGCCACCGGGCCGGTCCGCACAATTCGCCGGGCGCTGCAGCGAGTTCGGCCCGGCGACACGGTGCACATTGCCAACCACGGAGTTCCGTACGTTGAATCGCTCGAAATCGTCGGCGCGCGGTTCAGCGGCGGCTTCCGGCTCGAAGGGAACGGCGCCGTCGTCAGCGGGCTCAAAGAGGTGCCGCACGACGCCTGGAAGGCGCTGCCGAACGGCGTCTGGAAGTTTACCCCGCGCCGTAAGGCGTTCTATCAGCTCGTGAGCGGCGATCGGGCCCTCCCCGAGTTCGTCGGGGCTGCCGGGCCCGCGGCGATTCCCGCGGGGCAATGGGCCGCCTGGCACGGGTCGATCTATTACCACGTGCCTCCGGCTGGCCCGGCCCTTGCAATGCAGGCGCCGCTGGGCTTTGCCGCCGAAGAAGTCGGCATCACGCTGCTCGACGTCGACAACGTGGTGATCCACAACCTGGAGTTGCGACACTTCCGCCTCGACGGCGTCAACGTGCACGACCGCTGCAAGAACATCATTCTCGACCAGGTGAAACTCGTCGAAAATGGCCGGGCCGGCCTGGCCGTCGGTGGGTGCTCGCTGGTGGGGATCAAGGATTCCGAGATCTCGGGAAACCGCGTGGCCCAGGTGCTGAACGCCGAAGTCGCGCAGACCGAAATCATCTCGACCAAGCTCGCCTCTGCGGCGGGCAACCCCATCCGCAAGACGGGCGGGCATGTGCTCGTCGAAGGCGAGGAAGTGCGCGAGTAGGGACCGAAGAGAGAGGGGGGAAGCCTAGGCCGCCGCAGCGAGTCTCTCTTCCCTCTTCGCCCTTCTCTCCTCGGCTTTCGTCTCCTTGTCTCATTGTCGCCCTTCCGGCACAATGGACCTTTTACGGCTGCACTGCGTCTCCTTCTCGACCAGAGGTACACCCGCAATGTCCGACTCAACTGACGCCAGCACCGACCCGGGCAAAACTTCGCGGCGGACGTTCATCAAGACAGCCAGCGTTGCTGTCGCCGCGGCGGGAACGGTGGGGTCGACGATTCTCGGGGCTGAAAACAAATCCGGGAGCAAAAACGTCGTCGTCGGTTCGGGCGAGCACACGTACGAGTGCATCCACAACTGGGGCGAGCTTCCCGATCACGTCAAGTGGGGCGAGACGCACGGCGTGGCGATCGACGAAGCGGGCCTCGTTTACATCAAGCACCGCAACCGGGCCGAGACGCCGATGGATGCCATCGTCGTGTTCGACCCGGCGGGCAAGTACGTGACGTCGTTTGGCAAAGAATACCACGCCGGCGGGCACGGCATCGACATTCGCAAAGAGAACGGGCAGGAATACCTGTACCTGTGCGACGTGACGAAGCGCCTGGTCATCAAGTCGGTGATGACGGCCGACCGCAAGGAAGAGCAAATCTGGAAAATGAGTTACCCGTTCGAGGCGGGGGTCTACCAGAAAGTCAGCCAGTTCAGCCCGACGAACGTGGCCTTCGCTCCCGACGGCGGGTTCTATGTCGCCGACGGTTACGGGTCGCATTACATCCACCAGTACGACAAAAGCGCCCGCTGGGTCCGCACGTGGGGAGGCGGAGGGAAAGAGCCGGGCAAGATGCAGACGCCGCACGGCATCTGGCTGGACGACCGTCCGGGCCGCGACCCGTCGCTGGTAGTGGCCGACCGGGCGAACGCCCGATTGCAGTACTTCACGCTCGACGGCAAACACCTGGGCTTCGTGACGGAAGTCAGCTTCCCGGCCCACTTTGACATCCGTGGCACAGAGCTCTTGGTCCCCGACCTGCACGCACGCGTAACGATCTTCGACAAAGAAAATAAGCCGATCGTCCACCTGGGCCACGACCCCGAATGGACGAAGCTCGTGCTGGAAATGGATGACAAGCAGCAGTTCAAAATGCGCTTCCAGCCAACCCGCTGGGAAAAGGGCAAATTCATCCACCCCCACGACGCCTGCTACGACAAAGACGGCAACATCTACGTCGTCGAATGGGTGCCTACAGGCCGCGTGACGAAGCTGCAAAAAGTCTAGCAATCGCGCTGGCCGCCAAGCCCACGGGCGGGCACCGACCGATAGGTTGGTCCCCGTGGGTCCGCGCAATGCGAATTCCAGATGCACTCGCAGAATTCACGCGAGGTTTACGGGAACCGAATTGCGGCTGGACGCGATTCGGCATTTTCCTGCACAGCGCTCTCAACCCGCTCGTCGAACTCTTCCAGATTGTCGAGTTTTCCGGCGCGATACCGGCCGTCGTCCAGTGACACTGGACGGCCGACATGTTCGCTGACGACCTTTTCGATATTCTCCCTGGTCATGTCCTGCTTCGCGAGCTTCACCGGAACGAGGTCCTGCCGGCGCAGCGTTTGACATGGCACAGCACCGTAGCCGGGCGGGGGGAGATAGATCGTTCCGTTGCTGAAGTCGATGATGAACGCGGCGACGCCGGGAATCACGAAGAACAAGAGGCCCAGGGCGTCGAGTATGACGACTCCCGGATCGAGCGGGCCGCCGGGGGGCTGGCCGCGCCGCTCAGGATAAAGAATCGTCCCGCAGGACGTGGAGAGCAAGGCGATGGACGCCGCCAGCGCGAGCGCGATGAAGCGGCGAGAAAAAGGCCGGTAGGACATGTCGGTGCAGATTCTGTCTGATGCCCCGCCGGCAAGTCTGAGAATTCAGACGCCGCAAGGGCTCGGCCGCGCGGCGGCATCGTAGTGACGTCCCCCCAACCCGGCAAGGGAATTTTTTACAAAATTCCACGCCGATCCGGGCTGTGCGTTTTCTCGGAACGAAGGAATCTTAGCCACGGATGAAACACGGATAAGGACGGACTCTCCTCAATCTGTGTTTGATCCGTGTTTCATCCGTGGCTCTTCAAAATCCTTACGATTGAGCTGAGGCCCGCACTGCGAAGTTTGGCTGCTATAATCACGAAATGGACTCCTTCGCGAATCGTGACATCCGGTCTCTCTCCGAATTGCGCCTCTGCGCCTTCGAGAGCCGGAATGGTCCGGAATTACGGGGGTTGCTCGAGCGGTTGGGGCTGATCGGTGTTACGATCGCGCCTTCAATGCGAGAGGTGCCGCTGGAGGAGAACCCGGAGGCGCTGGCGTTTGCGGAACGGCTGTTTGCGGGGACGGTCGATGTTGTGATTCTGCTGACGGGCGTGGGGACGCGGGCACTCGCAGACGTGGTGGAATCGCGGCACGATCGAGGGGCGTTTCTGGGCGCACTGCAGAAGTGCACGATTATCGTCCGCGGCCAAAGTGCAGGTCGCCGGCAAACGGGTGGCCGTGCAGGAATATGGGCAGCCGAATCCGGAGCTGTACGCCGCGCTCGAGCAGCGCGGGGCCGAGACGATTCGGGTTCCCGTCTATCGCTGGGCGCTGCCCGAAGACACGGGGCCCCTGCGCGAGGCAGTGCACACGACGATCGCCGGGGGCTTCGAGGTGCTGATGTTCACCAGCGCCCAGCAGTTGCGAAACGTGCTGTAGGTTGCCGAGCAGGAGGGCGTGCGCGACGCCTGGCTCGCAGCGAGCGCGCGGTGCGCGATCGCCAGCATCGGCCCGACCGCCAGCGAGACAATCCGCGAAGAAGGTCTGCCCGTCGACATCGAACCCGAACATCCGAAAATGGGACATTTGGCGCAAGCTGTGGCGCGCGATGCGCTTGCAGTTTTGCAAAAGAAACGCGAGGCTTGAATCGTCGCCTCGATGCCATCGAGAATGATCCGACGGCGGGAAATTCCTGGGATACGATCAAGCGACGTTTGCTGGGAGAATCAACCAAACGTTGACCGTTGCGTGATAAATCCGAAATCCGAAATCCCAATTCCGAAATCAACTTGTCTCTTTCCCCCGCTCTCCACAATTCCCGTTTCCTCCGCGCCTGCCGGCGTGAACCGGTCGACACGACGCCCGTGTGGATCATGCGGCAGGCGGGGCGGTATCTGCCGGAGTACATGGCCGTCCGTAGCAAGGTCACGTTCATCGAGCTGTGCAAGTCTCCCGAGCTGGCTGCCAAAGTCACCCTCTCGGCACAGAAGGCGCTGGGAGTCGACGCGGCGATCCTGTTTGCAGACCTGTTGCCGATCCTGGAGCCGATGGGGCTCGATCTGGAATATGCCAAGGGCGAAGGGCCGGTGATCCACAACCCGGTCAAAGAAGCGGCCGAGGTCGATCGCGTCACGGAGCTGCACGACGTTTCGCCGCTGCAATTCGTGTTCGACACGGTGAAACTCGTTCGCCGCGATCTGCCGGAAAACATTCCGCTGATCGGCTTCGCCGGGGCGCCGTTTACGCTGGCGTCGTACGTCATCGAAGGGGGCGGTTCGAAGAATTACCTGGCGACGAAGCGGCTGATGTACGCCGACCGGGCCGCGTGGAACACGCTCATGCAGCGGTTGTAGGGGAGTCTGGTACGGTACCTGAATGTGCAGATCGAGGCGGGGTGCCAGGCGGTGCAGCTTTTCGACAGTTGGGCGGGCTGCCTGTCGCCGCACGATTATCGTGAATACGTGCTGCCGCACACGCGGACCGTGGTCGACGGCGTCAAGGGGCAGGTTCCGGTCATTAACTTTCTGACGGGCAATCCCGCACTGCTCCCGTTGTGCCGAGAGGCGGGGGGGGAAGTGATCGGCCTCGACTGGCGCATCGAGCTGGCGGCCGGCTGGCAGGCAGTGGGACACGACCGGGCTGTGCAGGGTAACCTCGATCCGGTGACGCTGCTGGCGGATCTCGCGACCTTGCGCGAGCGCACGCGCGACGTGCTGGCGCAGGCGGCGGGACGGCCGGGGCACATCTTCAACCTCGGTCACGGCGTGATGCCCGAGGCGAACCCTGACCGCGTGAAGGCCCTCGTGCAGATGGTGCACGAAATGGGCGTGAAGTAGGTCCCGCCTGTCGTGGTCTGCCGGGGCGGAACCTTGCTTGCGCGTTCGACTCGCTCCTGCAAAGAGTCGTTTAACCCGGAGCCAGCGGCGACGGCGTTTTGGGTACCAATCGGCACGCGCCGTCGCCGTTGGCTCCGGGTTAAACAATACTTAATGGCGATGATCCGGTTTGAAATTTGCCAGGGTCGGCAGCGATCCGGCAGACAGCAGCTATTTCACGCGCACCGCGACAATGCGGAAGCCGATGTGGTCGTAGCGGCGCTCGGGTTCGAACCGCAAACGGAAGGCAGTGCGGCAAGGCCAGCCTTCGTCCGACCAGCATCCGCCGCGGCGGACACGGGAAATGTCGCCGTTTTTGCCTTTGGTTGCCGTCGCTTTCGCCGAATACAGATCGGGGTCGGCTCCGCCCGGAAGTTGACTGTGGTACCAGTCGCGGCACCACTCGTAAGTGTTCCCGTGCATGTCGTGCAATCCCCACGCGTTGGCGGGGTAGCTGCCGACTTTGGCGGCCCGATTGAGCGACGGCCCCGGCTCGCCTCCGTTGTAGGGCTTCCCCTTGAAGTTCGCCTGTTTGCTGCTGAGTGAGTCACCGAACGATGTGGCCGTCGTCGTGCCGGACCGGCAGGCGTATTCCCATTGGGCTTCGGTCGGCAGGCGGAACTCCCAATCGTTCGGGAGGTCGCCGGATTCGTGGGCCAGCTTGGTGAGCTTCCGGCAGAAGGCTTCCGTCTCGGCAAAGTTGACGTTGCCGACAGGGTAATCATTCCCCGCCGGCAGCTCGGCCGTCAATTCGCCGGGCAGATCACCGACGACCCGTTTCCACTCCCCCTGCGTGGCTTCGTATTTGGCCATCCAGAAGCCTCGCGTGAGCGTCACCTCGACCTGATCTTCCCCCGGTCGCCTTTCGGGTTCGCCGGGTGGGCTCCCCATTGTAAATCGGCCGGGCGGACACCAGCAGAGCTTGATGCCGGCGATCTCGCGTTCTTCGCCGGTTTTCGAGCCGTTGAAGGGGGAGTCAACGACCGTCGTTGCAGGAACGTCTGCCGGCGAAACCGATTCGCCGCGCTGACAGCCGAGGATGCCTGGCACGAAGAGGATGAACGAGCAAATTCGTTTTGCGAAATGCATTGGTGGAGTTTGCGAGGTGACGGTCATACGACCGCCTGAAGGCGGTACTACGAACGGCGGGACAACCGTTGGCCGCTACTGGCGTGCCACCCAGGGCGTGCCAAGCGGTTGGGCGGCCTTCTGTTCGCCGTAGCTGCCACCTTTGGCGCCAATCGGGTTGGGGCCGAAGAACCGCGGATCGTCGTGGCGATCGGCAGCGGGCTGGTAGCGGACGTCGACCGATAACCGCACACGCCGCAGCGGCGAATGATTGTCGAACGATCCATGCATCGTAAAGCCGCTGAAGATGACGACGTCGCCCGGCTGAAAGTGGGTTGTGAGCAGGCGCGTTTGCCGTGCGATGACGAATTCCAGCGTGTCGGTCGCGGCGGACTGGTAGGCAACAGCCTGCGCGGCAGCGAACGCCTGCGGGTCTCCCGTCAAGCGCGCCGAACGCAGCGGCGCTATCAGGTCTTCGAAGCGGTGCGAATTCTCAACGACCGCCAGCGGGCCGTCGCAGACCGGAATCTCTCCCAGAGGCAGCCAGCAGGTGACGATTTGCGACGCCCCCCCGGCGAAAAACGGAAAGTCGTAGTGCAGATCGGTCGCGTTCCCGACCGGGGCCGGCCGCAGAAACAGGTAATCATGCGGCCGCGCCGGGGCGTCGAACAAGAGCCCGGCCAGTTCTGCGAGCCGCCCGCTGTGCGTCACATTTCGCAGCGCCTGGCCCTCGCTCACCGATTTCCAGAATACGCCCAGGTCGGGCGACGCTTCGCGGCGGCGGCTGGCACCGGTCGCGATTCCGGCGGCGACCGGCTCGGCGATCTCGCCGACTTCGGCCAGACGTGTGAAAACTTCGTTCCTGGCGGCCAGCACGGCGTCGCGATCGAGCACG
>JACQFH010000274.1 GCA_016200145.1 Planctomycetia bacterium | reverse complement strand
TGCCGACGGTGCTCAAGTCGGTGGGCAGCGGCGCGGCGGGAAGCTGGTCGCTGTCGAACCTGGGCCCGCGGATCATGGACAACAATTTCGATCCGGGGTTTTTTGTCGAGCACTTCATCAAAGACATGGGCATTGCGCTCGACGAGGCAAAGCGGATGGGCCTGTGCCTGCCGGGCCTGGCCCTTTCGCATCAACTGTACCTGGCCCTCAAGGCGCAGGGCCACGGGCGCGACGGGACGCACGCCCTCGAACTGGCGCTGGCGCAGATGGCCGGCATCGACTGGAGAAATCGGAAATCGCATGGCCACCAAGGGTGAACAATTCGCCGGGCTGACGGTGGCTCTCGTCACCCCGTTTCGGGACCAGGCCGTCGACGAAACGGCGCTGCGGCGACTGGTCGACTGGCACGTCGAGATGGGAACCGATTGCGTGAGCCCCGTCGGGACCACGGGCGAATGCCCCACGTTGTCGCATGACGAGCACGAACGCGTGATCGCAGTCGTCTGCGAGCAGGCGGCCGGGCGCGTCAAAGTCGTCGCGGGGACCGGGTCGAACAGCACGCGCGAGGCGGTGCGCCTCGCGCGTTTCGCGCAGAAAGTCGGCGCCGATTGCGCGCTGATGGTGGCCCCCTATTACAACAAGCCGACGCAAGAGGGGTTCTACCTGCACTACAAGGCGGTCGCCGAAGAGGTCGATCTGCCGATCATGCTGTACAACATTCCCGGCCGTACGGCCAAGAACATGGAGCCCGAAACGATCGCCCGCATCGGAGAATTGCCGAGCGTCGTGGCGGTGAAAGAATCGACCGGCTCGATGGACCAGGCCTCGCAGATCGCCGCGCTCAGCAATCTGACGATTCTCTCGGGAGACGACAGCCTGACGTTGCCGATTCTGGCGCTGGGGGGCCGGGGGGTGGTTTCGGTCGTGGGCAACATCGTGCCGCGCGACGTCAAAGCGATGATCGCCGCCTTCGAACAGGGGAACATCGCCGAAGCGCAGAAGTGGCACTACAAGCTGTTTCCGCTGTGCCGCGACCTGTTGGGGCTGTCGACCAACCCCATTCCGATCAAGGGGGCAATGAAAGTTCTGGGACGAGATAGCGGCGAATTGCGCCTGCCGATGACGTCCTTGAGCGCAGCCGAAGAACAGAAGCTCGTGGGAACTTTACGGACGTACGGCCTGCTGTAGGCGGCTGTTGAAAAAGGGGACTGTCCCTTTTCAACGAGTCGACTCTCCAGGACAAATCGGTATGGCCGAGAGGGACTGTCCCCTTTTTCAACGTGGACGATTGCATCGAGAGGAGCAGAGACGTGGTATTCGGAATGTTCGGGAAGAAAGAGGAAGAGGAAGAGGAACTCGAGCCTGTCAGTTTCCTGGGGCCGGTGAACGGGCAGGACGTCAATATGAAAGCCAACGGCCGGCTGGTGGAAGCCGGTCTGATGCGCGCCAAAGACCTTGTCACCGACGCCCTCGCGCGCCGGTCCGATACGATCCGTCTGGAGCCCAGGGGCCCCCAGGCCGTGATCACGATCTCAGTCGACGGCATTCCCTATCCGGGAGGCAAGCTCGGCAAGGCGGAAGGGCTGGCGATCACTCAGATGCTCAAGCTGCTCGCCGGCCTCGACATCAAAGAGCGCAAGAAGGCGCAATCCGGAGGGATCAAGGCCGAATTCGAAACCAAGCCCTATACGCTGGGGATCAAGATTGTTCCGGTCGCGGAAGGCGAGCGGCTGATCGTGCGCGTCACCGATGCGAAGCTGAAGCTCGATTTGCCCCCCGACGTGGGGATGGGCGAACCGATGCGCCTGAAATTGCGCGATCTGTGCACGAGCCCAGGCGTTCTGCTGGTGGCCGGTCCCGGCGGCTCAGGCACCACCACGACGCTGTTCGCCGTGCTGCGGAACATCGACGCCTACATGAACACGATCTATACGCTGGCCGATTTCGAGGGGCGCAAAGTCCCTCAGGTGACGCGCATGGAGGACGCAGAGCCGGAAGACCTGGCGGGCACGATCGCCAAAGCCGCCCGCCGCGAAGCCAACGTAATCCTGTGTGAACCTGTGAAGACGGACACGGCCGCCAAGGCGATGTTTTCGAGGCACGAGTCCATCCTGATGATGGCCGAAATCCCTGCCAAAGATACGGCATCGGCCGTCTTGCAGCTCATTGAATGGGTCGGGGACCCGAAACTGGTGGCCGAAGGGCTCAAGGGAATCGTGACGCAAAAACTGATTCGCGTTCTCTGCAACGATTGCCGGATGGCGTATAAGCCCAAGTCCGATTTCCTGAGGAAGCTGGGCCTGCCCGACGATATTGCCGCCCTGTATCGCAAGCCGCCCGATGCCGCCGAAGGCAACCAGGACCAGTGCGAATCATGCGGATCGGTCGGGTTTTTCGGCCGAACCGGGATGTTCGAGCTTCTCGAAATGACCGAAGGCATGCAGGCCGTGATCGCCGGCAAGCCCGACGCCAACGCCATTCGCAGCCAGATGAAGAAAGACAAGATGATCACTCTTCAGCAGGACGGTCTGCGGCTGGTCGCGGAAGGCAAGACGTCCCTGGAAGAACTGCAGCGCGTCTTCAAGCCCGCGTGAGCGGACCGCCAGCGACTTCCTCTGCGCGAAGAACCACGACGGCGAGACTCTCGACTTTCACAGCTTGCGGCACACGTGCGGCGCCTGGCTGGCGATGGCCGGCGCGCACCCCAAGGCCGTGCAGGCGATCATGCGCCACTCGACGATCGTGCTCACGATGGACACGTACGGGCAC
>JACQFH010000273.1 GCA_016200145.1 Planctomycetia bacterium | reverse complement strand
GGCGCGCGGCGTTCTCCTCGCCGCGCGACGTCAGCGGCAGATCGGTTCGCCCGGTGTGTTGGCCCGACTGGCTCCAGGCGGTTTCTCCGTGTCGAGCCAGGTAAATCCGGGGCAGTGACTGATCCATCGGACCCTGCGTTCGAGAGAATGTGCGCTGACGGGCGCGAACCACGCGCCGGCGGCACGATCTGGGAGCACCGAGTCTGGTTGTAAATCAATGGGGTGTTGCGGTCCAGGCGCGGCACCGCTTGAAAGGGGTGGACGCGAGAGATAGACTCCCAGCGGTTTGTCGGTAAGTTCCTGCTTCTCGTGAAGTCCCCAAGCGCTGCCTTCCATGATCCGCTCGTCCGTCACCGTCAGTCTCGTACGGGAAGCGAAAGGGGGGCCGTTCGTCTTCTGGCACGACCTGCCGGGGGCCTGTCGCACGGCGCGGTCGCTGGGCTTTGACGCCGTCGAAATTTTTCCGCCGGGCCCGGACGCTGTTAATCCCAAAGAACTGCGCGAGCTTTTGAACGAGAACGGACTGGCCCTTTCCGCGGTGGGGACGGGGGCAGGCTGGGTTCGGCACAAGCTGCACTTGTGCCTGCCGGACGACGCGGCGCGAGATAAGGCCCGCGACTCTATTCGGGCGATCATCGATTTCGCCGGACCATTCGGGGCGCCGGCGATCATCGGCTCGATGCAGGGCAGACACGGCGATGAAGTCGACCAGCCGACGGCACTGGGACTTCTGTCTGACGCGCTGGAAGACCTGGGGGAACACGCCCGGCAATACAATGTGCCCCTGATCTTCGAGCCGATCAACCGCTACGAGAGCAACCTGATCAATTCACTCGACGATGGCGTGAGGCTGTTGTCGCCGCTCTCGACGAAAAACGTGCGGCTGCTGGCGGACCTGTTTCACATGAACATCGAAGAGGTCGACAGTGCCGCGTCGCTCCGCGCCGCCGGCAAGCTGGTCGGCCACGTGCATTTCGTCGATTCGAATCGCCGCCCTGCGGGAATGGGGCACATCGACTATGCCCCGATCGTCACGGCACTGGAGGCCATCGGTTACGACCGCTTCGCATCGGCCGAGGCGCTGTCGTATCCCGATCCCGATTCGGCCGCCCGTCAGACGATTGAGACGTTTCGCAGGTATTTCAGGCGCAAATAGTACGCATGCTCAAACACCGGCTCATCCACCCGAAAATCAATGAAGTGCTCGGTCGGGCTGGGCACCATGCGACGATTCTGATTGCCGACGGGCATTTCCCGGCGTCGACAAAGAAAGGCCCGAACGCCGAAGTCGTGTCGCTGAACCTGATGCCGGGAGTCATTACCTGCGCGCAGGCGCTGGAAGCGGTCTTGTCGGCGGCGCCCGTGGATGCAGTGAACACGATGATGTACGCGAAAGACGACCCGTACGCACTCCCTGCCGATCCGCCGGTGTGGGACGAATATCGGGCGCTCATCAAACGGGCCGGCCTCACGCTGGAGCTGGCACCGATCGAAAAGTGGTCGTTCTACGACGCGGTGACGACTGCCGACCATGTGCTCACCATTCAGACAGCCGACATGCAGCGCTATGCCAACATTCTGCTGTCGATCGGCGTGCGGACGGAGTGAGCGCGATCTCGCAAGTGGTCAATTCTTGTGTTCCTGTCCTGAAATCAGCCGCATCTCGATTGATTCCAGTTCCTCTGTCAGCTTGACGATTGCGGCAGCCAGCGGTTCCAGATGGGACGAAAAGACAGGCGTCCCGGGGAACTTCATCGTCTCGGCGATCGCTCCGATTCTGGTTTTGATCTCGGCCAGGCTGCCGTATTGTGTTTTGGGCATAAGAATCTCCTGTCGGTGCGGTTCTGCAGGAAACGTTTGAATGTCGCCTTTCGCTCCGCGAAAGGGCGTTCTTTCGCGGAGCGAATGACGACAAAGGCCGCGCCAGTCGCCGTGGCGGACGCCGCTGCCGCAAGCAAGTATGCACCGCACGCTTTGGAAATGATACGCGGCCGGCGGGAGGCAATTCCCCTTGAGAATTCCCACGGGAGCCTGCATAACAGCGTAAACATCGTCGTAGTAAGACCCAGGCACTCATTCCATGGGGATAGCGCCATGAACGATCAGCCGGTGCAAGGTTCCGGGGCGGTTCGACGGTGGGCCCTGTTCATCGTGATCGTGGCGGTCGGCTTTGTGGTGGCCTCATTCGCGTTGATGCCGTCGGCGGCGGAACGTGAGGCGGCGCGACTTCGCGAACGTGCCGCGGTACGACTCCGAGAATTTGAAGCGCTGGGGGCCAAGATTGGAAGGGACGCCAGCGGGGCCGTCGTCTCGGTCGATTTGAGCAATCGGGTCACTGCGGACGAATGCCTGCCGGGCTTAAGCGATTTTCCGATGCTCGCCGAAGTCTATCTGACGAACAGCGAGATATCCGATGCGGGGGTCAAGAACCTTTCGGGCATCGCGACAATGACTCATCTGGGGCTGTCCCGGACAAAAATCTCAAACGCGGCCGCAGAGCACCTGGCGCGCCTGCAGCAACTTAGACATCTCGGGCTTTCAGGAACCGCCATTTCGGACGACGCGCTGCCGCACCTGCGCAAACTCGACAAGCTGACGTACCTCGACCTGTCGGAAACGGCCGTTTCCGACGAGGGACTGAAGACGATCGCCGAATTCCCAAAACTGGCGACTCTGAGCTTGAATAAGACCAAGGTGACCGACACGGGGGTGCGTCGCCTCGAGCAATTGAAGTCTCTCAGGCAACTCGGACTGAGCCGCAATAAGGTTTCCGATGACACCCTCGTGCATCTGAAAGAGGCGCTGCCCGAGCTGGAGATCCGTTTCGTCGATCCGATCGCAACGAAACTCTCGTCGCGCACGATTTACCGCCATGCGATCGTGCGGATCGGATTCAGCCCCGACGGCCGCCTGCTGGCCGCCGGCAGCGGCGATGGAACCCTGCGCGTCTGGGAGGCTCGTTCGCTCACGCCGGTTTTCAAGACGCAGGCGCACCTCAAATGGTTGTTTACGCTGGCCTTCACTGCCGACGGTACGCGCCTGGCGACCGGGGGCGGCGACGGGCTGATTCGCATCTGGAATACCGGCGACTGGAGCGAAGTCCGCAAGCTGGAAGGCCACACGGACGACGTCCACGCCGTGGCCTTCACGGCGGATGGCACGACCCTCGTCTCATGCAGCGACGACAAGACCGTCCGCGTGTGGGACGTCGCGTCGGGAGATGAGCGGCTGGAACTGAAGGGGCACACGCGCACAATTCCCGCCGCCACGATCAGTCCGGACGGGCGGTTGATCGCCTCCGGCGGCCGCGACCGCACTGTCCGCCTGTGGGACCTGTCGACCGGCGAACTGCTGAAAACGATCGAGGCCCACGACGAAGACGTGATGTCGGTGGCCTTCAGCGATGACGGTAGGTCGCTGCTTTCAGGCAGCTATGATGGCACAGTCCGTCTGCTCGACGTGGCGACGGGTCTGGAACGACGCGCGCCCGGTCGTCACGACGACCGCGTGCATCACGCCGTTTTCGATCGCGCCGGAAAGCAGATCGCCTCGTGCAGCCGCGATGGAACAATCAGCATCTGGAACGCGCAGAACGGCGAGCTCCTGCGATCGTGGAGCTACCCGCAGATTCCATCGAGCCTGGCGTTCTGCGACAACGACGGCACGCTGGTCGCCGCGTCGGCAGAAGGGAAGCTGTGCTGGTGGAAAGTCGCCGACGGCACGCTTCTGCGCACTCTTTCGACGGCTTCACCGGACCCCTCACCGATCTCATCGGAACCTGAAGTCGCCCAGGCCTCGCCCGATTGAATCGAGCGCGCCCGCGCCCCTTGCGGCTGAGTCCTGACGCGTTGGAGAACGCAAAAGTGCCCCGGTCGCTGCGGAGCGGCCGGGGCACTGTGTTCACGACGATGAGTCAACCACGTTCGTAAAAGCTGCGATCAGAAATCGTCGCTGATTCGCTCTCCGCTGTCGCGCGTCGCCAGTCCGCTGAGCACTGTCGGACTGACTGATTTGCTGATGGGGCGCGCCGAACCGTCGCACATGCAGAAGTTGACGACTTCGGTATGAGCGCTCCCGAACCCGAATACGACGAATTGGGCCGAGGGAGCGTTCTGCTGTGCCTGAGTAATCTCGACGAACGTGCCGGACGCATTCTGCGCCGCGCTCATCCAGTCGATTTGCGGTCGGGTCTGAATCTCGGGGGTGCTCTGGCCCGGAGGATTGCCCGGATAGGGAACGCGGGCGCAGCAACTGAGCGAGTCGCCCCAGAACCCGAATTGCGATTCACCGAACAGGATCGTCGTCGTCGTGCCGTCCTTGATATACCGATCGGAAACATCGCTGTTCATGTAGAAGATGCCGTCATTCGAGTAGTACGGCGGGCCGCTCCCGCTTGCCGAGATCGGCTTGGAGCCGGGGCTTCCGCGATACGTGCAGTAACCGATGCCCGCACTCTGAACATTGGCAGAGGGGCACAAGTAACTCGAGATCTTCATATTGAACGCTGGACCGTTCTGCCCGCCCCCTTTGGGCATCTTGAAGTCGAGCGCGGTCGTGCCGGCGTCCATCTGCGGCAGCAAGAGTTGCTGCCAGCTCCAGTCAGGTCCGACGACCCAGTTCATCGGGTCCATGCTGGCGATGCTATGATCCGGGAGCTTGAATTTACCCGATCCGCTGTTCGTGAAGTACGTCGATTGCGACGGGGCCACCGGTCCGCAGCCCGGGGTCGAGCAGATCCACCCGGACGGGTAACTGCGGTTCGATCCCAGGTAGTTCTGGGCTGCCAGGCCGATCTGTCGGATGTTGTTCAGGCATTGCGACCGGCGGGCCGCTTCACGGGCCGACTGCACGGCCGGCAACAACAGGGCGGCCAGCACCGCGATGATCGCCATCACGACCAGGAGTTCGATCAGCGTGAACCCGGTGCGAGGGTCGTTCGATCTGGATTGACGGCACACGGATGAATGAGCGCGACCCTTCATGGGAAATCTCCGACAGATTTCGAGCGATGTGGCGGCGGGCGCTCTGGTACACAGGCTGCCCGAGCGAACCCCCACCTCTCCTATTAAGCCTACCAACTCCCCCCATCGGCTGCAATCAGTTAAGCGACTGCAATCAGTGATTCGACTGCATCAATCCTGCAATTCGACGTTCCAATAGGCGTCGTCGAGGAATTGCTTCCAGGACTCGTATTTCACGCTGGTCAACTGGTGGGCCAGCATGGGGCTCCGCTTCGGCTTGACCGGCCGTCGGATCAGCCGCATCTGTGCCTCGTGCGGGGTACGGCCCCCCTTGCGGACGTTGCACCGCAGGCAGGCGCAAACGATGTTTTCCCAGTTGGTCAGCCCCCCCCGGCTGCGCGGCACGACGTGATCCAGGCTGAGGTGCTGGGTCGAATACCGATGTCCGCAATACTGGCACTTGTTCTCGTCCCGCAGGAAGATATTCCGGCGGTTGAATTTGACCACGTTTTTCGGGAACAGGTCGTAGCGCAGCAGTCGGATCACACGCGGCACCTGAATCGAAAAACTCACCGCCCGGATCCAGTCTTCGTGGTCCTGTGGCTGTTCGATTTCAGCCTTCCAGCGGCTGACTTCGCGCCAGCTTTCGAAGTCATAGGAAACGTACGCGCCGTTCTCGACGCTGATGACTTCGGCCAGGTCTTTGAACAACAGACAAAACGCCCGGCGGACCGACATGACCTGAATCGCCATGTACAGCCGGTTAAGCACCAGCACGCTCGACTGCATTGCCGCACTTGGCCCCGCTGTCATTCACCACCTCGCCTGCCGGGTTCGATTCTGGGCGACGAAAGACGGATATCGGCGGCTCGTCCGAACCGACAGGATCCGAGGAAAGACTGTGGCACAATTCCGATGCACAAATGTCGATAGGAATTCTAGCATTCACCCCCCAGGCCGACAACTGCCTGGCTAATCCGCTCTAGCCGCAGAGTGGCTGTTTGGGATAGATTGCCGCCGCGCGCTCGACCTCCCGGCGACCATTGAGGGCTGTCCGGGGCGATAAGACATGAGTCCACGGATGGCGAACATGCTTGCACGAGGGAAGACATTGACTTGCGCCGGGGTGTTGGCAACGGTCTGCGCTCTTGCGGGCTGTGGATCGCCCGACTGGGCGCGGTCGATGAACGATTCGTTTGCGGCCAAGACGGCTCCCAGCCGCGAGGTTGAAGAACGGCACCGCCAGGAGTATGTGGGTACGCACAGCCGCCAGTCGATGCGCTGGCTGCTGGGGCATTGCGTCGAACTGGGAATGACGTACGATGACGTCTCGAAAATCATGGGAGAAGAGGGGACCCGCGAAACGCACGATCGCGCGTTCAAGTCGCACGGCGGCAGCTATTATCTCGATGACGAGATGTATGCTTGGAAAGACGACAAAGGACGTGCCGTCTACCTGGGCTTCCGTGAAGGCAAGCTGGTGAATTTTGACCCGTCTGAGTTCCGGTAGGAAGTCGACCCGGCTCCGGGTTAAGCAACTCAGCGCACGTACGGGCTTCTTCTGGCTCCCGTTAATTGACCCCCCGGCAGCCCACCCCTACCATAGCTTCTGTCGAATTTGCGCTCGAATTCCCGCTCGATTTCTTCCCCGAGGACTGCATCTCATGAAGTGGACGACTGCACTGTGCCTTTTGGTCCTTGCCGTTTCAGCAGCGCCGGCACGGGCCGCGGGTTTGGAATTGAAGAAGGGGGATCATGTCTGCATTATCGGCAACACGCTTGCCGAGCGAATGCAGCATGACGGCTGGCTCGAAACGTTGATCCACGCGCGGTTTCCTCAGCACGAGCTGGTGTTCCGCAATCTCGGCTACAGCGGCGACGAAATCGAGCTTGGCAAACGGCTGCGGTCGATGGATTTCGGCACGCCCGACCAGTGGCTTGCGGCGAGCGCCCCCGTACCGCAGCCGAAAAAGCTCTCGCCAAAGGACGAAGTCGCCGAGAACCGCTTCGAGCGGACCAACACGAAGGCCGATGTGATCTTCGCCTTCTTCGGTTACAACGAATCATTTGCCGGCGAAGCGGGGCTGGGCAAATTCCGGCAGGACCTCGAAGCCTTCATCCAGCACACGCTGTCGCAGCAGTACAACGGCACGAGTGTGCCCAAACTGGTCCTCTTTTCTCCAATCGCCCAGGAACCGCTCAACGATCCGGACCTTCCGGGGAAGCAGGCCGTCGCGGCGGCCAACGCGCGAATCGGGAAGTACGCAGCGGCCATGAAAGAGGTCGCCGCAGCCAAGGGTGTCCTGTTCGTCGACCTGTTCGGCCCGACGTCCGAGGCGTATCGCGCGCAGCCGTCGCCGCGGCTGACGATCAACGGCATTCACCTGAACGAAGCAGGCGACAAGTTCGTCGGCATGGCGATCGCCCAGGCGCTGTTCGGACCCGCGCTGAAAAACGTTCAGCCCCCCGAGCTGGAACGGTTGCGACGTGCCGTCAACGACAAGAACTTTTACTGGTTCAATCGGTACCGCACGACCGACGGGTTCTCGACCTATGGCGAGCGGGCATTTCTCAAGTTCTCGGAAGGCCCCGGGGGCTACGGCGAAGGCCGGTCGAATTACGGCACCGTGCAGCGCGAGCTGGAAGTGCTCGACGTGATGACGGCCAACCGCGACCGGCGTGTCTGGGCAGCGGCCCAGGGGGGCGACCTGAAGGTCGAAGACGACAATCTGCCGCCGTTTTTCCCCGTCATCTCGAATAAGCCCGGACCGCTGGAAGGGGGTGCCCACATCTACCTCGGCGGTGAACAGGCGATCGAAAAGATGAAGGTGCACCCGGGAATGAAAATCTCTCTGTTCGCATCGGAAGAACAGTTTCCGGAACTCGTGAATCCAGTGCAGATGGCTTTTGACGGCAAAGGCCGCCTTTGGGTCGCTGCCTGGCACACGTACCCGCACTGGAAGCCGACCGAGCCGATGGACGACAAGCTGTTGATCCTCGAAGACACCAACGGCGACGGCCGGGCCGACGTTTGCAAGACGTTCGCCGGCGACATTCACAACCCGACCGGGTTCGAGTTCTGGAACGGCGGCGTGATCGTCGCCCAGGGGCCCGATTTGCTGTTCCTGCGCGACACCAACGGAGACGACAAATACGACGTCAAGGTTCGACTGCTGCACGGGCTCGATACGGCCGACACACACCACACGGCCAACAGCTTTGTGCTCGATCCGGGCGGAGCGCTCTACTTTCAGGAAGGAACGTTTCACCACACGCAGGTGGAATCCCCCTGGGGGCCGCCGCGGCGCGTGGCCAACGGGGCCGTGTTCCGCTACGAACCGCGGGCGCAGAAATTCGATGTCTACGTCTCGTTCGGGTTCGCCAACCCGCACGGTCACGCGTTCGACCGCTGGGGCCAGGATTTCGTTTACGACGGAACCGGCGCCCAGCCTTACCATGCCGTGCTGTTCTCCAGCAGCGTCGACTTCCCCCACAAGCACGCGCAGCCGCCGCAGGTTTACAAGCAGCGCACGCGTCCCTGCTCAGGGGTCGAGTTCTTAACAAGCCGGCACTTTCCAGAAGAGTTTCAGGGAAATCTGCTGGTCAACAACGTGATCGGCGATCAGGGCATCCTGCGGTATAAGGTGTCGGACAAGGATTCGAGCTTCGCCGCGGTCGAAGCCGATCCGATCGTGATGTCGTCCGACCCGAATTTCCGCCCGGCCGACGTCGAGATCGGTCCCGACGGGGCCATCTGGTTCACCGACTGGAACAATCCAATCATCGGCCACATGCAACACAACCTGCGCGACCCCAGCCGCGGGCGCACCCACGGACGTGTGTATCGCGTGCAATACGACGGGCGCGAGCTGCTGAAGGCCCCGGCGATTGCCGGCGAGCCGACCGACCGGCTGCTCGAGCTGCTGAAGTCTCCCGAAGACCGCGTGAGGTCGCGTGCCCGGATCGAACTGAGCGGCCGCCCCACCCGCGAAGTGATCGCCAATCTCGAGAAATGGCTGGCCAACCTCGATGCCGGATCACCCGAGTACGAACACCAGCGCCTGGAAGGGCTGTGGCTGCACCAGAACCACAACGTGGTGAGCGAAAGCCTGCTCAAGCAGGTGCTGAAGTCGCGTGATTTCCGGGCGCGGGCCGCGGCGACACGTGTCTTGTCGGCCTGGCGCGACCGAGTCGGCAGTCCGCTCGAAACTCTGCAGGCCCTGGTGAACGACGAACACCCGCGCGTCCGCCTGCAGGCGATCTGGGCATTGAGTTTCTTCACAGGGCCAGACGCCGCGAAAGCGGGCGAGATCGTCGTCGAATCGCTCGTGCACGCGCAGGACGATTATTTGAAGTTCGCCCTCGACGAAACCATGAAGACGCTCGACCGCCGCATCAAAGCGGCCGGCGGGCAGTGAGGGCGACCGTGAACGACGAATCGCAACATCTCAGGCCGCGGCGCCTGGTTGTAGTCGCTCTGCTGCACTGCCTGCTCGCGGCCGTCGCTTGCGCCGATGAGACCGCTTCCGCGGTGGGCCCGTTGATGAAACTCTACCAGAGCGGGCGCTTGTCGCCAGAGCGGCAGCCCGCCGTCGTTGAAATGATCTGCAACCGGGGGAACGAGCACGACCTGCGCGTCGTGTTCGACAAGATTGTCGCGACCGATGGCATGGCCGAGCCGTTGCGTATCAAGGCCATGGGGTGGCTGGCCGAGGCTGCCCGCACGCGCAAGGTCAGGCCCGCGGGCGAACTGGCGGCGCTGGCGGACCTCGCGCGGTCGAACGAGGCTCCCTTGCGGCTTGCGGCCGTGCGGCTTGCGGCGACACTGTCGGTCGCTGGAGTCTCGCCGGATTTGCAGAAAATCGCCGCTGACCCGCGCGCCCCGGCCGACCTGCAGCAGGCGGCGATCGCCGGCCTTGTGGCCATCGGTGGCGATCAGAATCGCGCCACGCTGCTGAAACTGGCGTCACAAGGGCCTGCGACCGTGGCGCGGATGCAGGCCGTCGCGGCGGTCGTCGGGTTCGACGCGCGGGCCGCTGCAGGCGAAGCCGCGAAAGTCCTGGCCGCGGCTTCGCCCCAGGACGATACCGCCGTCATGCTCGACGCGTTCCTCGATCGCAAAGAGGGCTCGGCCGTTCTGGCCAAAGCACTCGGGCAAGTGAAGGTGAGCGCCGACGTGGCCAAACGGTCGCTGCGCTACATGTATTCGGTGGGCCGCAGCGACGCCGAGCTGTCGGCCGTTCTCAGCGCGGCGGCCGGCGTCGTGGCCGACCCGCCTCCTCCGACTCAAGAGGAAGTCGCCGTTCTGGTGCGGGAGGTGCAGGAGCACGGCGACGCGGCCCGCGGGGAAAAAATCTTCCGCCGGGCCGACCTCAGTTGCATGCGCTGTCACAGTGTCAGCCGCGCCGGCGGGCAGGTCGGCCCCGAATTGAGCGCCGTGGGCGGATCGTCTCCCCTGGATTACGTCGTGAATTCCATTCTCAATCCCAGTCTGGCCGTGAAAGAGCAGTTCGTCACGCGGATCTTCGAAACGACCGACGGCAGGGTGCTCACCGGCATCGTCATCGACCGTGACGAAACCAAAGTGCGGTTTCGCGACGCCCAGGGGAAAACGATTACGCTCGCCGTCGCCGATATCGACGACGAAGTCGAGGGAAAGTCGATGATGCCCACGGGCCTCACCAAGTTCCTGACCAAGGGGGAATTGCTCGACCTGATCCGGTTCATTTCCGAGCTGGGAAAGCCCGGTCCATACGCCGTGCAGACGGTCCCCGCGATTCAGCGGTGGCGCGTGCTGATCGATCCTCCGGCCGAGCTCATCGCCGCCGTTCCGCATCTCGAACACATCCGCCAGCTCGTGCTGGGCAGCGCACCCGAGGCGTGGGGCGCGGCGTACGGCCAGGTCGCCGGCGTCCTGCCTCTCGACGAGCTCCGCAAGGGAACCCGGCCGGCCGTCGCAATCCTGCGCGGCGAGGTGAAGGTCAACCAGGGAGGCAAGCTCGCCGTGCGAGTCGAGACGAGTGAGAACGCACAAGTTTGGGTCGACGCCGAAGCCTTTGAATCACAGAAGGAATTCGAGGTGTCGCTGGAGCCGGGGCTGCACCAGGTGATCGTTCGCGTCGAAATCTCGGATCGTCCGGCGCCGGGGCTGAAGATTGAGCTCACTCGTCCTGCGGGGTCGGCCGTCCAGTTCGAAGTTGTCGGCGGGCAATAGCGTATTACGCGGCGCGAAGCGAGCGTTCCCGTGCGACAGCGTGAAACGGAAGCGGCAATTCCAGTGGCAGGCCAGCGGCGCTCCGTTTCACTTCCAGCCGTGCCCCATAACGAAATACGGCCGGAGACCGCACGCGGACGCCCGGCTCGTGCACCGCCTCGCACGTGAATTCAGGCACCCGATCGAACGGGGGCTGAAACGGAATGTGCGCGGTTGCCAGGCTCTGGCCCGCTTCGAAGCGGGCGATGACGCACCCGTGCACCACGGCATTTCCGGACTCATCAGTCGTTCGTTCGAGCCAATCGGTGGCCTGCGGCCGAGCACGATCCTTGATCGCGAATGAGCCGGCCGGGGACCGAATCGGCGTCACGATGACGTCGCGGGCGGGAATCGGCTTGTCGTGATTGGGCTGGTCGAATTCGCCGAAGGTCGCTGCATAGAGGTTCAACTTTCGCTTCCAAAGCAGGTTGGCATTTCCCGCCACGACGGCCAGGGCGCCGACGAAGCTCACGGCCACCAGCGAATTGCGCGGGCTCGCCGTGACGAACAGCGCCGCCAGCGGCAGCACGCTGAAGGCCGCCAGCAACGCTTTGATCCAGAACGCCGGGGCCTTGCGCTGGCAGCTCGACAGGGCCCAGCGAATCGCCACGGCCAAAGCGGCCGCCGCGGCCGCTGCCAGGCACAACCGCGAGTCGCTCATCCGGAACGCGGGGCCAGGGCCGCTCGCCCGCATCAGGATCAGAGCACCGATACAGTTGAGCCCGGCCAGTGCGGCAAGCGGCGACGTCATGCGGATATCGCACCATCCGGCCAAGTCGTTTCTGAGGCGTGCCGCAAGTCGCCACAAACTGAAAGGGGCCAGCGCCTCCACCAGCCAATCGATGAGTTCGTCCATGTGCGTGCCCTCCTTGGCAGTCACTTGTCAGATCGCGTCGTTTAACCCGGAGCCAGCGGCGACGGTGCAACGCCGTTCGACACACCGTCGGACCACCGCGATCCGCGGCGGTGCCCGGCTCCGGGTTAAACAATCCGTGTGCCCGGTTTCAGGTCACCAGAAATTGCGGCTTGAAAGGATCCGAACCCAGCCCGGCGGCCTTCCGCAGGTCGGCGGCCTTGGCCGTCGATTCCCAGGTGAAGTCGGCGTCGGTCCGGCCGAAGTGTCCACCAGCGGCCGTCTTGCGATAGATCGGCCGCCGGAGCTTGAGATCGTTGATGATCCCTTTGGGAGTCAGCGGAAACATCTCGCGCACGAGCGTGGAGATCTTTTCGTCGGGGACCATGCCAGTACCGTACGATTCGACTCGCACGCTGACCGGGTCGGCCACGCCGATCGCGTAGGCGAGTTGCACTTCACATTCGTTGGCGAGTCCTGCGGCGACCACGTTCTTGGCAACGTGCCGTGCCATGTAGGCGGCCGAGCGGTCGACCTTGGTCGGGTCCTTCCCACTGAATGCACCGCCGCCGTGCCGGCCCCAGCCGCCGTAGCTGTCGACGATGATTTTTCGCCCGGTCAGTCCCGTATCGCCGTGCGGACCGCCGATCACGAATCGTCCCGTGGGATTGATGTGATACTTCGTCTTCGAATTGAGCAGGTTTTTCGGGATCGTCTTGCCGATCACCTCGGGGATCACGTAGTCTGAGATCTTCTTCTGATCGACCTTGTCGGAGTGCTGCGTCGACACGACGACCGCGGAGATGCCGACGGGCTTGCCGCCTTCGTATTCGACAGTCACCTGGCTCTTGCTGTCGGGACGGAGCCAATCGACTTCCTTTTTCTGGCGACAATCGGTGAGGCGATTGATGATGCGGTGCGCGAAAGCGATCGGCACCGGCATGTACTCGGGAGTCTGGTTGCAGGCGAACCCGAACATCAACCCCTGGTCGCCGGCGCCGTCACGGTCGACCCCAATGGCGATATCGCGGCTCTGGCTGTGCAGCGCGAGGAACACGCGGACCGACTCGGCGCAAAAACCCAGTTCGGGGTCGTTGTAGCCGATGTCGGCCACAATCTGGCGAACGAGTTTGGCGTGGTCGATGTCGGCGGACGTGGTGACTTCGCCAGCCAGCACGACCAGATCGGTCGTGCACAGGGTTTCGCAGGCCACGCGCGAGGCAGGGTCCTGGGCCAGCAGGGCGTCGAGAACCCCGTCCGAAATCTGGTCGGCCACCTTGTCAGGGTGCCCCATGCTGACTGATTCGCTCGTAAACAATCCGCTCGCCATGCGAAACTCCGTGTCGTATTCGGGTCGTAAAAGTCCGGTCCGTAGCCTTCCGGATGGGGGCCTCGACCGGCAGACCGGATTCTAGGAGTTGCCCCGATTTCGCTCAATGGGAGTTACGCGGCTCGGGGGGCAAACGTATCTGGCCGATCCGGCAAGACGTCTTCCAGCAGTTCGACGGTTCTGGCAGTGGCGCCGCGCTGCGAGGCGACGAGTTTGCGAGCGCAATCGCCCAGGGCTGCTGCACGGGCCGGGTCGGCGAGCAGTTCGTCGAGGCGGGCCGTCAGTTCCTCGCCGGAGCGGACGACGAGGGCGGCACCATGCGAGAGCAGCAGTTCCACCACGTCTTTGAAGTTCCACGTGTTCGGGCCGAACAGAACAGCGGCCCCGTAACCGGCCGGTTCGATCATGTTCTGGCCGCCGCGGCGTGTCAGGCTGCCACCGACGAAGGCGATTGTTGCGAGGCCCCAGCACAAAGAGAGCTCGCCCAGGGTGTCGAGGAGTAAAATCGGGGGTTGTGCTGCGGACGTGGACCCAGGGGGACCAACGTCCCGGTCGGTGCCCACCCCTGGGCTTCGGGGAGAGTTTTTTTGCGAGGCGCTGCGGCGGATCAGGGGGAGTTTGTCGTCGCGCTCGACGAGCTGCGCGACTTCGTCGAAGCGTTCTTTATGGCGGGGGACGAGAATCAGGCGCAATCGCGGGTATTTCGCGCGAAGCCGCAGGTAGCTGTCCAGGGCGATACGTTCTTCCGGGTCTTGCGTACTGCCGGCGATGAAGACTGTCTCGTCGTCGCGGAGATTGAAGAATTGCCGCAGCTCGGCCGTTTTCGGATTCGTCCGGCCCAATTCAACCCGATCGAACTTGATCGAACCGGTGACGTAAACGGCGGCGGGGTCGGCCCCCAGGTCGATGAGACGATGGGCGTAGGCGTCGCTCTGCACAGCCAGTACGTCGATCTTGCGAAGCATGGCCTGCACCAGCGGAAAGATCCACCGATAGCCGCGGTAGCTCTTTTCGCTGATGCGGCCATTGATGAGCGCGAGCGGGATTTTCTGTCGGGCAGCCGCAAATGTGAAATTCGGCCACAGCTCCAGTTCGACGAGGGCGATCGCCGTCGGGTTGATCCGCGACAGGGCGGCATTCACTGCCCAACTGAAATCCAGTGGGAAATAGAATATTGTTTGCCCCGGGTAACGCTCGCGCGCGACATCGTAGCCGGTTGGCGTCGTTGTGGAGATCACGAGCTCAAGATCAGGCCGGTTGTGTGTCAGCGCTTCGAGCACCGGCTGCAACTGCAGGACCTCGCCCACGCTGACGGCGTGCAGCCACAGGCAAGGGCGGTTCCCGACGCGCCGCGGAACGAGCCCGAAGACCTTCTGCCTCCCTCCGGGGATTCCCTTTCGCCGGAGGACCAGGCGAAACAGAAAGATCGCCGGCAGCAACACAAGGTAGATCAGATTAAGAAGCCAGGCGAACAAAGGAATCCTTTCCAAAGCGGCAGGATGCCGCGCCATAGTAGATGCGGCATCCTGCCGCATCGGCGTTTGACTTTCAGCTCTACTTGATGCCGTCCGTCACGTACGCCAACTCCGGGGCCTTCATCTCAACTCGACGCATGGTGCCTGATTTGCTGAAGCGGCAGGATGCCGCTTCTACTTCTTCTTCATGTGACAATTCTTGAACTTCTTGCCGCTGCCGCAGGGGCAGGGGTCGTTGCGGCCGACGCGTTCTCCGCGGTTGCGGATCGGCTCGATCGGTTTGTCGGGGGGAGGGCCGGCAGTGGCGCCGTCGGTACCGCCGCCCGCGTCGCCCGTCTCGGGATAACTGTCGACGGGCGCCTCGTGTGTCGTCGCCGTGATCCGCCACAGAGACCCCACGAAACCCGGATCGTCTTCGAGCCGGAAGATTGTGGTGGTCACCTGCCGGCCGATCGCCGTCCACATTTGCTCGAAGGCCTTCATCCCTTCGCGCTTGTATTCGACTTTGGGGTCTTTCTGGGCATAACCGACCAGGCCAATCCCCTGTCGCAGGTGGTCCATGTAGTAAAGGTGCTGCTTCCAGGTTTCGTCGAGGAAGTGCAGGACCAGCGACCGCTCGGCCTCCCGCAGCTCCGGCCGGAAGCGGGTGTCGATCGCCTGCACGAGCTTCTGGCGGGCTTCGTCGCGCGGCAATGGCAGCAACTCTTCCGCCGTGACGTCGGCGTTCAATTCGTCGTGCGCCCACGCGACCATCTGGGCGATGGGCTCGGGCTCGCGGACGGGGGCCAGCCGGGTGTCTTCGCCATTGCGCTCGCCGTACGCACGATCGAGGAACTCTTCGACCTTGACCAGCGACTGCCCGTTGCTCGAAAAACCCTCGCTGCACTGAGTCAGAATCTGCTGAATCTCGTCACGGGGCTTGCCGCGGAACGCCTCAGGATCGAGGTGTGTCTGGAACCGGCCATTGGCCCAGCGGACGAGCCCTTCACGGTCGTATTTTTCGCCCCCTCCACCCTGTTCGGCGATGAACCGCGACATGCCGACCGCTACAGGGAACTCGACCTCTTTGCGGTCATAGAGTTTTTTCAGCTCGGCGAAAATCAGTTCCTCGGCCGCGTCGGGCGCCAAGTCTTTGAATTGATCCGGGGGGATTGTCAACATGAAATCGCGGTTGAGCCCGGCGGACAACGACTGTCGGCCGAAATCTTCCGCGAGGAAGTTCTGCACGGGGCTGAAGTCGGCCCGTTCAATGGCTTCGCGCGCCCGCTCGAGCAGATATTCCGAGAGCCCCGCGCGGCCAATCTTCTTGAGCTCGCGGTCGTTCGTGTTCAGCCCCCAGCGGGCGTTGGCCCATTTCGACAGGGCCGCCCAGTTCCATTCGCGCTCGTCCTCGACGTCTTCCGACAGGTCTTCCTCGATCTTGTCGCGGATCAGTTCGTCGGCCTGATTGCGGGCCTCGTCTTTCAGAAATCCGATCACGTATTCCGGGTCAGGCTCGCGCAGGTCGGCGGCCTCGATTTCGATGCCGGCGAACTGCGCCGCCCATTTCACGCAGGTCTCGCGACCGTAGTTTGGGCTCAACACATCGGACAGGGCCTCTGTGACCTGCTTGTGCAGCATCTCGAAGATGATCTCACGGCAATCGCCGCCGTCGAGAATGTTCTGGCGGAAGGTGTAGACCCGCTTGCGCTGCTGGTCCATCACCTCGTCGTATTCGAGCAGGTTCTTGCGCTGTTCGAAGTGTCGCTCTTCGACGCGGCGCTGCGCCTTTTCGATCTGCCGGCTGACGAGACCGCTCTCGATCGCCTCTCCCTCCTGCATCCCCAGCCGGGTCAGAATACCGCGGACCCAGTCGCCGGCGAAGATCCGCATCAGATCGTCTTCGAGCGACAGGAAGAAGCGACTCGAGCCGGGATCCCCCTGGCGTCCTGAGCGGCCGCGAAGCTGCAGGTCGATGCGGCGGGCTTCGTGACGTTCGGTGCCGATCACGTGCAACCCGCCCAGCTCGGCGACCTTTCGCCCCTCGGCGACCATGCCTTCGTCGTCGGCGATTTTCTTCGTCAGGTCGTCCCACTCGGATTTGGGAATTTCGAGCCGTGACACGTATTTATGCTTGAGCTGTTCCCACGCGGCCTGGTCGGGATTGCCACCGAGGATGATATCGGTGCCGCGGCCGGCCATGTTCGTGGCGATCGTCACGCCCGCCAGGCGACCTGCCTGGGCGATGATGTCGGCCTCGCGCTCGTGGTGCTTGGCGTTGAGGACTTCGTGCTTGATGCCGTATTTCCCCAACAGCTCACTGAGCAGCTCAGATTTCTCGATCGACACGGTCCCGACCAGGATCGGGCGACCCGAGTCGTGAATGCTGCGAATCTCTTCGACCACCGCGTTGAACTTCTCGCCCTCGCTGCGAAAGATCACGTCGGCGTGGTTGATGCGCTTCATCGGCCGGTTTGGCGGAATGGCCACGACGTCGAGCTTGTAGATCTTCAGGAACTCGTTGGCCTCGGTCATGGCGGTTCCCGTCATGCCGGCCAGCTTGTTGTACAGCTTGAAGTAATTCTGCAGCGTGATCGTTGCCAGGGTCTGGTTCTCGGCCTTCACCGGAACCCCTTCCTTGGCTTCGACCGCCTGATGCAATCCGTCGCTCCACTGCCGGCCTTTCATCAGTCGACCGGTGAACTCGTCGACGATAATGATCTCCCCCTGCATCGAGACGTAATTCACGTCGCGCTTGTAGAGGTGGTGGGCCTTCAATGAGTTGTCGATCAGGTGCGGCCATTCCATGTTGCCGGCCGTGTAGAAGCTCTCGACGTCAGCGATCTCTTCGGCCGCGCGGATCCCCTCGTCGGTGAGGTGGCAGGTGTGCTCTTTTTCCTTGATCTCGAAGTGCACGTCTTTCTTGAGCAGCCGCGCGATGCGGTCGGCCTTGCGGTATTTGTCGACGTCGTCTTCCGCCGGCCCCGAGATGATCAGCGGTGTTCGCGCCTCGTCGATCAGAATGTTGTCGATTTCGTCGACGATCGCGTAGTTCAATCGGCCCTGGACCTGCAGCTCGCGCGTGGGCTTCATGTTGTCGCGCAGGTAGTCGAAGCCGAACTCGTTGTTCGTGCCGTAGGTGATGTCGCACTGGTAGGCCTTGATCTTCTCGTCGCGGCCTCCTTCTTCGTGATCCTGGCCGGCCTGAATGCAACCCACGGTGAGCCCCAGGCCCATGTGCAGGGGGCCCATCCATTCCATATCGCGGCGGGCCAGGTAATCGTTTACGGTGACGACGTGGACGTGCCCGGCGAGCGCGTTCAGAAAAGCCGGCAGCGTGGCCACCAGCGTTTTCCCTTCGCCGGTGACCATTTCTGCGATCATCCCCTTGTGGAGAACGTAACCGCCGATCATCTGCACGTCGTAATGCCGCATCTTGAGGTAGCGGCGTCCTGATTCGCGAACTGCGGCGAAGGCGTCGGGAAGCAGGTCATCGAGCGTCTCGCCATTGGCCAGGCGCTCGCGAAACTTAGCGGCCGTCTGTCTAAGTTCGTCGTCCGAAAGCAATTGCCAGCGCGACTCCTGCTGGTTGATCCGGTCGAGAAGCGTATCCGGAGTAATGGTCGTCTGGTCGCCCTTGCGGACGAACCCCAGCCGCCGCATCAGTCGTTCGTTCGAGGCCCCGAAGAGCCTCGTCAGAAACCGCTCGATGAGAGCGGTCAGAGATACGAAGAAATCGCCGATTTTTTCGAGAAAATCCATGCTCTTGCCTGTGAAAAATGCTCCGCAGGGCGCCCTGACGAATCCGGCCGCGGCGTCCGGCAGCCGCTACGAATCCGGGGACGGCTCTTGGCCCGCCCCCACCCGATTTCCACCCCGATTGCCTGGTCAAATCCACCGAAATCACCGGGGTGGCGCGCAGTCAATGCGCTTCTGGCAATCTGCGCAAAGTGTATGCAGCGGGCAAAAATGCGTCAATCCCGGTCGGCGGCGGATCGTGCCGCATTTTGCATCCGGATCGCGTTTCCAGGCGCAGTCGCGAAATCGCAGAAAATCAGGGATCGTCGGAAGGGAGTTTTGCGTGGCGTGGGTCGTCACGATGGTTTTCTGATCTGATCAACAGCCAAATGAATACGGGACCGGAAGCCAGTCCGACGACGACGAGGACCGCAAGCAGCAGCCATGGCATCCCGACGGGCGAAAAAAGAGCGACCACCGCCAGTGCAATGAGCATGGGCGTGGCTATCTCTATTATGATCTTTCCAATGGTGGGATATTCCCGGTCGTCCATGCCCGCAATCATACTCCATCTAACACTGGGCCGACACAAAACCACTGCTGCATCATGGATCAGGATGAGTCGCATCGCGGAATGGTTGGCAATCGATATTCCCCGTGCGGTCGATCACGAACGTGATGGCGCCGGATTTCTGCGTCGACAGGATCCGTGAATCCGGTCCGTAGATCGATTCCAGCTTGTCGGAACTATCCTTCCGGCCGTCGCTGACAATCACCCAGTCGGGGGTGGCCCATTCGGCCAGTCGCCGCGGATTCGCGTTCACCCGGCCATGATGCGGGGCCAGCAGCACGTCCGCGTGCCGCCGGGACTGCATGATCACGTATTCCAGCCCGTCGCGCTCCAGGTCTCCTGTGAGTACGATTCGCCGGCCGCAGTTGGTCGCCTGCGTGAATCAGCTTGATCGGTACCTTCCGTGCCGCCAGCAGCTCGCACGTCTTTTCGACGCCCGGCTGCTTGAAATCGAGAAACGTTTCGTGGACGAGCACACTTCCGATCGGTAGCGTCCGGGCCAGCCCCGGCACACCGTTGAAGTGGTCGATGTCGGCATGTGAGATCATCAGTGCATCGATCGACCGCACACCGCGCTGCCACAGGGCCGATTGCACTGCCTGCCGCGCGCGGGCCGGGTCCTGCATTTGTCCTGCGTCGTAGACGAGCGTGCGGCCACCGGGCAATTCGATCACGACCGCCAGACCATGGCCCACCGAGAGAAACGTGCACCGCAGCTCACCGGGGCGGTGCGGCCACAAGGAGATCGCGAGGCCTCCCACCGTCCAGACGAGGAGCGACCTCCACCCCCACCACCGCAATCGTCCACCGGGCATTCCAAACGCCACCGCTGCCAGACACAGGTAGAAACCGGTCAGCCATCCGTCGGAGGGACCAGGAAGGTACAGATGTCCCCCCTTGATTGACGCCGCCAGCTCGATCAGCCCCAGCATCAACTTCAGTCCCACGTCGAAGACAATTGCAAACGGCGCTGCCAGGACGGGCGCCACAAGGCCGACGAGCAGCAATGCGTAGCCGCTCCACATGATCGCCACGACCAGAGGCGCGAGAAGCACGTTGACGACGAATCCAACCGGCGAGACAAGGTTGAATCGGGCCATCGTGAGGGGCAGCGTGAACAGCCAGATGGCCGCCATCGTCACGTGCAGCATTACGACAGTCCGCCGGCTCCAGCGCAGTCCCCGCGTCAGCCACGGATGCTCGAGACCCGCGGCCGGTTCAATCGGCGGGCTGGCGAATTCGCCGATGCGCCAACTCCACGACGGCGCCCAGATCAGCGCGGCAACCGCCAGGAACGACAATTGCGCCCCGACATCGAACAGGTGCGAAGGGTTCCACACCAGCACTCCCAGTGCAGCCAGCGCCAGCCCGTTGACGAGCGTCCCCTCGCGGTGCCACGGCCGCCCCGCCAGCAGCGCGACAACCATCAGCACGGCCCGCATCACGGGAGGCTGCGAATCCGCAACAAACGAATACGCCAGAACGCATGCCAGGATGAATGCCACGCTGCCGCTGCGCCCGAATCCCGCCAGCCGTGTCAGCGCCCACAACAAACCTGCCAGGATCCCGACGTTGGCGCCCGAAATCGCCAGAATGTGCATTGTGCCGCTCTCGGTGAAGGCCGTGCGGAGCTCTTCAGGAATGGCTGTGCGCGACCCCAGCAGCAGCGCCACGCCGACGGGGGCGGTGCGGGTTGAAAGCGATCCTTCGAGCATCCGCTCGGCCCGGGCCCGCAGGCGTGCCTGCCAGTTTCGAATCCAGCTCCGTCCCCCGGCGACGATACGCACGTCGTCGGGTTCACCGCAATGCATCGTCGCCAGTAATCCCTCAGCCCGCAGGAACCGCCGAAAGTCGAACGCGCCGGGGTTGCGCGGGCCCGCCGGCCGCGAAAGGAGCCCCACCACTTCGACGTCGTCCCCGGCGCTCCCCTGCAGCAGGTGCCCCTCGATGTCGAGCCGGACACGCCCCGAAACCGACTGCTCGCCGATTGCACAGACCAGCTTGCGGCATTCGAGCGTGCACAGCGTGCGATCGAACTGCGGGATCGACGCCGGCAGGTCGCTCTCCTTTCGCGGGACGACCCACGGCTGGTCAACGAGCCGCCCGACGAGCCGTACCGGCTGCGGAACTTCATCGGCGAACCGACTGATGTGATCGGAGCCGACGATCGACCACCGCCAGTGGTGCCAGGCTCCCCCCGCCGCCAGGATTGCGGCGAGAAGGCAAATGGCGCCAGCCGGTGCCCGGCGCGCGACGAGACAGATCCCCCACGCGGCGAGGCACCCGGCGCAAAGCGCGAGCCAGGTCGGCAAAGACGAAGGAAGCCAGTGATCGCAGAGAATCCCGCCGGCGAATACCGCAGCGACCGGCACAACGGGCGCCCGCCGATATCGCAGCGCTCTGTCGGCCGCTGGCGCAGATTTTGTCACAGCAGGCGCAGCAGCGGATCTGGTTGTTGCAGTCAGGCTGGACATGCAAATCGGGCTGGCGATTCGTCCGCAGGACGCATTGGACTCCGGACTCGGGGGCGTGCAGCACGGCGATCCCCATTATGCGCATCAGGACCGCGGGGTGATAGCAGGGCTTTAGCGATGAAACGGAGCCACCGGCGGCGGACCAACCTAACCTAAAGAGGTTGGTGCCCCAGCCGCCGCTCGCCGGCCGCGGCGACACGGGGTAACAGGGGCGAGGTTGTCATCGTCGTGACGAGCGCCATCAGCACCATCATCGCGAACAGTGTCGGCGAAATGACCCGCAGATCGAGCCCGATATTGAGGACAATCAGCTCCATCAACCCACGTGTATTCATCAAGAGGCCCAGCGACGTCGCGTCGCGCCAGCCCAGGCCCGTGAGCCGCGCGGCCGCCAGAGTCCCGCCGAATTTTCCGGCCGTGGCGACGACGATGATCAGTCCGCACCAGAGCCATTGGTCGAGCCCGCTGACGAGGCCGATCTGCGTCCGCAGTCCAGTGAACGCGAAGAACGCCGGCAGAAGCAGCACTGTCACCAGGTCTTCCAGCCGCGTCGTCAGGGCCCGGGCCAGTGCACTGTCGTGCGGAATGATGGCCCCCAGCAGAAACGCGCCGAATACCGCGTGGATGCCGATTGCTTCGGTGATCAGGGCCGAGCCCAAAAGCAGGGCCAGGACGAGCGCCACGACGTTCGCAGAGATGTCGTGCTCGCCAAATCGCAGGAAATACCGCGTGGCGATCGGTCGCGCGATGAGAAACATGAACGCGATGTAAGCCAGCGTGCAACCGATCACGACGAACGCTCCACCGACCTTAGCCTGCGCCACGCCCACCACGAACGCCAGAAGACACCAGGCCGTGACGTCGTCGGTCGCGGCGCATCCCAGCGCGATGACGCCCAGTGGCGATTTTTGCATCTGCCGATCGGTGAGGATCCTCGCCAGCACCGGAAAGGCGGTGATCGACAGCGCCACCCCCATGAACAGCGCAAAGCTCGTGAAGGGCACGTCGCTTGTCGACAGGCGCGGATAGAGATACAGGGCGAGCCCTGTCCCCATCAGAAATGGCGCCACGATGCTAGCGTGCGAGATGGCAATCGTCGAACGGGCCCGCTCGCGCAAGAGCTCCGGATTGAGCTCCAAGCCGACGAGAAACATGTAGAGCACGACCCCGAGCTGGGCGATCATGCCCAGGTGGGGCGCGACCGTCGTGGGCAGCAGAAACGCCGCCGCGTCCGGCCAGACGCGTCCCAGGAGCGACGGGCCCAGCAAGATGCCAGCGACAACTTCGCCGATCACCGGCGGTTGGCCAACATATCGAAATCCGATCCCCAGCAGCCGCCCGGCGATCAGCACCGCGCCCAGCGCCACCAGAACGTGCATCAGCGCCTCGGACGATGAAACCCCGGCGCCACCGGTATTCAGCCCCGCGCCCGTTCCCTCGGGCGCCGTCAGCCGCACACCGCAGAAATCGATCGCGAAGAAAATTCCGATTGCCACAGCCAGCATGGCCGCGTAGACGAGCCAGTCACGAAGCCCGTTGCCTGCCGCGGGATGAATCGACGCGTCGTCAGTCGGTGCGGTCACGGTTTCGGCCCGGCCGGCAGATACAGTTCGTTCAGCTTGTTCTGCGCCACCTCGGCAGGGGCGTCGGCCGACCAGGGCGGGATCGGTTTCCTCTCGGGCGGATAGAGCGATTCCATTGGCTGCCAGGCTTTGTCAACGCGCTCGGTGAACAGGTCGCCGATGAGCAGGTCGGTGATGATCCCCTTGAGATCTGGGAAATTCTTCACGAATTTTCCAAAGCTGAAGCCGTCGTAGTACTCGCACACGAGGCGCCGCATGCGGTCGACTCCCTGGTTGAACAGGGGGCCCCAGTGACCAAGCTGCGCCGCAGAGACGTCGCCTTTGGCCAATCCGTCAGCGATCGCGTCTGCGGCCAGTTCACCTGACTTAAGGGCCAGCAACACACCCGATGAATAGAGCGGATCGAGAAAGCCGAACGCGTCGCCGATGAGTACCCAACCGTCGCCGGCCACCTGCCTCGAGCGATACGAATAGTCCTTTGTTGCGAAGTATCCCGTCTTACGGGTTGCGTTGGCGATGCGTTCTTTCACCGCCGGGCAGAGATCGACTTCTTCGTTGTAGATCTGCTCGTGACTGCCGCGCCCCTTGAACAGGTAATCAAACGGCGCGACCACCCCCAGGCTGACGGTGTTGTTGTGGAGCGGAATGTACCAGAACCAGCCCTGCTTGCTCGGCGTCTGAATGACGATCGTGGCCCCTTCGTCGCGCCCCGTGTCGCGGTAGGCTCCTTCCCAGTAAGTCCAGACCGCCCCCTTGTTGAGAACCGGGTCCCAGGTGCGGAGCTTGAAGCGGTTCTGGAGCATCGCGCTCTGCCCGCTGGCGTCGACGACGACCTTGGCGCGCACCTCGCGCTGCGAACCGTCTTCGTGCTGCACCCTGACGCCCACAGCCCGATTGCCGTCAAACAGCACGTCGAGCACGCGCGTGCCTTCGTGGACCGAAACTCCCTGCTCACGGGCGTTGTTGAGCATCATCAGGTCCCACTCGCTGCGAACGACCTGCCAGGTTTGCGAGCACTCGTGGGGCTTGTTGTCCCAGAAATAAAACGGGGCCGAGAGCTTGCCCTTGGCGCTCACGAACTGCACGCTGAATTTCTTGACAAAGTGGCTGTTCTTCATCTTGTCGAGCATTTTCAGCCGCTCGAGCACCCAGTACGTTTCGGGGATCAGCGATTCGCCGATGTGAAAGCGCGGAAACCGCTCGCGCTCGAACAGCTCGACGCGGTGCCCGCGCTGGGCAATGAGCGTCGAGACCGTGCTGCCGGCCGGCCCCCCGCCGATGACGATGACGTCAAGTTCTGGATTCGTGGTGTTCATCAGGGAACTGATCCTCTGTCAATTTCGGAATTGGGATTTCGGATTTCAGGTTTCCTTAGACAATTGATTTTCGTCATTCGCCCTTTACGACCACATGCTCTCGTCGGCCTCGTGCGGCCCGCGGGCCGCTTTAAGCAGCGCCACCAGTTCCTGCAGTTGCCTGGCCGTCAGGTGCCCGAGCTGCCGGGCGTGGCACTCGGCGATTGGCTTTTTCAGCTCGCGGAGCAGGGCCATCCCGGCCTCGGTGATGGCCAGGCACACGACGCGGCGGTTGTCGGCCGGGCGGTCGCGGGCGATCAGCCCCCGCTGTTCAAGCCGGTCGACGAGTCGCGTGATGTCCGGAGCGCGCGACACAAGCCGTGCGGCAAGGTCGAGCGTGCGGATCGGCCGCGGATGCTCGGCCTTCAGCAGCCGCAGCGCGTTGTACTGCTGGGGCGTCAGGTCGTAGCGGGCAAACAGCTCGTCTTCCTGCGCCTTCAGGCGGTCGTACGTCCGCCACAGGTTGAGAAATGCCTCCTGTTCGAGCGAATCGAACCGTCTCTGGCCTCGCGACTGTCGGGGAGTGAGCGTCGTCATGCCTCCATGATAGTCATCCAGACAACAGTTGTCCAGACAACTATTAGTAGGTCAGGCTTTCCAGTCTGACTCATCCGTGGCCCTGTTCAACGTCGGTCGCGAACTGTGCGACCCCTCGGTATCTTCAACAGGGCGATCGATCGTCATTCTGCCCCTCAAGGAGCCGATCATGTCTTGCCGTTGTTTTGCTCTGCGACTTTCCCTGATCACCTGCTATCTCGGGCTCGCCACCTCGTCGGGCATGGCGAAAGACGTTGAAACCCTGGCGATCGGCGCAGCGGCACCCGAACTGAATCTGCCGGGTGTCGACAATAATACGTACCGGCTTGCCGATTTCGCTGGCGCGAAAGTCCTGGTCGTGGTCTTCACCTGCAATCACTGCCCCACCGCCCAGGCCTACGAAGAACGAATCATCCGCCTGCACGCCGACTACCGCGACAAAGGGGTGGCCCTCGTCGCGGTCTCCCCGAACGATCCGCTGGCGGTCAGGCTCGACGAGCTGGGCTATACGGATCTGGGCGATTCATTCGACGACATGAAACGCCACGCCGAGCGCCGCGGCTTCAAATTTCCCTATCTGTACGACGGCGAAACGCAGCGCGTTTCGACGGCGTACGGTGTGCTGGCCACGCCGCACGTGTACATTTTCGACCGCGAACGCAAGCTGCGCTACAACGGCCGGATCGACGACGCCGAAACGGCCGAGCCGAAATCGCACGACGCCCGCAATGCCATCGACGACGTGCTGGCCGGGCGCGACGTGCGCGTGGCGAAGACCCGCGTCTTCGGCTGTTCGACGAAATGGGCCGACAAGCGCGACAGCGCCCGCGAGTCGATCGAGAAATGGAATGCCGAGCCGGTCGCGCTCAAATCGATCGACGAAACGGCCCTGCGCGATCTGGCGGAGAACAAGACCGAAAAATACCGGCTGATCAATCTGTGGTCGACGACCTGCGCCCCGTGCGTCACGGAGTTTCCCGAATTTGTGACCATCAACCGCATGTACCGCGGCCGGCATTTCGAGATGTACACGCTCTCGATCGATCCGCCGGAGCGGAAAGACATCGCCCGGAAGGTGCTCGAAAAGCACCACGTCTCGTGCACCAACTACATCTTCCACACCGACGACCGCGACAAACTCGCCGAGCTGATCGATCCCAAATGGGAAGGCCCCGTCCCCTACACGCTGCTGATCGCCCCCGGCGGCAAAATCGTCCACCGCTGGAAGGACGAAATCAAACCCGCCGACCTGAAGAGCGAGATCTCGAATGCGTTGGGCAAAACGTATGCGAGCAAGAAGTAACGCAGGTTACGTGACTGTGATGCGCCGCCCCCACCCCGTTGACGGGGGTAGGGAATAGGATCTTCCAAGTGGACGGCGCACTACTGCCCCGCGCGTTTTTGGAGTTCCGCCAGCATACCGGCCAGGTGCGTCGTGATCTTCGCGGCGGCATCCACTTCCAGGTAGCTGCTGCGGGCGCGCCAGGTTTCGTAGCCGCCGTAGTGGTGGTGCTCGGTGGTCGGCAGGTAGCCGTTGTAACCGTTGGCGAGCGACACGGTGAAGTGCTGCCGGAACGGAGTGCGTTTTTTCAGATCGAACCCGATGTCGACGAAGACCTCGCACGGGATCGCCGCGATGCTGAGATCGCCGATCCGCAAGGCCTGCAGCTTGACCGGCACGCGATCGGGATAGGCGTCGAGCAGCACTGCTTCGCGGGCGTAGATGGCGCTCTGGTTCGAATACTGGCCGTCGTTATCTTTGGGTGTGGTTTCGAGCACTTCGCGGGCGCGTTTCAATTCTTCGGGGGAGGCTTTGCGTACGGCCAGTTCGATGTCGGCCGCCAGTGCGTCGAGCGTGACGTGCGGTCGGAACTGAATCTGGTCGTAGGCCTTCATCGCCGCCTCGGCGACGCTTTTGGCGACGACGAGAATCTGCTCTCCGGCCTGCCGTGGTCCGGGGGCCGGGCCGGCGAAGTTGACGTTGTTCACGTCTCCGCTCGTACCGTTCGTCATCGCGCCCAGGAACGGCGGTTTGTTCTTGTAACGGGCGTCGCCGGCCTTCAGGCGGGCGCCGATTTCCTCGGCGAACGCCGCAAAGTAATCGGCCGAAATCGCCGGATAGCCTCCCACGTAGTGCAGGCCATAGTTGGCGAAGAACGCCAGCGGGCGCTTGTCGGTGGAAGAACGCACAGCCAGCACGGCCACCGTCGGGTCGACGGGGCCGATCGATTTCGTCACGGCGGGATTCTGATAACCGGGATTCATCCGCGCGCGGTCGGCCTTGCTGCCGAATGGATTCTCGTAAGTCTCTCCTTCCTTGACGAACCAGCGGCGGTTGAAGAGCTGCGTCGGATCTTTCCCCAGGCCCCACCCGATCTCGGCAGGTTCCAGATTGGCGTGCGCCTGCACGATGCCCTGTGCGATGCGTTCGGGGAGCGCGGCGACGTATTCGGGATCGGGATCGCTCTGGAAGGCGGGCGTCATCGCGGCGGCCGAGTGCGTGTGGGTGGCGGAGATCAGGATGTGTGCGGCGGGGATTCCCGTCTTCTCTGACGCAATCTGTTTGGTCCTTTCGCAGATGTCGCGGGGAATGAGGCAGGCATCGACGATGCAGAACACCAGCTCGGTCTTGCCGTCGAAGAGGGCCAGACAACGGGCGTGCATCGGGTCGTGCACGTCCTTGGCGAACGCCCCTTTCATGTTGCCGTTCACGGGGGCCGGGAACTTCGTCGGCGTAATCGGCTGCGCAAACGCCCCCGCCCTGAACTCAGCGGCGTAAGCCGGCGCGGCCACCGAGGCGAACGCCAGCAGCACCCATACTAATGTGACCCCACGGAGAATTGAGTTTTTCATGGCATCTCCAGGACGATCCTCCCCGTCAATCCGTGTTTGATCCGTGTTTCATCCGTGGCACATTACACCGTGGCGGGAAATCAGAAAGCGAACTCCAGTTAGCGCAAATTGATCACTCCCTCGCTGGCGCTTCGGGTTGGTGTGCGGCGAGCGGCGATCAGGTCGCGGCGACGACGGGCAGCGAAACCAGCGGCGAACCGGCGGAGGCGATCGCGGGCTCTTCCGTTTCGGGAGCCAGCACCATGTCGACCAGGAAGTACATGAGCTGGCGCAGCGAGTCGGGCTGCACTTCGTCAGCCAATGCCTCGGCCCGGGCACGCGACTTTTCGACCAGCGTTTGGGCTTTCTCGAACACACCGCACTGCTCGAAGATGCGCCGCAGGCGCCCGGTCCGCAGGGCTTCCGATTCCCGGTCGGCGACGATCGCGTTGAGTTCGACCCGCTGTGCGGGCGTCGCCGCTTCGAACGCCAGTGCCAAGAGCAGCGTGGGCCGCATCGACAGCGCGTCCTGGCCGGCGACCAGCTTGTTGTTGTCGTCCCCCTGCCAGTCCTTGAGGTCGTTCAGGATCTGAAAGCCCACGCCCAGATGCCGGGCAAAGACCGGAACCATGTCTTCGTAGGGGGCAATGGGGCCGGCCAGTCTCAGTCCGGCGTACAGGGCCGCTTCGAAGGCCGGAGATGTTTTCAGCGCGTAGATCTGCAGTGCGTCGATCGGCTTCAGCATCTGGCCGGGAGACTCGTGCCAGTGCATCTCGGCTCCCTGCCCATCGCACAGTTTGACGTGTGCGGCGGCCATGCGGTCGGCGATGTCGGCGGCGGCCTCAGCCCCGGCTTCGCCGCGGATCGAAGTCACCAGACGATACCCCAGGCCGATCAGATGGTCTCCCACATTGATCGCCGTGCCCAATCCGTAGCGACGGTGCAGCGTTTCCCGTCCGTAGCGATACAGGTCGTCATCTTCGATGTCGTCGTGAACGAGCGAGGCCTTGTGGAACGCCTCGATCGCCATCGCCACGCGGCTGACGGTATCGGGAAATGCCGGCGCGGCGCTCCCCGAACCGGCCGCAGCCGCCGAACCGCCTTTGGCCGCATCGTACGCCGCCAGAGTGATGAACGGGCGGAACCGCTTTCCGCCGTGTCGCAGCCAGTCGTAGGCGATCGCTTCGGTCGCCGACAGCGCCGATTCGAGGTCGCCGGGCACGCCCTTGCTGCGGACTCGCGGCAACAGCCGGTCGAAATGCACGTCGAACAGCTCGTTGGCGCTGCGCATCAGCGGCACGTAGCTGGTCGTGGGGGTCGCCTGCGGTTCTTCGTATTTTTCCAGCACGTCCCAGACCCATGATTCGTCAAGGGTCGTGCTCTTGCAGTCGCCAGAATGCAGGGGGACAGCATACGAGGGGACGCCGGCGATCAGCACTTTGTCGATCGCCTTTTCGAGGACGTTCAGGCACGCCACGCCCAGAATGCCGTCGATGTGCCCCGAGACGATGATTTTGAGGACAATCGGCGATCCTTCGGCCACCAGCACCTTGTAGCCGAGCTGCTCCGCGCGGACTTTGTAATCGGCGATCGAGCACGCGCCGCATTTTTCGCAGTCGAGGCCGAATTCGTCGTAATCGGCCGGGCAGCCTTCGGCGTGCTTCAGGCAGTGCGGCAACAGCAGCATACGCCGGTGATAGGGGATCGTCAAAAACTGCTGCTTCCAGAAGAAGTTCCCGATCATCACCATCATGAAACCGAGGAACTTCTCGGGCTCGCCTAACTCGGCCAGCAACTTGCGTCCGTGGGACTCCAGCTCATCTTTGGAGAAGGGCTGGCTCTTGTCGAGCGGGCGGGCGTAGTTTTCGGCCGCCGTCTTGAGCTTCTCGCGATGCACGAGCGTCTCGGGAACGGCCTTCAGGTGGCTCGTGCTGCGACGCACCTTTTCGCGCTTGCGCGGAACAGGATCGGGATCGGTTTCGACGTCGCGTGATCCGGATTCGAATTCGGCTGCGGGGCCGGCGAGCGTCGCGGCGCCTTCCGCCTCGTGGCCGTCGAACCCATTGGCAGAAATCGTCAATTCGAACTCCTTCCAACAGTCAGGACGTTGAAGCGTTCATCAGGTGTTAATCAAATTCCCGGCTATGGACGCGGCGCAGACCAACCCTTCTCGACCGCGCGCCTGAGCGCGGCGGTTGCGAAAATCAGAGGGTAAAGTTTCTCAAAGTACCACAGCTTAGCAAAATAAAAGCCGATTGGCGACGGTTCCATCAATTTCCCTTGATCGAATCGATCCAATAGCCAGTTCACGCCGCGGCCAGCCGATTCCGAGGCTTCATCGCCATCTGCCTCCAGCGATACCAACACCTCAACAGCCAGTGAGGTTTCTTCCGTGCTCGACAAAATTCCCGCGGCGCCACCCCAGCCGCCGTCAGGGTTCTGGGTACGGCAGAGCCATCCCAGACCCTTGCTGCAGGCTGGATCACCGATGCGTCCGGCGTCTCGATACGCCGCCAGGACCCGGGCCGTTCCATAAGTCGGGTTCTCATCGTCGGCCGCGTGCTGGTTGCCGAACCACAGTGGAAGCCATGACCCGTTGTCCCGCTGGGCTTTGCTCAGGTATTCGAACCCAAGCATGATGGCACGGCGGCATCGGCGGGTGCGGCGATGGATCCGCGGCGACGACGACTCGGGGCCATTCGATGCCGAGCCAGCAGTGCGCCCATCAGTCCACCGCCCCAGCGCTCGCAGTGCGTGGGCCGTCAGATCCGGAGCGCTGCGGTCGAATGGAAGCGTGCCCCACCCCCGGCAAAAAGTCGGCCAGCCGCCGTCGCCGTTCTGCAAGTCAAGCAGCCAATCCACGGCCGATTCAAGAGCCGAAGCAACTGGGTCGCCGGTATCGGCCAATTTGCGTTCGGTTAAGGCAGGTCCGTCCTCCACGCCGCGTTGATGTTCGAGATTCAGCAGCGCCAGGATCGCCCCCGGGGTGTCGTCGGCATCAGGAACGCCCCCTGGAAGATTAGTCCACGCCCAGCCGCCAGGGTCGGCATTCGTGTAGGGGTGTACGACTCGATACTGCTGCCCCAGCAGCCAGTCGCGCAGCGCGCCGATCGCATCGCGGGGAAGGTCGCTTCCCAGCGCGTTGATCGATAGCGTTGTCACCCACGTCGCCAGATTGGTGTCGATGGGCCAACTGCCGTCCGGCCGGGCCGAGCGCTTCAGAAATGCGGCACCATTCCGCGCGACCGGGTGGTCGGCCCGTCCCATTCCCGCGAGGCTCATGGTGACGAAACTTGTCAGTGGCGTGGCTTCGAGAAAGCCTCCGCTGGCAGGCTGAATTTTTTCCAGAATCGCCAGGCATCTTTCGATCGCCAGGCCGCGAATGATCCGTACCAGCGGGTTCCAGGGTTTCACGAAATGATGCCGCACCTGGCCGATGGCGATCAGCGCGGGAAGCGCATAGCTCACGACGGGCAGGCGAGCCCATTTGTAAAATTGGGCGGGAATGCAGGCCAGCTCGAACGGAAGCGGCGCGACATCGCGCCAATCGACCAGCCCGGCCAGCGCGCAATGGGTGAGGATGGGGATCGAAAACGTCTTGTCTTTTCCGTAGCGGGCGCGAAGTGCGGCGACGCCGCCGGCTTTGTCGATGTACGCTGCTGCCGCGTTGACGACCGTTTCAAATCGACTCGCCGATCCGGTCGCATGAAACGCGGCGTGGCACAGCATCGTCGTCGAGATGTTGCTGACACTGCGCGTCGTGTCTCCCCAGCCACCGTCGGAATTCTGCCGCCCGGCGAGCCACTCGATCCCGCGTGCAATGAGTTCCTCTCCCCCCGTGACGCTTCTCTGCGAGCCGGGGACGTAAGTCCCCGGGTGCGCGTCGCTGTGGGGAGCCGCAAGTTTCGGCGGTTGCACCGTCGAACTCACGTCCGACGCTCGCCGGACCATTTCCAGCGCCATGACGGCGGTGGCTGTCGAAAGTGCCGAGGCCGACAGCTCGCCTTCCCAGTTCCCCGACGAAGTGCGCTCTGCGAGAAGGGTTTCGCGCACCTGCCGGCAGCAGCGAATGAGTCGCTCGCGATCGACATTCGCGGGCGTCATTCACCGGTCCTTCACTGCGGACACACGACCTGGATAAAAAAGCACCGGGAGGGCGAAACTCCCTGCGAGCCGCGGCGTGGGCCGCCTGTTCGCAGGGAGTTCCGCCCTCCCGGACGCCTGTTTCCAAATTCCCGGGCCAGCCGCGGCGCACATGAGGACACGTGTCAATCGGCCGGGCCCTGTATTCATTGCGCCGACCTGGCTGTTCCGACCACCGCCCCTTTCGAGCCGGCCCATCGAACGCCCCACTGCTGCCGCGTGCCGCCTGCCGGCAACCGGCGTTACTTCACCATGTCCTTGAGCGCCTTGAGCGGCAGGACCCGAACCTTCTTCGAAGCGGGCTTCGCCGGCAGATCGCGGAGCTGCCCGAGCACCATGACCCCCTTGCGGGCCGGTTGCGCAGGCTTGTTCACGACCTTGATCTTCACGAGTCCCGGCAGCGCGATCACGCCCGGACCCTTCTTGCCGATGTTCTTTCCGACCAGCGCGGCAACCGCGTCGAGAACGGCGACGACTTGCTTTTTCGTGAGCTGGGTCGAGTCGGACAACGACTTGAGGATTTCCGACTTGCTGATTGACTTGGGCTTCGCTGCGGCCATCTTCACCTCCTGAAACTGGGACCAACTGACTGATACGGTGACAACTTGACGTAAGCTTACACGTGATGCAACTTATGTATTTTTCGCCCGGAATTCGAGCGCCTGTGGTGGTAGTTAACTCGCGAGTCGCTGAATTGTCAATGACCTGCCCCCCGTTTTTCCCGAGAAATTTCAGGTTTTTCCTTGACGAATAGAGCCCGTCAGACGATGCTGAGAAGTGGAACAGGAGTTCTCGAACTGTGGGCGGTTTGGGTGACTTCCGAAAGGGACCTGTCATGAGAATCGCTTCGCTTCGGTCGTTGCGGCAGGCTGCGCGCCTGGGATGCGTCGCGGCGACAATTTTGTTCCTGTGTGCGATCCGGCCGGAGGCCGCCGAGCGCGCGGCCCCCGCCAAAAAGGCTGACGCCGCCAAGCTCGACGAATCGCTGCTCGCGGCGCGCTTGGCCAGCGGTGAATTCGGGCCGGCCGTCGACGACGCTGGTGGTATTGCCGACCTGACGCAGCGAGTCGGTTATCTCAAGCAGATCGTCGACGCCGAGCGCGGCGCCGGCGAGCTGCAGGCAGCCGAGGCCACGGCCGCGAGCATCCCCGTCCGCGAAGAGCGGGCGCGTTCGCGTGGCGAAGTGATTCGCGATCGCGGCGCCAAGGGAGGGGGGGGCATTCAGGCCGACTTCACTTCGCTGATGAACCTGATCTCGCAGACCGTGCAGCCCGACTCGTGGGAAGAGTTGAGCGGCCCGGGATCGATGGTGCCGTATCGCACAGGAGTCTACGTCGACCCGCACGGCCTGATGCGCACGCTGACGAAGGGCGACGATTCGGGTTCGCTCGAAACGCTCGGCCGCCGGGCGCGCGAGGCCGATCTGAACGGCGACATGGCGAAGGCCAGCAGCCTGAGGCTGGTGTCGCTGAAACGGCTTGAACGCGCCGTCGCCCAGCGGCTTGAATCGGGGCGCCCTGTTCTCGAAACGATGCAGCACCTGGCCGGTCTCACGCAAATTCGGTACGTCTTCGTCTATCCCGATGATGAAGAGATCGTCATCGCGGGACCTGCCGAAGGCTGGAAGTACGACGACTCGGGCCGCTCGGTCGGCCGCGAATCGGCCCGTCCCTTGCTGCAGCTCGACGACTTCGTCGTGGTGCTCCGCACGTTCGCCCCCGGCGGCAACGCCGAGTTCGGCTGCTCGATCAACACTCGCGACGAGAACCTGAAGGCCGTTAAAGAATTCGTCGAACAGTCCAACAAGTCGCCGCTTGCGCCCGGAAAGGCCGCGCGCGACAAATGGCTCGGCGAGTTGCAGCGGCGCCTGGGCCAGCAGGATGTGGTGATCATCGGAGTGCCCGCAAATACGCGAGTCGCGCAAGTCGTCGCCGAGGCCGACTACCGGATGAAACTGATCGGCGTCGAGAAGCTCGACGGCGGCAAAGACATCCCCAGTTATTTCGCGCTCTTGAAGGCCGCCGGCCAGATCAAGGGGGCACCGCTCGAAGCGTTGCGGTGGTGGCTGACGATGAAGTACGGCGCGATCGTCCATAATCCGGATCGCAGCTTCTTCGAGATTCAGGGTTCGTCGGTGCTGGTGCAGTCGGAAAATCAGTTCGTCAACTCGCGTGGCCAGCACGTTCCCACCGGAGTTTCCGAGTCGGTCAATCAGCTCTTCGCCCAGAACTTCACACAGCATTACAACTCCCTGGCCCGCCGCGAACCGGTCTTCGCCGAGTTGCGGAACCTGTTCGACATGGCCCTGGTGGCCGCGTTGTGCCGGCAGGAAAACCTGCACCAGCGTTCGGGCTGGGATTTGGGCGTATTCGGCACGAACGGTTTGTACCAGCCGGCTGCGGTCGCGCCTCCAACTGTCGTCGAATCGGTGCTGAATCATAAGGTGTACAGCGGCGGTCAGCTCGTCGTGCAGATTGCCGGCGGTGTGGAAGGCAATCTGCTGGCGGTTGCCCGCGACAAAAAGCTGGAGAAGGAAGACCCCGCACTCAACCAGGTCGGCGGACGCGGCAAGCTGCCCACGCTGCCTGCCGGCCGCTGGTGGTGGGATGCGAGGGAGTAGGCGATACTGAGGATGGAAGATCGAGGATAGAAGATCGCAAATGTCGACCGCGGGTGATCGTTGATCATCCGCGGTTTTTCATTTCGCTGGTAGCATCAGAGGACATTGCTGCTTTTGCCACGAGTTTGCTACACTCGCAGGCGCTGGATTGACACTCTTTTCGCGGGGAGATTCGGGGAATGGCGGCGCTCTTGCAGGCAGACCTGGCGGATTTGAACGCCAGCATGGAGAGCCGCACACCTCAGGAACTTCTGGCGTGGGCCAAGACGACGTTCGGCGGGCGCGTGGCGATTTTGTCTGCATTGCAGCGGGCAGGATGTACCGTCTGCCATCTGGCCTCGGTGGCGAAAGTGAACCTCGACGTGCTGTTCGTCGACACCGGGGTGCTGTTTCCCGAGACGCTTGCCACGCGCGACCTGGTGGCCGCCACCTACGGGCTCAACATTATCTCGCTGACGCCCGAAATGACGATGGAAGAGCAAACCGAAAAGCTCGGCATCCTGTACTTGACTCCCGACGGGCAGGCTCAATGCTGCGAGATGCGCAAGTCGGCCCCGTTGCTGGCGCTCAAGGGGCGCTACGACGCGCTCATCGGCAGCCTGCGCCGCGGCGACGGCGAGCGGCGCAGCAAGGTGCCGATTCTGGCCGTCGACCCGAAGATGAACTGCCTGCGAGTCAACGTCCTGGCGAATTTCGGCGATCAGGAACTTGCCGATTACATTCGCACGAACTCGGTCATTACCAATCCGCTGCACAAGCAGGGATACGCCACGATCAGTTGCAATCGCTGCACGACTCCCGTGCTGCCCGACGAACCGAAACGCGCCGGCCGCTGGCGGCACCTGGGCCCTTGGGCCATGTATTGCGGTATCAATCCCACCGACCTCGACCGCGGCACCGATGCCGCCATCGATCTGCCCCAGGACCTGATCGACCGAATCCTCGGCCGCAAGGTCGACTTTGCGATTTGATGCTTGCCACCTGCCGGGACGGCGCGCCTTACCAGCGTCATGCGGTCCGCCAGGCGGCGATCGTTCGGCCCACGAGCGCTGTTCCAGATTTTCTTTTGTGTCACGACGGAATCCATGACTTCGACCAACGAGCTTGAGTCTGCCATCGAAATCGTTCGCTCGGCGGTTCGCATCTGCCGCGACGTGCAGGGAGAAATCGCCCCCGGCCGCTGGGATAAAGAAGACCGCACGCCGGTCACAGTCGCAGACCTTGCCGTGCAGGCGGTCGTCAGCGCGGCGCTTGCCGAGGCGTTCCCGGGCGATCCGCTGATGGCCGAGGAAGGAAGCAGCGAGCTGCGCGAGCCGGCATGGGCCGACCTGCTCGCCAAAGTGACGGCGCACGTGCACCAGGTGCGCACGGAGCGCCCCGAGCCGTCGCAAATTCTCGACTGGATCGAACGGGGCCAGCAGCCGATCGACGAACACCGCCGGTACTGGGTGCTCGATCCGGTCGACGGCACAAAAGGGTTCCTGCGGAAAGAACAGTATGCCGTTGCGCTGGCGCTCGTCGAGCGGGGCCGCGTATTGCTGGGGGTGCTGGCCTGCCCGAATCTGCCGGCAACGCTCAACAATTCGAGCAAGGGGCCGGCGCTTGGGCAGCTCTACGCGGCCGCCCGCGGCGCGGGGGCCGTGCGGATCGACCTGGGCGCAGGCGATTTCGTCGTGTCGCGGCAGCCGATTCACGTCGCGGCAACCAGCGATCCGGCCGTGGCGCGGTGGTGCGAACGAGTCGAATCGAGCGACAAGAACCACGACCTGACTTCGCAAGTCGTCGAGCGCGTCGGCATCCGCACCGCGCCCGACCGTCTCGACAGCCAGGCCAAGTACGCCGTTGTTGCGCGGGGAGAAGCGTCGCTCTATCTGCGGCACAGCCTGAACCGCGAATACCGCGAAAAGGTCTGGGACCATGCCGCCGGCGTGCTGATCACCGAAGAAGCCGGCGGAAAGGTGACCGACGTGCACGGCAAGCCGCTCGATTTCAGCCAGGGGCGGGCGTTGACGGCCAACCACGGGATCGTCGCGACCAATGGCGCACTGCATGACCGCGTCCTCGCCGCCGTTCACGACGTGCTGGTGCGCCTGACCGGCAATTCGTAGGGTGGACCTCAGTCCACGCGCATCCCCAGACTCGCATTGATCGACCCGGCGAATGGGCCTATGATTCGCCCCCCCGCAGGGAGTCCGGGGTCCAGGGAAGGAACGGGCATGTCGATCGTCGTCCGCGAGTTGACCAAGACCTACGGCGCGCTGCGCGCCGTCGACGGCGTCAGCTTCGACATCGGCAGTTCGGGGCTGGTCGGTCTGATCGGGCCGAACGGCGCCGGCAAGTCGACGATTCTGCGAATCGTTTCGACGTTTCTGTCGCCGACGTCGGGACGCGTGATCGTCGCCGGGCGCGACGCTGCGGTCGACCCGCAGGGCGTCCAGCGGAACATCGGTTACCTGCCCGAGAACCCGCCCGGACAGCACGAAGCGCGAATCGAAGAGTACCTGGCATTTCGCGCGCGGCTCAAAGGGGTGGATCGCCGCGACCGGCGGAATGAAGTCGACCGCTGCCTCGAGTTGTGCCAGTTGCGGCCGGTGCGCCGGCGGCTGATCGGCCGGCTCTCGCTGGGGTTTCGCCGCCGCGTCGGTTTGGCCGATGCGCTGCTCTGCGCCCCGCGCGTCCTGCTGCTGGACGAACCGACAATCGGGCTCGACCCGCTGCAAATCCGCGAAACGCGCAAGCTGCTGGCCGACCTGGCGCACGAGTGCGTTGTTCTGCTCTCGACGCACCTGTTGGCCGAGGCCGAGGGGCTGTGTGGCAGGATCCTCGTGCTGCTGCGGGGCCGGCTGGCCGCCGACTTGAACATTGCCGAGTTGCGCTCGGGGTCGGGCTTCGAAATTGAATTGTGCGGACCGCGCACGGAATGCGAGCGGATGCTCGCCAGCCTGCCGCAGGTGACGTCGGTCATTCTGCTGGCGACACAGGGAGGCTGGCACAGCTTCATGGTCGCCGCGCACAGCGCGCGGGCACGCGAGCTGGCGGCGCACCAGTGCCAGGAGCGCGGCTGGGGCTTGCGCGAATTGCGGTCGACGCGGGGAACGCTGGAGGATCATTTCGTGCGCCTCGCCATGCGCGGCACGCAGGAGGCGGCCTGATGGCTTTGTCCCGCAAGACGTCGACGCCTCAAGCATCCGCGAGCGCAACGGCCGTTGCGAAGGAAAATGGCCCGGTCGACGCCCCCGTCGGCGCTCCGCATTTCTCGACAGGCGGGGGACGCGCCGCTTCCGATCCGAGAGGGCCAGGCGACGATCGGACCGCGCGATCCGCAATGCGGCAGGCAATTGCGAATTTCTCGACGTCGGCAGCAGCCGTCTGCGCGTGGGAGCTGCGGTCGTTCTTCCTGCGGCCGGCCTCTTATCTTCTGCTCCTGGCGGCGACGCTGACGGCTGCCTGGGGATTCTCGTGGCTGGTCACGCTGCTCTCTCGCGGCGCGACGATCATTCTCCGCCATGCCGACGACCCGATTGCCCAATTCCTGGGCCCCAACGTGTTCCTGATCGGCGGTTGCACGCTGCTCGTGCCGCTGCTGACGATGAACTCGATTGCCGACGAGAGGCGACGGGCTACCTGGGAACAGTTGCTCACCGCGCCGGTTTCTCCGCTGGCTGTTGTGCTTGGGAAATTCGCGGCCGTGTGGAGCCTGTTGATGATCGCGCTGGCGCCGTGGGTGTACCACGTCGTCGTGTTGCGGTTCTGGAACGGACGAATGACCGACTGGCACGGAATTCCCTGGTTCGACGGTCCGGGGCTGGCGTTTGATTTCGGCATGGTCTGGGGCGGGTGTCTGGGACTCATGATCGTGGGAGCCACGTTCGCGGCACTGGGACTTTTCTGTTCCGGGTTGTGCCGTGTGCCCGCGTCGGCGGCCGTGCTCTCGCTGGCGGCGATGGGACTGATCGTGCTGATCGCCCTCGCGCCGCGGGTGCTGGCGTATTGGAGCTTTGCGCCCGATCAGATCGCCCTCGTGGAAGCCGTTTCGTGCTGGGGTCATCTCGAGCGGTTCAGTCGCGGCACGATCGAGCCGCGGATCGTCGCCGGGCACCTGTCGGTGTGTGCCGCTCTGTTGTGGGGAACCGCGGTGACGTGCCGGCGCGTGGACGAAGGCTAACCTCGAAATGCCGAATGTCTAATGACTAATCAAATCCGAAATCCGAATTCCGAAATCCGAAATCGCGTTGGCGAGCCGCGGGGTATCTCCCCACGGTATCCGCGCGGCTTGCGAATTTTCGGTCGCCTTGCATTTTTCGCCGCCATCCTCGTCGCCCTCAACCTGCTGTGCCACTACGTCTTTCCGGCGCAGATCGACCTGACGCAGCGGCGGATCTTCACGCCGGCGCCTCAAACCCGGAACCTGCTGGCCTCGCTGAGTGCGCCCGTCGACGTCGTGCTGCTGGCGCCGAAATCCCCGAGGACGGTGGCCGAACAGAATTTTCACGCTGCGGCAACCATGTTTCGCGATCTGGTGGCGACGTGCCGCCAGGCCCAGCCGCTGATTCGCCTGCATGACGCCGACCCCGCCGAGAGCGCCGCGGCCAGAGAGTGGCAGGAACAGTTCGCTGATGCGGTCCCCCCCTGTGTGCTGATTGCGACGGGCTCCGGGCCAGCCGCAGGACATGAAGTGCTGACAGCCCGCGACATCGCCGAGTTTCTGCCGGGCAGCGCCCTGCAAGGCGCGCGGGTCGACTTCCTCGGCGAGCAGGCGCTGACTGGGGCCCTGGCGCGCCTCTCGGCGGGCAGGAAGCAATCGCTGCTGTATGCCACGACCGGGCACGGAGAGCTGTCGCTTGACGATTCGGATCCGGCCAGCCCGCGTGGATTCGGGCTGATCGGGGAAATGCTGCGGCAGCTCGATTGCCGGATCGCACCGCTCGACTTGTCTGCCGAACAGCGCGTGCCGCGCGACGCGAGCCTGGTCGTGGTCGCCGGTGGTGAAGGGCGCTGGAGCGACGCGGATGCAGAAAAGCTGGATGTGTACTTGCGCCAGGGTGGCCGGGCGCTGCTTTTCGTGGACCATCATTTCGACGCGCGCCTCAAACGGCCGGCGCCGTGCGGTTTGGAAGAGCTGATCGCAAAATTCGGGATCGCCGTCGGAAACGACCGCGTTGTGACGCGCAACATCGCCGGGCAGGTGGAGACGGCCTCCCCTGCGCTGCCGGCTGCCGGAAATCATCCGCTCGTCCGCTCGCTCCCCCAGGCGCCGCTGACGCTGCTCGATTGCCGCAGCCTGAGCCTGTCGACGAGCGTTCGGCAAATTGGCGCGCACGTCGTGCCGCTGCTCGTTTCGCACGCGGCGCCGCGTGCCTGGGCCGACGCCGATTTCCGTGCTTTGGGCGCCCCCGAGCCGGGCGGGCCCGACGACCTCGACGGGCCGGTGGCGATGGCGATGGCGGTCGAACGCCGGCAGGAGCGCGACGCCGCCCCCGCGCTGGTGGTCGTCGGAAATGCGCAGTTCGCGTCGAACCGCGCTGTCTCGGCATCGTCGGGACGCATTCATGCGAGCTTCTTCCTGTCGTCTGTTAACTGGCTGCGCGGCCGTCGGGAATTGCTGGGGGACATTCCGCCGCAGCGTCACGAAGGCTATCGCCTCACGGGTTCTCCCGCCGACCACCGCGGCCTGGTGTGGAAGTCGAGCCTCGTTCTGTGCTCGCTGATCGCGACCGCAGGCCTGACCGTCTGGACGACCCGCCGGATTGGGTAGTCATCGTAGATGCGGCATCCTGCCGCATCGGCAATCGACGTTGCTTGCGATAACGCCCGGGTCGATTCCGGGGCTGGATATCTCAGCTTCTTTCAGGGGCACATTGCGGAAGCGGATGCCGAAAGTAGATGCGGCATCCTGCCGCATCGGGAGTCGACTTGCCTTGCAGATTGTCCGATGGTCGCAATCGGTGCCGGTGGCGATGGGATTCGGATCGGGTGGCACATTGCGAAGCGGCAGGATGCCGCTTCTACTATGATGCATCCACCGATCATCTGAAACCGTACGAAAGGCGCAGCATGTGGACGCTCCTGCTGGCAATTCTCGTCGCCCAACCGGAAAAGCGGCCCTTCACCAGTCCGGAGTCGGCGCAGCCGGAATACGGCTATGGACTTTCGGCAGACGACGCGCGGGCCGGATGGATCGCGCTGTTCGACGGCCAGACGACGTTCGGCTGGGAGGCCGCGTCGGTCGACGCCAAAATCCTGGCAAGCGGTACGACGACGTGCGTGTTCGGCAGTTGCGAGTTGAAGGGGGAGGCCGCGGCAGCCGGTGAAATCACCGTCGCCGATCAGGCCCTTTCCGTCCCGGCAGGCCGGTTTGAGCGCCGCATCACCGTGAAATCGCCGGGCCCCATCCGCCTGCGTCAAGGCGTGAAATTGAAGTCCGTGCTGCTGAAACCGATCGGCCTCAAACCGATGCTGAACGGGAAGGACCTTGCCGGCTGGACGATCATCAAGCATCCCAGGCTGCCCGACACGCGGCAGACACGCTGGAGCGTGGAAGACGGCGCTTTGCACGCCGTGGGCGGGCCGGGGGCCGTCGAACTGGAAGGGCGCTACGGCGAACTTGTCGTGCAGATTGAAGTGCGGATGCGGAAACCGCTCGTCAACGGCGGATTGTTCTTCCGATCGGTGCCCGGCCAGTTCATGAACGGGTACGAGGCGCAGCTCTTCAACGGATGTTACGATCACGATCCGGCGCAGCCGGCACGGTACAGCACGGGGGCGATCGACGACCGGCAGTTGGCGCGCCGACTCGTGTCGCGCGATCTGGCGCCTCTGACAATGACGGTGATTGCAACCGGGCCTCATATCGCCACCTGGGTGAACGGCTGGCAGATGACCGACTGGACCGATACGCGCCCCAACCACGAAAACCCGCGTGAAGGCCTGCGGGTCGAGCCGGGTACGATCCAGTTGCAGGCCCACGACCCCGAAACGGATATCGAATTCCGGCGGCTTGAGATTGCGGAGATGAAATAGGATGATTTGGGGAGAGTGTCGTGACATCATTACACGAGAATTTCAAATTACAAAGGGATTCAGATGTCTGCTGGCGGAACGAGCACTGTTAGCGCTCTGCGAGACGTCGGTGATACGTTTCGTGCTTTGGTTCAGGAATGGAAGTCTCGTCCGAGCCATTCTTCCTGCGTCGAAGAAATGGCGATGGACATGGCATATCAGCAAATTATCGGATTGGGCATGGACGCGGTGCCGCTGCTCTTGGCCGAATTGAATCGTGAGCCGGATCATTGGTTTTGGGCGCTGCACGCGATTACGCGGCAAGATCCAGTTCCTGTCGAAAGCTGCGGAAGAATCCGTGAAATGACCGATGCCTGGCTGAAGTGGGGCAAACAACAGGGGTACAAGTGGTGAAATGATCGGTCGAGGCAGAACCTCTGGTAGCATGGCGTTCCCAGGCAGAGCCTGGGAACGAGCGGCTAAGCTAGTTTGATTTCTCGCCGATGCTCTTGAGCAGCACCGGCAGGATCAGATCGGCCATCACGCGGTGGCCGGCGGGGTTGGGGTGACACTGATCGGTCGTCCAGTCGGCGATCTTCGTCCCCTCGGATTCGGCCTTCGTCCAGTGGGCGAAATGGTCGACCAGCGGCAGCTTCCGTTCCTTCGCGATCGCGCGGCATTCTTCCATGTATTTCTCGAGCCGGCCGTTCGGGTTCTCGTCGAGACCGTTGCGCGCGTCGGGGCCCCAGCGCGGCTCGGTCATCAGCACGGGAGTGATTCCGGCCGCGCGCAGCTTGTCGCACAGCGCCGCCAGGTTGCGTCGATAATCGACGGCAGTGAGGCGAGGCTCGGTAGCCCCCTTGTCGACGTAGCTATCGTTGGTGCCGTACATGATCGTCACGAATTGCGGTTTGGCGGCGATGACTTCTTTCTCCAAGCGCGCGAGGGCCTGATCGGTCCGCTCGCCGCCGATGCCGACGTTCACAACTTCCGCCCGCACTCCCTGCTTTTTCAGATCGACTTCGAGCAGCGCGGCAAATGTTTCATCGGGTTTCACCCCCGAGCGAACCCCCTTCGTGATCGAGTCCCCCAGGGCGACGATCTTGACGGTATTGCCGTCGGGTATTTCTTCGGCCAACGATGACTTGATCGTGGGCGCGAGAAGGAGCATCAATCCGCTCGCGATTGCCAGGAAGAGGCGCCGCGATGTGGATGCGAGAGAAGTTCCCGGTTGGTTCATGAGTGAATCAGCCTCGCTGACACGAGTATTGACGAAACGGCGAAGATCGAACGTTGAACATCAAATAAATCAGATTCAGCCACGGATGAAACGGGGCCCGGCCTTCGGCCGGAACCAAAACAGGAGGTCCACGAAACACACGAACGACGAGACGGGAGGACAGGAAAATGGTGGACAGGAAAATTGGTTTTCGACCTGCGATTGCAAATTGGCCACGGCAGGCCGGACGACGATTTTCCTGTCCCCAATTTTCCTGTCTTCGCTTCCGTCATCCGTGGGATTGCCACGCCATCCGTGGGCCCCATCGTATTCTCTGCCAACGAAATGATTTGTGGAACGAGTTGAGACAAATCTTCGCGCCGTGCGCAAATTCAAGACATTTGTAACACAGATCGAAGTTGCAGGTTCACCCGCCCCCCCTGCCCCCCCCTTGCTAAGGGGGGAGAAGTGGCGCCCAAATCCGAAATCCGAATTCCCACATCCGAAATCTACTTCGCGATTCCATCGCGCATGGCCAGGCGTTTGGCGAGGCGGGCGCCGGATTGCAGGGCGCCTTCCATGTAGCCGACGAAAGCCGGGCAACAGTGTTCCCCGGCGAAGTGTATCCGCCCGAGCCCCGCCTCCAGGATCGGCCCGACCGTCGTCACCTGCCCCGGCGCCGGAAACGAGTAAGTGCCCCGTGCCAGGGGATCATTGTGCCAGTTGATGAACAGCGATTTGTCGAATTGCCGTCCGATTCCAGGATAGAGCTGTTCGAGGATTGCCAGGTACCGATCCTGGCGTTCGTCGGCCGACCACGACATGGCGAGGTCGGCCATGGGGCCGCCGGCGTACACCGTCAGGCACGCGCCGAGATCGCCGGGCTGCCCGTTCGTGTCTTCCCACGTGAGGTTGATCGGGCCGTCGGTCAGGCTGCGCGGCGAGAGCTGTTCCTTCTCCCAGAAACGGCGCTTGACCGCCACGAGAAATTTGGAGTTCGTCCCCATCTGCGGTGCGAGCACGGCCGGCAGCGGCGGGTCGAAAGCGATGCGGTTCCACGTGCTGCACGGGACCGTCACGATCACGTCATCGGCTTCCAGCTTGCGGCCGTCGG
>JACQFH010000272.1 GCA_016200145.1 Planctomycetia bacterium | reverse complement strand
GCAGCGCCGAGGCAGCCGTCTCGGCGACCCTGCAGCAGCTCACGCTGCAAGGGGCCACGGCCCTGGCCAACAAGGCCGTCTTGACGGGCATCGTCTCGCAGTCGGTGCTGGGGCTGACGGGGTCGTCGTCGGTGCTGGCGGGCTGGGGGGTGATCGCAGCCGTCGCGGCGACTCTCGTGCTGAGCGCCGGAACCGCGTACGTCGTCTGGAATCGCACCGCCTCGCGCGGCCCGATGCAAACGGTGACACGCTCGTTTCGAAATGGGAAATTCGACAACACGTTCTTTCGATGGACGCCCTCCGCGGCGCGCCAGTACGGCAGATTCGAAGAGGAGGGGCTGCGCGTTTCGCTTCCGGCGCAGGACGGGCCGGCCGTGCCAACCGGAATAGCGCTGCGCCATCCAGTGCGCGGCGATTTCGAGGTCGAGGCGACGTTTGAATTCCTGAATGTCGCGCTGCCCGACGTCGGGTGGGGGGCCGGAGTCACGCTCTATTTCTTCATGGACGACGAAGACCGCAACGGAATGTGGTTCGGCAAGATGAACGAACGCGTCCGCGGGCCGGTGTTCGTGGTCGGTCACCGCATCGACCAGGGGGAAGAGCGAATCCAGAATTTCGCCGACGCCGTCACAACAGTCGGCGAGACGGGAACCGTGCGACTGCGAGTCGCGCGGCACGGCAAATCCTTCAGCCTGTACGCCGCCGAGGGAGAGACGGGGGAATTCCAGCATGTCCGCACGCTTGAGATCAGCGCCGAGGACGTGCAAATCGTCCGGTTTGCGACCGATCCGGGGTGGAACCCCAACGTCCAGATCGATGTGCGGCTGCTGGAATTCACGATCGCGGCGCAGGAAATCGTGGGATACCAGCCTTGAGGCTTTCTGATGCAGGGAATCACCGCAACGGACTTAAAGAGTTCTGAATAAATCGACAAGCGATCGCAGGATCGCAGTTCAGGAGAGATCAGCCATGCAACGCACGGTAAGTCGACGCGGATCGCGCAATGAAACAGTGCGGCACTCTTTGCCAGCCCGAGGGGGCTTTACTCTGATCGAACTGCTCGTGGTGATCGCCATCATCGGCATGCTGGTGGCGCTGCTGCTGCCGGCGGTGCAGGCAGTTCGCGAAGCCGCCCGCAGGACGCAGTGCGCCAACAACTTGAGGCAAATGGGCCTGGCGTTCCAGGCCCACCACGACCTGTGGAAGTACTTCCCGACGGCGGGAGGCGACTGGGGCACGCCGCCGACGTACATCAACGGCTCACCTGCCATCGGCGCCAAGCAAGGTGCCGGCTGGGGCTTTCAGATCCTGCCGCACATCGAAGGGGAGAGCGCCTGGCGCGGCGGAGCAGCCACAACCGACAACGCCCGCCAGCGCGTGGCGGTGGCGACGGTGTTTCCGCTCTTCTTTTGTCCCAGCCGGCGCGCTCCGACAACGATTTCGTATGCCGACCTGTATATCAGCCAGGGGTCGAACGACCTCGTGACCCATGCACTGATGGACTATGCCTCGAACAACTTGAACGACGGTACCGGCGCAATCCGTGGAAATGGGTTCGGCCCACCCCTGTCGATCGCCGACATGCGAGACGGCACTTCGACGACGCTGCTGGTCGCCGAGAAGCGCCTCAACCTGTATTACGCTGGCCAGATGAACCGGGGGGATGACAATGAAGGCTACACGGGAGGCTGCGACTGGGACACGATGCGCAGCGCCAATCTGCAGCCCGGCCCCGACACGAACCAGCCCACCACCGAAGCGGGGTTCGCCGAATTCGGCTCGTCGCACCGATCGGGAATGAACGTGCTGTTCGCTGACGGCTCGGTCAGGCACGTCGCGTTTGCCATCGACCTGTCAGTCTTCCAGAGACTGGGTACCCGCGCCGATGGCCAGCCGGTCGACGGCAATGCGTTCTAGCCGCCGGAGTTCAGGCTTCAGCTTGCGCAACTGAGAATCGATCACAAGATTGCACGCGTCCTTTCATTCCTCAGAGAATTGAGTCGTCACTTGTCCCTTGCATTTGCGTTCATCCGCGTTCATTCCCGGTTCCCCACCTGGGCTCGGTCCGGCATTTCCGGCATCCGGCTCCAGCGGGTCATGCCCGCCGGAATCCTGCTGATCGTGGCACTGGTGGCCCAGGCCTGCGCCGACGAGATCGGCCAGGATTTTCGCGGATCTCCCTACAACCCGTCGCTGTTCCGCCCGACGGGGCCGAATGCCTCCGGTTCAATCACCTCCGACAGCCAGGGATTGCGGATCACGCTCACTGAAGAGCACGGCATGAGGCCCGCCGTGGGGCTGGCCCTCCGATCGGGGCTCAAGGGGGACTTCGAAATCACGATGGAATTCGAGCTGCTGCAGGTCGCCGAACCGGTCGGCGGCAACGGGGCTGGCGTCAGCATTTACGTGACGATGGTGTCGTATACCAAAGAGGCGGCCACGATCTGGCGAGCGGTCCGCAAAGGTGGCGATCAGATCTTCTCATCGCACCGGGCCACGACGCCGGACGGCGGCAAGCGCGTCCACCAGGGTGGCCAGGCCCTCAAGACACAGGGCACGTCCGGCAAACTGCGGCTGACGCGGACCGGCGACATGCTCTCGTACCGCATCGCTGAAGGATCGAGCGACGCGTTTCAGGAGATCTTTGAAACCGAGATCGGATTCGAGGACATCGACATGGTGCGTTTTGCCGCTGACAACGGCGGCTCGCCGACGCTGGTCGACGTGCGCATTAAAGAAGTGAAAGTCGTCACAGAAGAGGCCGGCGCGCCGGAACGATTGCCGCCGCGACCGTCTCGCTGGCCACTGTGGGCGGGCCTGGGAGTCAGCCTGCTCGCCGCCGGCGGTGGCTACTGGTACTGGTCGCGGCGTTAGCTCAGTTTTCAGCCCCAAAGGGGCGCAATCCTAAAGCCCAGGGCGCCACTCGGAGACAAACTATGTCCTCCACCCGCCGCAACACCTTCGTCGGCCTCGCCGTCCTGATCCTGGCTGTCGGCGTCCTGTTCGCTATCCGGGGCTGCCAGCCCGACGGCAAACCGGTTGCCAACGTAACGGCGGCTGTCATGCCCCCGTCCGCTCCGCGCCCTTCCGCTGCCGACTCGGCGAGGCCGGGGCAGATCTACTTTCACCGCGACGTGGCACTGGCCAAGATCATTCCCGGAGAGGGGCTGGCCACACAACTGCCTGACGCTGCGGCCGTCGATCTTCAACTCAATGCAACCTATCAGATTCAATCCGATCGCCTCTCTCCCGACGCAACGCGGATCATTTTCGGCAAAGCCGTGATCCGCGAGATCGACGGCCACCTCGGTTCGTTTCCGCCCCAGGCGATTTTCGTGCGGCAGATCGACCGGTCAGACCCCGGCAAGCTGCTGTTGCGCATCGGGGGCGGCGAGATTCACAATTTTCTCTGGTCCCCCGACTCGGCCAACGTGGCCATCGCCTGGCATAACGAGCAGGGAATCCAGAACACGATCTTCAACATCGCCTCGCAGCAGCCCCTCGAAGCCCGTTTGCCGAAATATCACGTCGACGGAAAAGACCACACGATGGCGATTGACGCCTGGGCCCCCGATGGAAAACGGATGGCCGTCAGCGACGACGGCTGGCTGTATCTGATCGGCATCGAGCGCCGGCAAGACCACTGGGCGTGGGCCGGGCGCAAACGGCTGACGAAAGAAAAGCAGCGCATCCTCACCGGCACCTGCACCTTTTCTCCGGACGGCCGGAACGTCGCTTTCGTCACCATCGAGAAGGGGGTGGCCATGTCGCTGCAGGTGGCCGCCGTCGATGATGGAGAACAGCGAACGATCGTGCCGGCGGGCAAATTCACCGACCTGTCCCCTGCCTGGTCCCCCGACAGCCGGAAAATCGCCTACAGCGCCGCCCATCTCGATGCCGACGGCCAGCGCGCCGGAAGAAGCGGTATCTACACCGTCGAGGTCGCCGCCGAGAATCCCCAGCCGACACCCATCCTCGAAGAAGTCCATCCGCCGCCGATCATGCGGCTGCGCGTCATCGACTGGCGGTGACTGAGTACTGGGTGCTCAGCGCTCAGTGTTCAGTGCTAAATTCGCGCCGCGACGATTTGGAATCGATGCCGTGCCGTTCGCGCCGGAATCGATCGGGAGCCGCCACAGGGCCGGGTCGCAGAGCAGGGGATCGCCGACAATCGATCCCTGTTCATCGGAATCAAACGTCTTCCGCCATCCAGCCAGCCCGTACGTTCCGCCGTGGGAGTGCTGCCAGTACGAGCCACCAAACCGGTAGGAGTTGCGCTGGCCCGACCAGCGCATCGGAACAGCCCCGAACGGCACGCTTCCCGTCTCGAAGTGGGAATCACGGACGATGAACTCCGTGGTCCCTTTGTTGACCGGATCGAATGTCGAGAATGCAAAGTCCGGAGCGGGATGCCACACGGCGCAATGATCCAGCGTGATCTTGCTCGTCCCGTCCCGCGGATTCAGATCGAACATGCCCACCACCGAGCCGCTCAGCGCCATTTCGCCGCCATCCTTCTGCATGACCTTCAGCGTCTTGATGACGGAGTTCACGATGCGACAACGGCGGGCGTCGTCCGTGTTGGCGATCAGCCATGCGATCGAACAATTGGAAATCCGGCTGACATGCGCCTCGGGTGCGGGGACGATCCAGCCGTCGATGTGCAGCCCCTCCAGCGTCAACTCGCCGTTTTCGGCGATTACGAGATTACCGGTAAGCACAGGCAGGTATCCCGGCGCGGCGCGAACCGTAATGGCGCGTTTGCCGGCAGGCAAGTCAGCGGCGGGGCGCGGTCCGTCGGTGCGGATTTCGATCACGTCCCCGTCGGTCGCGGCGTGGAATGCCTCTTGCAGTGTGTTGACGTGACGCACGATCTTTCCGTCCTGCAACACGACAAACGGCCCCCCCTCTTGGGCTTCAGGGCGGAGTTCATCTTGCGGTATCGCCTTTCCCGACTTCTCCGCCAGCATTTTCAGCCAGGGCTCACCGGGCCCCAGTCGATCCATATCGGGTCCAATGTCGGCAAGGTCTTCGTTCCGACGGACATCGCCCAACACCTCGCACAGCGACGCGAAGGCCGCAGGGGCCGGCATGTCCAGTCTGTTCCAGGCAAATTCCACGCTTTCGGCCTTCCGCAATCCGGGTTCGGAATCGACGATTTTGTTCCATTCGGCCTCATCTGGCGCGAGCGTCCAGGCCTTTCCGTCCGGTGGCAGCAGATAGGGCTGCGCCCAACGGCCTGCGTAAAGATTATCCTGGCCTTTCCAGCGGACGTTCTTCTTCCACTCTTTATCGGCAACCGAGACCAGCGCCGGCGGATTGCCGAAATGAACGCCCACCGCGACGTTATTCTTCAGCTCGATCTCGACCGGCTTCCCGTCAACTGGCGGATTAACCGTGATCAGTGAACCGATCACGTGCAGCGTGTTGTCGCGCAAATGCACTGAGGAACCGCCGCCGACGGTCAGCAACTGATGCCCGCTGATGGCAACACAGTTGGTCATCTCGACATTGCCCGCAAACAATCCCAGTCCGTAATGGCAATGGATCAGGCAATCTTCGATTTGCACATTTCCGTCGAATGCAACGCCGATGCTGGCACATCGCAGCAATCGGCAGCGGCGCAGGCTGAAGGGCCCCTGACCGAGGTCGAAGAATCGCACTCTGACTGATCCGACGAGATCGCAGCCTTCGATCGACAGAGCTCCCCGAACCGTCAGACACGCCGGGTTGGGCGTCAATTCGTCGGCGACCGATTCTGACATCACCAGCCGGGGCCGGAAGCCTGGCGCGGCCCTGATCACCAGACCCCGGCCCTCGACTTTGACCGGCCCAACCGTAAACGGCCCATTCCCGTGGATCACGACTTCGTCGTTCGCCTTGAGCTCGGCCAGCGCCCCGGCCAGCGCCTTGAACTCTCGCACCAATTTACCGTCGCGCAAGAGTACGAAGGGTTTTTCTTGATCTGGTTTCTGTGCGGGCCGCGGCGCCACAGTGCCAGTGTCGCCCTTCAAGCTGTCTGCCTTCGCCACCGCACGCGACTCGCGATTGTCCAGAACCTGTTTCAGCGTAACCTTGAGCACGGGCTTGCCGTTTTTCCGGACGGTGAGCGCATCGGTATCAACTTCGAGGCCGTCGGCTGTCGTGACGTGGAACCGATGCGGGCCTTCCGTCTTGAGGTCGTCTGCTTTTCGTGGCTTGATGGTATATTGCAGCTTCCCGTCGGCGCCCGTGAGCCGAAGTTCGCCGTTTGTGAATTGAGCGGCAAACGCGTTGTCGTCCACTTCCACGACCAGAGTGCTGTCGGCGGTTGAAAAGATAAGCTGATACGCGCCAAACGCCAGGCCGCTCGCCAGGCAAGCTGCGAGAGCAATTCGGACCGCGGCAGAGGGCGGTCGACGACGCTGCGCGGGACGTGCGATCCGCGTCGTCAACTGGTCGGGCCGTGCCTCATCTTCAAGCACGATGACCGGAGTCGCGGTTGCGGCGGCGGAACTGACGTCGGCGAGCTGGCATGCATCGAGCGCCGCGACGACGTCCCGGGCCGATGCCGGCCGATCGGTGCGGTTTTTCGACAGCAACCGCAGCACCAAGTCTGACAGTTCTGCCGGAATATCGGCATGCACCCGCTTCGGTGGATCGGGCTGGTCGACGGCCAGCGAGGTCAGCAGCGCCAGCGTCGTGTTCCCCTTGAAAGGCAGGTGCCCCGTACACAGCCGATACAAAACGCACCCCAGACTGAATAGATCGCTGCGGGCGTCGACCTCTTCGCCGCGGGCCTGCTCAGGAGCCATGTAGGCCGGAGTCCCCACGACGGTCCCCGACTGAGTCAGGTGTCCGTCTGTCTCGGCCGGAAGCGCGAGGCCGAAATCGAGGATCTTGACACGGTCGCCGTACTCCGACTCCAGCCACAGGTTGGCAGGTTTGATGTCCCGATGGATCAGGCCGCGCTCGTGGGCCGCGGCCAATCCTGCGGCTGCGTGTCTGCCAATGCGGACGATCTGCGGGAGCGTCAGCGGAGGACCGGTCTTCAGCCGCTGGTCCAGCGTCTGGCCTTTGAGCAAGGGCATGGCCAGGAACGGCAGTTCGCCGTCTTCTCCCACCTGGAAAATCGTCACCAGATTGTCGTGCTCGATGGCGGCGGCTGACTGCGCCTCGCGCAGAAATCGACGCCGGGCCCTGGGATCGGCGGCGAGTTCGGGCTTCATGACCTTGAGCGCGACGCGCCGTTTCAGCCGCTGATCTTCGGCAAGGTAGACGACGCCCATCCCTCCCTGCCCCAGAAATCCCAGAATCCGGTAGTCGCCGATTCGATCCGGAATCTCGATCGTCGGCGAAACGCGGAGAATGACCGTCTGGCCCGTGACGGATGCGGACCGTACCCCGGCATCGGATTGGCCGGCGCCTGTCGACCGGATCAGGTTTTCGAACTCGTCGATCGGAAAGTCCTGCAACTGCACGCGGCAGTCGTGGCATGTCTCCAGGTGGGCGGCCAGATTGGAAATTGTCTGGTCGTCTTCCAGTTTCCCCGCGCCGAAGGCCCGCAGGCTTTCCGCGCCAGGATGATCAGGAATCTGGTCTGACATGAGAATGTCCCCGATAACACAAGGCGCCGAGGTGCCTGCAGCCTGACGCGAAAATTGGTTACTTCAGCAGATTTTCTTCCCGCCGCAGCCGGCTGAGCACCCGCGACTTCGCCGCCCACACGGAGGCTTCGGAGATCCCCAGAGCCGCGGCCGTTTCCGCGGCGGTTTTGCCCTCCAGCACCGTCGCGCGGAAGGCCTGCACCGTCGTCGCTCCGAAATCCCGTTCCGCCAAGCCGAGTAATTGCGAAACCAGGTGCTCGTTGTGCTCGCGATCCCACTGCTGACTCAAGAGGCTCTGCTCATCGGCCAGCTCGCCCAGCACGCGCTCGCCGTCGTCCCCCGCCAGGCCGCCGCCGTGCGACTGGCGGGCGAATTCGCGAATCCGGTTGACGACGATCCCCCGCAGCCAGGCCCGGAAGGCCCCCGACCGCCCGTTGTGACGGAATTCCGGCAGCTCCCGCAGGAGCACAGTCATCACATTCTGCAGCACGTCTTCGACATCGGCCGACTGCATCAGGCGCTGCGTCAGCCATCCGCGGAGCCACGTGCGGTACAGCGAATCGAACGTCCGCCAAGCCTCGTCGTTGCCGCCCGCGCGGAGCTGGTCGAGCAGGCTGATCGACGTGGTTTCCATGAAATTGGATTTTGAAGTTCGGATTTTGGACTGGATATGACGTGTCAGCCTGCGACTCATCTTTTCGCATTTCGCAGTGCGCGGCAAGGATTTGCCGCGAATTGAGCGACAGGCAGCACTGACTACAGTGAGCGCGGGTGCGCCAGACCATTTCGAAACCCACGTCTCATGCAGACGTTGTCGAACCCAAAAAACGAGAAGACCGAGGATGGCCGCGGATGCACGAGTGCACGCATCGTCCGTGACGCGGCTGTGCAGTTGGAGCACTTTCAGGCGCTTCAGGGTTCCTCCGGCAGGCGCACCCCGGCGCGCCAGTCTTCGGGGTTCACGAATTTGCCGCGCCACAGCCCGCGCTTGTGCTCGCGGGCAATGATCTCATTGCGGGCAGGCCCGCTGATCAGAGGCGACGGCGATGATGATTCCCAGCAACACCGGCATGAAGCGCATGGCGAGTCTCCCTGGTGAATGAACCATACGCCTGCTGGTATTCCCGCGGAATTCGAATAAGTGAAATATTATGTTTCTATGATTTCCATAGGATCGACCTATGGAACGGCGTGGCCCGCGCGACGCTGGATGAGGGCGGCCGGGGCACGATCATGACGCGCCGGGACGCTCCCAGAGGCAATCTGGTCTTGACACATTTTTTAAGTGCCGAAAGAATGCCGCCTCGTTCCGCAGCGAATGCGGGACCGCCGGCGCGCCGGGGGGGGATTCTGCCGGCCGCTTTTCAGATGAACCGTTCCAGGGAAGGGGGCGTTATGGTTCACGGGAAGACCGTCGATCTGTTCATTACGCACGCGTGGCGGTATCACGCCGACTGGAAGCGTGCGGTTGATCTGCTGAACGCGCATGGGCTGAGCCACTGGCGCAACTTCAGTCTTCCGTGGTACGACCCGGCGCTCGACCCGCGGACCGAAAAGGGGGGCCAGATTGTCCGCGCCAATCTCGAATCGCAGATTATTCCGGTCCATGCCGTCATCCTGCTGGCCAGCGTGCTGGACGAGGCCGGGACGCGCAAGTGGCTGGATTTCGAAATCAAGGTGTCGCGGCAGCGCGGCAAGCCGATTCTGGTGCTGCCCGGCTGGGGATTGGATAGCGTGACGGAAGAAGTTCGAGGTCTGGCTGACGCCGTCGTCGAGTGGGATGCGGCTGCAATTCTTCGGGCCGTTGCGCAGCACCGCTCCGCAGCAGAGCCGGCCGGCACCCGGACCCAACAGCTCGCATAGATCGCCGGAGGTTCGGGCAAGCGTGCCGCGGTTGCCCCGGCTTCACAAACGGACAGTGGAATCGCGCCCGCGGCGGACGACCAAATTCAGTGGGAATCAGTTCCCTCGGCACAAGGAAGTGAATCATGGAATTGGCTCAGGTCTCGTTGACTGTTCAGCACAAAGACCGCGCGGCGCAGGTGGATGGCTGCCGGATCATCTTCAGTCCCCACCAGTGCTTTGCCCGCGACAGCGGTGAGGACGACGTGCGGTGCTTGAATCTCCTGGCAAAGCACCTGACACGCGAGTCGGGCCTGGCGGTTTGCATCGACGGCCGGGGCGAGTTCCTGGAGTACTTTCTGAATCAGGTGCCCTCGCTGCGGAATGCAATCTCGTGCGTGATCGCCGAGAAAGAATCGGACGCCGGCTGGGCCGACTTCGCGGGCCTGGCGGTCGTCACGCCCGATCGCATTCCCGCAGGCGTCACGACTGTCTTTCTGTGCGAGACGCTGACCTTTCCGCGGATGCGGATGAGAAAATGGCTGCCTGACGGGCTCAAGTTCATCGAGCCCGACGTATTGCAGCAACTGGGGCTCGACCAGTTGCCCGCGCGGGCCTGGTCTCCCTGGGCGCGCGACACGATCTATCCCATCGACATTCCGGAAATCGAATTTATCCCTGGGCTCGACATGCTGTTGATCGACTGCCCGGCTCGCAACCTGGGATTGATGCCCAATGGCCTGGGATACGTGGATAACGCGCTCAAGCACGTCGAGGTGCGGCACCAGACGCTGGATATCGACATCATTATCTATCATCGCTTTCACATTCGGCGCCTCTTCGATGAAGGGGGCAAAATGTACCTGCCGAACGGCAAGGAGCTGCCGACCGATCCCTGGCAGGCCGAACACTACGACGTCTGGACGGCAGACATCACGATTGACTTCTTCGAAGCGGAAGTCCGCGAGATCGTCGCCAAGCTGCTCGTGGCCCGCCCCAAAGTGCTGGGGCTGTCGATTCACGGCTGCAACGAGCGCTTTTCAAAAGAGGTGGTGAAGCGCGTCAAAGAAGCGGCGCCCGAGATCATGGTGCTGGTCGGCGGGTTCGCCTGCTACAGCCCCGACATCGGCCTGCGCGGGTTTCCCCTGGCCGACTACATGTGTGTCGGCGAATCGGACCTGACGGTGGGCCCACTGGTCGAGCGGCTGGCCCGCGGCGAGCGGCCGGGCAACGTTCCCGGCGTCCTCTCGAAATTCGACGACCCCGCCGTGCCGTACGTTCCCGCGCCGATGGTCCACAATCTGGACCTGCTCGAACATCCGCACTACGAGTGGTACGACCTCGACGTCTATCGGAACTACAACGGCTACCAGTTGACGCCGGTCATCGCCAGCCGCGGCTGCCGCTGGTCGCGATGCACATTCTGCGCCGAACGGTTCTACTGGCGGATCCGCTCTCCCAAGGCGTTCGTCGACGAGTTGGAATGGCTCGTCGACCGCGGGTGCCGGCTGTTCATGTTCAATGAGAGCGACCTGAACGGGAAGCCCGAAATCGTGCTCGAGATCTGCGACGAAATTATCCGCCGCGGATTGAGGGTCAAGCTGACCGGCCAGTTGCGGATTCACAAGAAGAGCGACCAGGCCTTCTTCCAGAAGCTGCGCAAGGCGGGTTTCGTCGCCTTGCGGTTCGGCGTCGACGCCTTCTCAGAGAACACGCTCAGGCTGCAGAAGAAGGGCTACACGACCGAAACGGTATCGCAGAACCTCAAAGATTGCTGGGAAGCCGGCATTTATACCGAGGTGAACTGGGTCATTGGCGTTCCGGGCGAGACCGAGCAGGACATCGACGAAGGCATCGAGCTGATCCTGGCGAACAAGAAGTACATCGGTCGGCTGGCCAACATCAATCCTCTGATCCTCGTCACCGGCGGCGTTTACTGGCTCCAGCCGGAAGAGCATAACATCCACTTCCGCCGGCCGAAGGAAGAGCTCTATCACGAGTTTCCGCGGGCGCTGCCGGCCAACTCGTGGTACAGCACCGAGCCCTACATCGACGAACACGTCCGCAAGGCGCGGTTTGAGCGGATCGTGCTGGAACTGCACCGGCGAAACTTCGACGTCGGATCGTGGGCGGCGCGGGTTATCGAAGACGTCCACAAGAACCGCGACAAGGCCCGCAGCGGTCCGGCCGAAGAGGCGCCTGATTCCGGCACGGCGACGGACGAGGCGCCTGCCACGCGCAAGCTCAGCGAGGGAGTCGGCGGAATGAAGCCGGGCCAGGCCGCAGATCCCAAGTCCGATGCGACGGCCAATGCGAATTCCGGCGAAAGTTCCGGCGAATCGACGATGGAATTCAATCCCGACGCGCGCACGGCGGCCTACGTATTCCGCGCGGGAAGCTCGCTTCCCGAAGACAAGGTGCATTACTTCCGTTCGTACCTGTACGTGACCGAGCTCAACGGCGAAATGTACGGCATCGAGCCAGCCCAGTTCGAAGAAGCGTTCGGGACCGGGCAGCGGCAGAGCCAGATGAAGCGGCTGGGCTGCATCGACCTGCGAGCCAGGTACCGATTGCACTCCGCGCGCACGAAGACCGCCACCCCCGAGTTGATCGACAGCATCGGGGATTACAACATCGTGCAGTACGATGGGCTGGTATACGGCTTGCCGCAGGTCTCGCCGGTCAACCCCGACGACTTCCGCAGGCAGGAGGCCGAAAAAATCGGCCTTTCGAGGAAACGAAATCTGGTGCAGGATTCAGTCAAGCAGCTCAAACGGGTCGTCAGGCGAATTCTGAACGCAGGGCGCCAGATGTTCTCTCCCGGGCAGGCTTCGACGCCGGGCGCAGTGGTCGCGTCAAGCGGACTTCTGTACCCGCTCGACGTTCGCTGGGGCGAAGACAATATCGCCGCTTTCCCGGGCGTCGTCACGGGAAAAACATTCGCAGAAACCATGTCGCTCGTCGAAAAAATCACCGGTGAACGGCGCCGTCGAATGGATTGTGAAGCTGCGGAGAATTCACAGGCAACGGGCGCGTCCGGCGCCCTGCCGATCGTCGAAGCGCCCGCCGTTCCGCAACTCGTGGGATCGCTCGAAGGCTACAACATCGTGGAGTACGAAGGCTGGTTTTACGGCATTCCGCAAAGCCTGGGGAACATGGAGCTCGACAAGGTGGACGTCATCGAGAATCCGCAAATCATCCGCGACTTGTCTCGAGAGGTCGTGGAAGGCGAAATCCGGGAAGTCCTCCGCGCGGCCGTCGCCGCGTAGTGGCCTGTCGATCGGGAATTATCGCGTCGCCGCCCTGTCTGCACGCAAAAGTGCGCCGGCTGCTCCTCAGCAGCCGGCGCACTGCACCTGCAAATTAAGGCTTTTCCGGTAACGCGTTCCGGTGCCGGATCGACCGGGTCGGCACGTTTCCAAAACGCCACATCTCCGCGCGATCGACCCGATATCCATTCTGCGCAAGAAATCCGTATCGTTCCGTACCGGAAAAGGCTTGCCTCGGACGGTCGCCGTCGGTGACGATGAATGATATGGCCCGTTTTCCTCTCTTAAGCTGGTTTCGCCGCTCGCGATCCGGCGCAAATCCACAGGCGCCGCATGTGACGTTTCTGTCGCAGCACATGTCACGGTCGCTGACGCGCACCGGCGTGTTTCTGAAGCAGCGGTTGTGGGTCTTCCCGATCCTGGCCGTGGTGCTGCTGGCGATTGGCGGATTCTTCCTCAGGCGGTCCATCGAAGCCACGATGAAAGAGAGCCTGCGGCAGCACCTGCAGACTCTGCTCGACGTCGAGACGGCGATGCTGGAAACCTGGTTCAAGACACAGTCGACGATCGCCGAGTCGCAGGCCAACGACCAGAGAGTCCGCGAGAGCATTTACAAGCTGCTCGAGGAAGTCGATCCCACGAGCCAGCCAACAGCGCCGCTCAAGGAATCGGCGGTGCACCGGCAATTGCAGAAAGTACTCGCGCCGGAACTTTCTTCGCACGATTACGCGGGGTATCTCGTTGTCGACAAGAACCGGCACATTCTTTCGGCGACGAACGAAGAACTGATTGGCCGCCACGAAATCCCCGAATACGAGCGTTTTCTGTCGCGTGCCGTGGCCGGAGAGACGGTCGTTTCGCCGCCGTTTCGCAGCGTGACGCTGCAAAAGGACGAATTCGGTGAGATGCGAATCGGCGTCCCCACGATGTTCGTCTGCGCCCCGGTGCGCGACGCCAGCTTTCAGGTGGTGGGCGCGCTGGCTCTGCGGATCAGGCCCGAACGAGAATTCACCCGCATTCTGCAACTTGGGCGGCTTGGCGCCTCGGGCGAAACCTATGCCTTCGACAAGTCCGGACTGCTGATTTCGAACAGTCGCTTTGACAACGAAATAATGCTGCTGGGCCTCATCCCCGATCAGAAGACGTCTCGGTCGATCCTGAACCTGCACTTGCGCGATCCGGGCGGCAACATGACGGCGGGGCACCGGCCGAAGGTCCATCGTGAAGAATTGCCTCTGACGCGACTGGTCATCGACGCGACGGCCGGAAATTCCGGATATGACGTCGACTGATATCGCGACTACCGGGGCGTTCCGTCGGCGGGAGCCTGGACGTGGCTTCCGAAGTATCAGATCGGCGTGGCCGCCGAGATCGACCTGGCCGAAGCGTATCGTCCACTGATGATCCTGCGATGGACGTTCTGGAGCCTGTTCGCGCTGCTGGCCCTCTGCTCGGTCGCCATCTTCGTGTTTTCCGTTGTCGTGGCCCGGATGCAGCGTGAAGCGCAGAAGGCGGCAATTGAATCGAAAAAACTCGGCCAGTACCGGCTGGAAAAGAAACTCGGCGCGGGGGGCATGGGGACGGTCTATAAGGGATTCCACGCGATTTTGCGCCGACCGACCGCCATCAAATTGCTGAGCGTCGACAAAGTCAATGAGGGGTCGATTGAGCGGTTCGAGCGGGAGGTGCAGATCACGTGCCAGCTCAACCACCCCAACACAGTGGCGATTTACGACTACGGGCGCACCGACGAGGGCGTCTTCTACTACGCCATGGAATTTCTCGACGGAATCGACCTGCAGGCGCTTGTCGACAAGTATGGGCCGCAGTCCGAATCGCGAGTGATCCACATTCTGCAGCAGATCTGCGGGTCGCTGTACGAAGCCCACTCGCTGGGGCTTGTCCACCGCGACATCAAGCCGGCCAACATCATGCTCAACCGGCGCGGAGCCGAACCCGACGTCGTCAAGGTGCTCGATTTCGGCCTCGTCAAGGCAATTGACGAAGCCAAGCAGGCGGGGCTGACCGCGTCAGGCGGGCTTACGGGAACGCCACTTTATATGTCACCGGAAGCCATCCAGACGCCGCAGGCGGTCGACGCCCGCAGCGATCTGTACGCGGTGGGCGCGGTAGGTTATTTCCTGCTCACGGGGCGCCCTGTCTTCGACGCGGCGAGCATCGTCGACCTGTGCCAGCAGCACATTACGCGACTCCCCGATCCGCCTTCACAGCGGCTGGGCAGGCCCGTTTCTCCCGAGCTGGAAAGCGCTCTGCTGGCGTGTCTCGAAAAGACCCGCGCTAAACGTCCGCAGACGGCGCGCGACCTGTCGCTGCTGCTGGCGCGCAGCGTTGCGGCGACCGGCTGGTCGATCGAAGAATCCGACGCCTGGTGGGGCCGGCATGAGCGTGAGTTGGAACGGGCCGCCTCCGGCGAGCACTCTCCAACCCCGTCGACGTCAACCGCCGTGTACGACAAGACGTTTATCGGCAACGTCGAGGAATGAGAAAAGGGGGTCTGCCGCAGGACGGACAAGCCGCCCTGTGTTAGAGCAGCCAGCTCGACGGCGAAGCAATCCGGGAAATTTGATCGCCACGCGTCAGATACTGCGAGTTCCAAACGCATACCCACTTGATGTTGAAAAAATAGAGAATTGGCCCATTGACCTGACTCGAGGATCGGCCGAATAATGCCAACTCGGAGTATGCATGTCGGAGTGGGGGGCGGAACAAGCTGGCGAACGCAGAATCATGCGCGGCATACGTAACAGGACTTGGGAATGGAGTGCGAACAGGCGCGCAAGTTTGACGAAGGCGCGCAAGTTTGGGATGAAATCGCGGGAATTTCCAAACTTGCGCGTCGCGAAACGTTGCGACAAGTTTGGAGAGGTGTTCCAACAAGTTTGAGCCGCGGTTCCGACAAGTTTGAAAGTTTGAGCCGCGACGTGGCGCATGCCGATTCGGATTGTTTCCGGGCGTCGACGACAACGACGCACACGGCACCCCCGGGGTTGCTTTCCATTTCGCGGGCCGGCCACTACACTCGTGAATGACAACGGTGTCGTGCCCGCCGCGTCTTTCCCCCCTCCTCGTTGCAACCACGGTGCAAGGTTCATGGTCCGTCGCGCCAAGCTGGCCCTCGAAGATGGCAAAGTCTTTTCAGGTTTCGCTTTTGGTGCCGATGGCGAGGTCGATGGCGAGGTCGTGTTCAATACCAGCATGACCGGCTACCAGGAGATCCTCACCGATCCCTCGTACTGCGGCCAGATCGTCACGATGACGTACCCCCAGATCGGTAACTATGGCGTCAACCCGGCCGACGCCGAGAGCCGGAAGATCTTCCTGCGGGGGTTCATCGTCCGCGAACTGTGCGATCGCCCCAGCAATTTCCGCTCGATGCAGAGCGTTTCGGATTATCTGGTTCAGGCAGGCGTCATCGGGCTGGAAGGGATCGACACCCGCACGCTGGTCAAGCACATCCGCACCGAGGGCGCGATGAAGGGGATTCTGTCGTCGCTCGATCTTGATGACGATTCGCTGGTCGCCAAGGCCCGGTCGAGCCCCGGCCTCGTCGGGCGCGACCTCGTCCGCGAAGTCATCCCCGCGAAGGCCTACGCCTGGGATGAGGGCCTGTCGGAATGGGCCCGCTCGCCTGCGACGAACTCTGAGCAGAGTGCCGAAGTGCCGCGCATCAATGGACTCCAGCCCCACGTCGTTGCGATCGACTACGGCATGAAATGGAACATTCCGCGCCACTTGCGCGAGCTCGGTTGCCGGGTGACGGTCGTTCCGGGGACGGCGACCGCCGAGCAGGTTCTGTCGTATCAGCCCGACGGCGTGTTCCTGTCGAACGGACCGGGGGATCCGCGGCCGCTCGACTATGCGATCACCACGATCCGCAACCTGTTGGGAAAAAAGCCGATTTTCGGGATCTGTCTCGGGCAGCAGCTTCTGGGCCTGGCCGCCGGCGGAGAGATTTACAAGCTGAAGTTCGGCCATCGCGGCGCCAACCAGCCGGTGCTGAATCACGACACGGGCCGCGTCGAGATCACCACTCAGAACCACGGCTTCGCCCTGCGGGCCGAGACGCTCCCCAAAAACGTCGAAGTCACACACATCAATTTGAACGACCGCACGGTGGAAGGCATCCGGCTCAAGGACTGCCCGGCGTTTTCCGTGCAGTATCATCCCGAAGCCTCCGCCGGTCCGCACGACAGCCATTACCTGTTCGGCGAATTTGCAAAGATTCTGCGATGACGCCTGCTGCCGACCGGACCGCATTTCTCGCGGGCATTCGCGAAGCCGCCGCCCGCGGCCGCGCGCATCGCGTGGCCCTCAATCCACAGGCCACCCAGTCCCAATCGTACGTCGGCGGGGGAGACGATCCCGTCGCGACGTTCCTGGCCGAGTGGATCGCCGTCGGCGGACAGGCGGAACGGGTGCGCGGGGCGGCCGGCGTGCGGAGTTACCTCGCGGCGTTTCTCGATGCGGTGCGGCCGGCCAGCGTCCTCCGCTGGTCACATCCACTGCTCGCGCGGCTGCGAATCGACTCGTTGCTCGCTGAACGGAATATCAAGATTGCGGCCTGGGACGAGCTGGAACGGCAGTCCGCGGAAGAGCGCTGGCCGACTGCGTTTGCCGCCGACCTCGGCATCACCAGCGTCGACTGGGCCGTCGCCGAGACGGGCACGCTGGCCCTCTGTTCGCTGCCCGGGCAGGGCCGGGTCGTGAGCCTTCTGCCGCCGACGTACCTGGCGATCCTGGAACCATCGCAGATCGTCCCCGACCTGTTCGACCTGTTTGAGCGGCTTGAAGAACGAAAGCACGACCTGCCTTCGAATTTCGCTCTCGTGACCGGCCCCAGCAAGACGGGCGACATCGAATTGAAACTGACGACCGGCGTCCACGGCCCCGGAAACGTCAACGTTCTCGTCGTGGAAGATTGACCAGACACCCACTGATGTTCATTCCGAATACACGTATCGAAGTCATCCGCTCCGAATTTCCGCGCGGCCGAATCCGCGTGGGACTCTTCGATTTCGACGGCACGCTTTCGCTGATTCGCGAGGGCTGGCCCGAGATCATGATCCCGATGATGGTCGAACACCTGGCACGCACGCCGACCACCGAATCGCGCCAGGTTCTGGCCGGGCGCGTGGAAGAGTTCGTCATGCGCCAGAACGGCAAGCAGACGATTTACCAGATGATTCAGCTCGCGGACGAAGTGCGGCAGCGAGGCGGCACACCCCTCGATCCGCTCAAATACAAACGCGAGTACCACGACCTGCTCTGGCAGCGCATCGAAGGGCGCGTGGCGGCTCTCGATGGAAAGACGACCAATCCCGAACTGCTTACCGTTCCCGGCTCGCGCCCGCTGCTCGAACGGCTGACGGCTGCGCGCTTGAACCTGTACCTGGCCAGTGGCACCGACAAGGTTTACGTGCAGAACGAAGTCCGCGCACTGGGACTGGAAGGATTTTTCGGCCCGCACATCTACGGAGCGATCGACGACTACAAAAACTTCTCGAAGAAAATGGTGATTGAAAAGCTCGTCTCAGAGTTGAATCTGCAACCCGGCGAGCTGGTCGGATTCGGCGACGGGTTCGTCGAGATCGAAGAAGTCAAACGGGCCGGCGGGATCGCCGTGGGTGTGGCCAGCGACGAAAAGAACCGCACGGGAATCAACGACTGGAAGCGCAACCGGCTGATCCAGGCCGGCGCCGACGTGATCGTCCCCGATTACCGCGACCTCGGTCCGCTGATGGAGCTGCTGGGGGTCGCGAATATCGTGTAGGTGAACCACGAAAACGACGAAAGACGCGAAAAGAAATTGAATTGGCTTCGCGTAAGGGGATTGGAACTATGCATCGACGGGCTGCCATGATTGTTGCGGGGGTATTGGTGTTTGCGGCGGGGGCGCTGATCGCGGCTGCCGACAATGCCGCGGGGCCGCACTATGCCGATCATTCGCGGGTCATGGTCTACCGCGACGATGACAATCGCGAACACCCGGTGCAGGCGCCGTCCGACTGGCTCAAACGGCGGGCGCACGTCCTGGCGGGAATGGAGCAGGCGATGGGCAAACTGCCCGACCGCTCGAAGCTCCCGCCGCTCGATGTGCGTGTCGACGAATCGAAAACGCTCAAGGGAGAAGGCTACACCCGATTGACCTTGTCATACGTCCCCGAAGAGGGGGACCGCGTCCCCGCGTATCTGTACCTGCCTGCCGATCGTCCCGGCGATGAGCGTCGACCCGCCATGCTCGCGCTGCACCCCACAGGCCCGCTGGGCAAGGGGATCGTCGACGGCGCCGGTCCCCGTGCCAACCGCGGATACGGCAAGGAGCTGGCTCAACGCGGCTACGTCGTCCTGGCGCCCGATTATCCCTCGTTTGGCGATTACCAGTACGACTTCAAATCGGGCAAGTACGTCTCGGGCTCGATGAAGGGTATCCTTAACCACATGCGGGGCGTCGACCTGCTGCAGGCGCGCCCCGAAGTTGACCCGCGACGGATCGGCGCGATCGGCCATTCGCTGGGCGGGCATAACGCCATGTTCGTGGGCGTGTTCGATGAACGGCTGCAGGTGATTGTGTCATCGTGCGGATGGACGCCGTTCCACGACTATTACGCCGGCAAGATCGCCGGCTGGACGAGCGACCGCTACATGCCGCGCTTGAAAGACGTGTATGAACTCGATCCGGGCAAAGTGCCGTTCGATTTCTACGAGGTCGTGGCGGCGCTGGCTCCGCGGGCGTTCTTCTCGGTTTCGCCCGAGCGAGATTCGAATTTCGACATCGCCGGAGTCCGCAAGGCGGAACCAGTTGCCCGCGAAGTGTTCAAAGTATTTGGAGCCGGGGACAACTTGCAGGTGCTCTACCCCGATTGCGAGCACGACTTCCCGGACGAAATGCGGAAGGCGGCCTACGCCTTCATCGACAAATCGCTCAAGCACAAATCGCCCGAAGTGATGGATTTCGCCGACGAACTGCCGCGCATTCCGCCGCACGAACCGGCCGCCGCGCTGGCGACGTTTCAGACGCTAACCGGTTTTCGCATGGAGCAGACGGCCGCCGAGCCGCTTGTGCACTCCCCGGTGGCGATCGACTTCGACGAAAACGGCAGGATGTTCGTGTGCGAGATGGTCGATTATTCCGAGCAGGATAAGGAGTTTCTGGGTGCGGTACGCGTGCTGGAAGACGTCGACGGCGATGGCCGCTTCGACAAAAGCACCCTGCTGGCAGACAAGCTGTCGTGGCCCACGGCCCTGTGCTGCTACGACGGCGGGGTCTTCGTGGGGGCGGCGCCCGACATCTACTATCTGAAAGATACCGACGGCGACGGCAAGGCCGACGTCCGCCGCACGGTCTTCACCGGCTTCGGCCGCAGCAACGTGCAGGGCCTCTTTAACAGCTTCCACTGGGGACTCGACAACCGGATTCACGGCGCGACCAGCACGTCCGGAGCGCAGGTGCGTCCCGGAGACAAGCCCGATTCCAAACCAATCGTACTCTCGGGACGCGATTTTGCGTTCGACCCGCGCACGCTGGAGATCCAGCCCACCAGCGGCGGCGCCCAGCACGGCATGAGCTTCGACGACTGGGGGCGCAGGTTCCTGTCGTCGAACAGCGATCACATTCAGCTTGTGATGTACGAAGACCGTTACCTGGCGCGCAATCCGCACCTGGCGGCCCCCGGTTCGCGAACGAGCATTGCGGCCGACGGGCCCCAGGCCGAGGTGTTCCGCATCAGCCCCGTCGAACCATGGCGGATCGTCCGCACACGGTTGCGGGTCTCGGGGAAAGTCCCCGGACCAGTCGAAGGGGGAGGCCGCGCGGCGGGTTACTTTACGGGTGCCACGGGGGTGACCATCTACCGCGGCGACGCCTGGCCGCAGGAGTATCGCGGGCAGGCGTTCGTGGGCGACGTCGGAAGCAATATCGTCCACCGCAAAACACTCGAACCCGACGGCGTCGGCCTGATCGCCCGCCGCGCCGACGAAAAGAAAGAGTTCGTGGCCTCGACAGACATCTGGTTCCGACCGGCCCAGTTTGCCAACGCGCCCGACGGCAACCTGTACATCATCGATGTATATCGGGAAGTCATCGAGCACCCTGCGAGCCTGCCGCCGGTGATCAAGCAGCACCTCGACCTCACCAGCGGCCGCGATCGCGGACGGATTTACCGCGTCGTGCACGATGGATTCCGGCAGAAGAAGATTCCACAGTTGGGCAAGGCCACGACGGCCGAGCTCGTCGCTGCGCTGGCCCATCGCAACGGCTGGCATCGCGACACGGCGGCGCGGCTGCTGTTTCAACGCGGCGACCGATCGGCCGTCGAACCACTCGTGAAGCTCGCCGCGACGTCGCCGCTGCCCGAAGGAAGGATGCACGCGCTCTACGCTCTGGCCAGTTTCGAGGCGCTCACGCCACAAGTCATCCTGCCGCGCCTGGCCGACGAACATCCTCGCGTGCGCGAGCACGCGGTGCGGCTTTCCGAGGCGGTGGCCGGCGAATCGGCCGAAATCCGGCAGCGCTATGCCGCGCTCGCCGACGATCCTGATCTGCGCGTGCGCTACCAGTTGGCATTCACCGCGGGCAATGCCCCCGCGGCCCTGCGGACAGCAACGCTGGTGAAGATCCTGAAGCGCGATGGCGGGGATCGCTGGGTGCGTCTGGCCGCTTTGAGCTCGCTCGCCGAGGGAGCTGCCGACGTGCTTGTCGCGCTGGCCGCCGACGGTCCGTTCGGCGCATCGAGCGCGGCGCGAACGGTGCTCGTCGAACTGGCCGGGCAGATCGGCTTGCAGGCGCATCAGAGCGACGTACTGGAAACGCTGGGGGCAGTCGAAAAGATCTCAGCCGATCGCAAGGCGCTGGCGACGGCGATGGTCGTGGCGCTCACCGAGGGACTGGCGCGCAGCGGATCTCCGCTTCGCGCCCAGGTCGCCGCCAAATCGGGAAAATCAGGCGAGCTGCTGGCAGAATTACTTGCCAGCTCGCGCAAGTCGGCTGCCGACGAATCGCGAAAATCCGCCGAGCGGGCCGAAGCCGTCCGCACGCTGGGCCTGGCCCCGTTCGCCGAGAACCGCGATCTGCTTCCCGGCCTTTTGGCGACGCGCCAGCCTCAGGACGTGCAACTCGCGGCACTCGCGGTTCTAGGCCGATACTCCGACCCGGAAATCGGCGACATCCTGACCGAGGGCTGGCCGACGTTTGGTCCGAAGCTGCGCACGACGGTGACCGAGGCAGTGTTTTCGCGCGGCGAATGGCTGCGGAAGTTCCTGGAAGCGGTCGACAAGGGGGACATCCCGGTGTTCGATCTCGAACCGGCGCGCGTGCGATTGCTCGATTCCCATTCCAACCCCGCAGTCCGAGAAAAAGCGGCGGGGATCCTGCAGAAGCTGAAGATCGGCGGGCGGCAGGAAGTACTCGAAGCGTACAAGCCTGCCCTGTCGCTGGCCGGCGATGCGGCCCGCGGCAAGACCCACTTTCAGAAAGTCTGCTCGGTCTGCCACCGCGTCGAAAACGTCGGCACTGAAATCGGTCCCTCTCGACCCCAACCGTGAAGTCAATCCGCAGTACGTCAATTACATCCTGGTCACGACGCAGGGCCGGTCGATCACGGGGTTGATCGCCGCCGAGACGGCAACCAGCGTCACACTGAAGCGGCAGGAGAACGCAACCGACACAGTGCTGCGAGGCGACATCGAAGAACTTCGCAGCACAGGGCAGTCGATCATGCCCGAAGGGCTCGAGAAACAGCTCGATCAGCAGGCCCTGGCCGACCTCATTGCCTACCTGCTGTCGGTCAAATGAGTAGTGCCCCGGCCGCATTTTCGGCGGCCGGGACACCGCAGCGCATGATGGAAAACTGCCTCCAACGACCGCCTATTGACCCTTGTTCAGCGGCCTCCTATACTCGCGCCGGACAGCCCGTTTTGCCGGATCAACAGTCATGAAAAGCGAACATCGTCACGAATTACAGACCAACGAACTCGGCAAATTCGCCGAAAGGGCCGCCGTTTACGTCGATCAGCACGGCAATCGCCTGATGGTCGTGGTCTGCGCAGCAGCGCTGGTGCTGGCGGGCGGGATCTATTGGTGGCGCTCGCAGAGCAGCAGCCGCACCGCGGCCTGGAGCGAACTGTCGTACGCGATCGGTTCCGGCACGCCGGAAATGTTCAACAGCGTCTGGGTCGACCATAAAGGAACGGTCCCCGGCCTGTGGGCACGAGTCCACGAGGGCGAAGCGCGTCTGGGCCAGGGAGTGCAGGCGATGTTCCGCAATGTGGAAGCCGGTACGAGCGATCTCGAAAAAGCCCGCGACGCATTTCAGGACGTTGTCGGCGATCGCGGCGCTCCGCCCGAGCTGCGGGAACGCGCTCTGTTCGGCCTGAGCCGGGCCCTCGAATCACTCTCGGCCGGCAGCGAAGACGAAGCCGTGAAAGCCTATGAATCGTTCGTCAAAGAGTTCCCGAAATCCGAGTTTGCGGCCGACGCGAAGGCGCGGATCGAAGTCCTCAAGAGCGGCCGGGGCCAGGAATTCTACACCTGGTTTTCGAAGTTTCCCCGCCCGAAGATGCCCGATAAGCTGCCTCGCGACCGGGGCAGCGACGAAGACCTGATGAATGACCTTAAAGACATTCTCGACTCGACGACGAAGGACGGAACCAAGGCTTCGGACGACGAGAAACTGACAATCCCTGAGGAAACGGAAGAGGGCGAAAAGAAAAAGGCTGACGAGCCCGACGCCAAAGGCGACGCGAAGCCCGCCAAGCCTGACGCGAAGGTGGAAAAGGAACCTCGTCCCGAGCCTCCCTCCGAGCCCGAAACGAAGCCCGAATAGTGCGCCCGTCGCGGTCGATCTCGACAAGCGTCGCAGGCACACTCCGTGTGCCGTCGTTTTGTCACGACGCGTGCAACCCTCAGTCGACGCCGTTTGCAGATCAGAAAATCGGTATTCGCGCATAACGGCAGTTCGACCCGTAATCACGAGCGACGGCACACGGAGTGTGCCTGCCACTTTTGCTCCTCGTGCCTTTTCGCATCTGGCCGCCCGCGCTGATATGATTTGGGAGAGGATGATGTCGTGCGACCCGCGGCGTTCGCGGACCGAAAATTTTCGTCGGCGAAGGTGTGAACGATCTGCGATGCAGCCAGTCGAAAACTCCGATGCTCCCCTCTCGGCACAGCCGATCGAGGTCACAGTCGAGGCGCGGGCGCACGGATGGCGCGTCGATCATTACCTGGCGCGCCTGTATCCCAACTACAGCCGGGCCCTGTTCCAGAAGGCGATCGGACAGCAGGCCGTGCTGGTGAACGGCCTTGCCGTCAAAGCCAGCCGGCGGTTGCGCGTGAACGACGTGCTGTCGGTCCGGCTGCCCGAGGCCGCCGACCAGACTCTGCCCCCTGAAGACCTGCCGCTCGAGATCATCTACGAAGACGAGTCGCTCGTTGTCATCAACAAGGCGGCAGGGATGATCACTCATCCGGGCAAGGCCAATTACCGGGGCACGCTGGCCGGGGCACTGCAGTTTCATTTCGACTCGCTCTCAGACGTGGCCGGCAAGCTGCGGCCCGGCATCGTGCACCGGCTCGATCGCGACACGAGCGGACTGATTGTCGTCGCCAAAGATAACCAGGTGCATCATGCCATCAGCCGGCAATTCGAACGCCGCGAGGTGACGAAAGAGTACCGCGCCATCGTGTGGGGTGTCGTTGAGCGCGACGCCGATCTGATCCGGACGTATCTGCGGGTCAACCCCAAGCGCCGCGAGGCGATGATGGTCTGCGACGAGGGAGGCAACGCGCGCGAGGCAGTTACCCGCTACGAGGTCATCGCGCGTTTTTACGATTTCAGCTACCTGCGGTTCCTGCCCAGAACGGGACGCACGCACCAGTTGCGCGTGCACGCCCGTCACCTCGGCCACCCAATCGTGGCCGACCGCCTGTATGGAGGCCGGGCCGCGCTCACGCGGCAATACCTCGCCGGCGCCGTCGAGGCGCGGGCCCTGCGCCGCAAGAGCATCGATGCACCTGCCTCCGAAGATTCCGACGTCCTCATCCGCCGGCAGGCACTGCACGCGTATCGCCTCGAATTCCGCCATCCCGCGACGGGAAAACCGCTACAGTTTACCGCACCGCTGCCGCCGGACATGGAAAACACCCTTTCAGCATTGCGAAGCCCCGCCCTGCCGAACATGCTGTAGAATGTTTCGGGCAATTCATTCACCCATTGCGATTGCAGGAAATTCGCCGACATGCTGGTTGCCAAAGTCGAGTTGCCGGGAGGCGAACAGCGCGTCGCCGTCCTGGTCGAAAACGGAGTCTACATCGTTGCCTGGTCGGAAGCCTGCCGGAGTCTGACCGACCTGTTGCACTCCGACAACCCGGTGGACTTGGTCAGTTCGCTGTTCGACTCGAACGCCACGCTGATCGCCGCGCCGCAGGTGCGGATGCTGGCGCCGATCGACAAGCAGGAAGTCTGGGCGGCGGGTGTGACGTACAAGCGCAGCCAGGTCGCCCGGATGGAAGAATCGGCGAGCGGGGCGTCGCATTACGACAAGGTGTACACCGCCCCGCGCCCTGAGCTGTTCTTCAAGGCCATGCCCCGCCGTGTCGCCGGCCCGGGCCAGTTCGTGCGGATCCGGCACGACACGAAATGGTCGGTCCCCGAGCCCGAGCTCGCACTCATGGTTTCGCCCAGAGGGAAACTGGTGGGGCTGACGGTCGGCAACGACATGAGCGCCCGCGACATCGAAGGGGAAAACCCTCTCTACCTCCCGCAGGCCAAAGTTTATAACGCCTGCTGCGGACTGGGCCCTTCGATCCTGATCCCTGAAGAGCCGCTTAACCGCGCCGCCACCGAAATCACAATGGTGATCCACCGCAAGGGTGTGGAAGTCTTTCGCGGCAAGACCAACCTCGACCAGATGAAACGCACCTTCGAAGAGCTGATCGAATGGCTGTTCAAAGACAATAGCTTCCCCGACGGCGTCGTCCTGCTGACGGGCACTGGAATCGTGCCGCCCAATGAGTTCTCGCTCGAATCGGGCGATGTCGTCTCGATCGACATCACCGGCATCGGCACGCTGACAAACCCGGTCGTCCGCGGTTAAACGAGGTTTTCGCCTGCGGCCTCGTGGCGCAGTTGCGTCGATGAGATGTCGGCCCGGAATTCTTCGGGACGGATTGCGGCGAACAAGTCGGCAAACAAGGCGGCGAATTTCGGCGGGACCGGGATGTCAGAAAGTGTCTGAAACGTCTCTCCGACTTTCCGCCCGGCGACCAGAAAGCGGCAGCCAGCGTCGTGGATTGATTGCAGTGCCGCGCGGGTCGCCTCTTCACTGCCGCCGTAATACCTGGGTTGCACGATGCGCTCGGCCGTGTCGACGCCGACCACGAACACGACTCCCGGCAGCGCCGCGGCCTTCTCGGCGAACGTCGGCGCAGCGGTCAGGACCAGTGGCACGTCGGTGAACTGCGCCCGCCGCCGGTCGATCGACAGAAAATCGAGTGGGGGCTTATCGACGTTGCGGATCGACATCTCGTAGTAAACCGGCCCCTTCAGGATCCGCTCGGCGACCTCTCGCAGTTGCTTGTGTCCGTAGTGCAGCGGATGGAATGATCCGCACAGGACACCGAAAGGATGTGTACCGAGGAGAGAAGGGCGAAGAGAGAAGAGAGAGATTTGCGCGTCGCCCTTTCGCACTTCGCCCTTCGCTTGTCGCTCTTCTGTTCCATTTGGAACTGACCACACCACCGCGCGCCGGCCGTCGAGCAGGTCGACGAGCAGCGGATCGGCGATCGCGAAATGCTCCAATACAGTTTCGCCCCGCCGCAGGCTGAGCGCAGGCAGATCCCCAAACCGAAGGGCACGCGCCATCGCGAGCAGGACCAGTTTTCCGACCAGACGTTCCTCGCCGGGGCGGTCTCGGACCCCTTTTTCAAGGACGAGAGAATACGAAGCCGTGGCCGATTCGGTCTGAGTCGCGACATGGCAGCGGTGTCCGCCCTTTTTCGGGCGATCGCTGACGAGCGAAGCCGTGCAGGCGACACCGATGACTTTGTCGAGATGAGAATCAGGAAGTGTGAATGGATCTTTGGATTCCGCGGCTGGCTGCCCTTCTTCCTTCTCTCCGGGTTCCTTTTTCCGCGCCGCGACCAGCGCGCATCCCCGTCGATACGCCACCATCGCCATTGCCAGCGCCGTCTCTTCAACGCAAAAGTGCTCGGGCGCTTTTCCGAGCCATTCGACGAGCGCCTGTTCGGAATAGGGAACAACTGCTTCCAGGAGCGTCCGCGATCCGCCGGGCACGCTCAATAGCTCGCTGATCGCCGACGATCCGCCTCCCGTAACGACGATCACTGTCGGTGGCGACGCCGCGTGAATGACTTCCACAAGCTCTCGCCAGAGATCAGGCCGTGAACAGGCTGCAATCCTCGCAGCCCTCAAAGCCGCGGTTTTGGCCTTCAAGGGCCCAAAGAGTTTCTCTTTCCGGAGTTCCCAATAATGCTTTTCACAAAGGTGGAGCGAGACCAGGATGCCGTCGACTTCGGAATCGATATGATGCTCGGCATACTCGGAGCATTTCTCGCAGACGATCTTGTTCGTCAAGCAGTAGACTCCTCACAGCGCCTCGGCGGGCAGGTCCATGATGTGTGTCTTGCCGTCGCTTGCCGTGACGGCCACGCGGCGGCCGTCGGGAAAGTAACCTGCCGAGTAGATCACCAGGGCCAATTTCTGGCTGAACAGGGGCTTGGCCGGGTTGTTCACGTCCCACACATCGACGACTCCCGAATAGCCGACCGACAGCATTCGCGTCCCCGTGGGATTGAACTGCACGCGGTAGATGTCGTCGGTGTGCCCGGCGAACGTGTTGACGAGCTGGGCATTAGTCGCGTTCCACAGCCGGATCTTCTTGTCGACCCCCGCTGCGGCGATCAACTGACCCTGCGGATGGAAGGCGACCGAATAGACCGCCCCCTCGGCGCCGGCGAATTGGCGGACTTCGTTCCCGCTGGCCACGTCGAACAGCCGGATCGTCTTGTCGCCCCCCGACGTCACCAGCGTCGTTCCATCGGGGCTGAAGGCCAGCGAATACACCGGGCCCCCTTGTGCGGCCAGCGTGCGCTGCTCCTTACCCATTACAAGGTCCCAGATCTTCACCGTCTTGTCGTTCGATGCGGAGGCCAGCCGATTGCCGTCGGGACTGAATGCCAGCGAATAGATCTGCGACTGATGCCCCGTCAGATTGAGCGCCACGTCGGGAGACGCCACCAGCCAGACTCGCAGAAAACCGTCGGCGGCCACCGACAGCGCGGTGCGGTTGTCGGGGGCAAAGGCCAGCCCGGAGATCGCTCCCGTCGAGCCTTTCATGGTCTGCACGGCCGCAAGAGGAGGAGGCGACACATTCGGCTGCGGCGGCGTGACCACGGGATTGAACGTGCGAATCGCCATGTCGTTCGACGCGGCGATCAGTTTTTTGCCGTCCGGGCTGAAGGCCAGCCGCGTGGCTTCTGATTCGACCGCGTACTTGAGCTGCACATTGCCGTCATTCAGGTTCCACAGCAGCAGCGTTTTATCGGCCCCGCCCCCAGCCAGTTGCTGGTTGTTCGGATTGAACGCGACCGACAGCGCCGGCGCCGCCAGGCCGGCAAACGCGCGGACCGGGTTTCCCGAGTTGATGTCCCATGTTTTGACGCTGCCATCGGCGTCGGCGGTGGCGTACTGCGCGCCGTTCTGTGACAGGGCCAGCGCATTGACCCCCTTCTCGTCGGCGACGTGCATCCGCTGCAGCGACACGGCATTGACCACGAGCTGGTTGTCTGCGCCGCCGGAGACGATCGTCTTGTTGTCAGGGGCGAACGCCACGGCCGTCGCGGCGGCTTTGTGGTCGACGAAGTACTGCATTTGCCGGTTCAGCTTGAGGTCCCAGACTCGCACCGTCTGGTCCGCCGCCGCCGAAACGAGTTTCAGATTGTCGTTGGCGAAGTGGACCGCCGAGGCCGGCTGTGTGTGCCCCGCCAGCGTCCCCTTGGCCGAACCATCGGCAAGGGCAAACAGCCGGATCAGCTTGTCTTCTCCACCAACCGCAGCCAGAGCATTGTCGATCGAAACGCTGAGCGCGGTGACCGGCGCACCGGTGTCAGTCGAACGGATTGGCGCGCCGTCCGCCGCGTTCCAGACGCGCAGGGTTTTGTCGGCCCCCGCAGTGACGATCTGCGCCTGGTTGGGGGTAAACATCGCCCCGCTGATCTTTCCGGCATGACCCGCGAGTGCCCGGACTTCCGCGCCGTCGGCGACGTTGAACACCTTCAGTACTCCCCCGGCGTCTCCAACGATCACCTGCGTTCCGTTCGGATGGACGGCTGCCGCTGTGATCGCCGCAGGCAGCGCGGCGAACGCCTTCACCAGTGCGCCGCTGTTGGCGTCGAACAGTCTGGCAATCTTGTCGTCGCAGCCGGTGACGACCTGTGCGCCGTTTGGGCTGAAGGCGATCGACGTCACGATGCCGCCGTGCCCGTCGAAGTTGCGGACGGGTTTGCCGTCGGCGAGAGTCCACAGCCGGGCCGTTTTGTCGGCGCTGGCGGAAACAACAAACTGGCCGTTGGGGCTGACGTGCACTGCCGTGATCGCACCGCCGTGCCCGGCGATCGGGCGCGCCACGGGAATTGCGACCGGCCATGCCTTGACCAGCCCGTCGGCCCCGGAGGTCAGGATCAGCGCATTGTTCGGATGGTAGACGAGGCCTGTGATCGGTCCCGGATGCGCGCCCAGAACTCCCTGCGCTGCACCATCAGCCGGGTTCCAAAGCTGGACGATTCCCGAATCGTCTGCCGACGCGAGCTGATTGTTGTCTTTGCGGAAATCGAGGCGGGAGACAGGCGCTGCATGCCCGGCCAAGTCGCGTGCCGGCTTGCCGTCGGCCGCCGTCCAGAGCTTCACAATCTTGTCGGCGCCGCCCGTGGCGTACATGGTTCCATCGGGCTTGATCGCAACAGCGCCGGCGGCGGGCTTGTGCGCTTCGTAGCTGGCTTTCGGCGCGGCGACAGGCACGTCCCAGAGCTTGACGGTGTTGTCGAGCGAACCCGACGCGATCCGGCTGCCGTCTTTGGACACGGCCACCGTCAGCACGAGCCCGGTGTGTCCGGTGAATGTTCGCAGCGGCTTCTTCGTCGCCGCGTCCCACAGTTTCAGGGTCTTGTCGAAGCTTCCCGTGACGATCTGCGTCCCATCGGGCGTAAAATCGACCGCATAGACGGGATCGGTGTGCCCGACCAGGGCGTTGGGACTGGCCGCCTGATCTTGTGCAAAACCGGCTACGATCAGGGATCCCAGCGACGCAATGGTTGCCAGCGACAACAGGAAACGATGAAACATGAGCGCTCCCAGGCGAGATTCGATGAGGCGGGACGGTATCGGCGTGTGACCGTTAGTCTCCCTCGCGTCGGGAGACGTGTCAACCGGCATCGTGCCAGCGAGCGGCGGCTGGGGCACCAACCTCTTTAGGTTGGTCCGCCGCCGGTGCATTCGCCTGCCAAGACGAATGATGATCGAGGATGGAGGATGAAACGGCGTGCTTTACTCATGGGCTGGTAACGGGCAGAATGGCTGCGATCTGATCTCATGCATTTGTCACTGAAATCCCATGAAAAACCGTTCTCCTGAGTTCGACGCTTACATCGAGAAATCGGCGAAGTTTGCCAGGCCGATCCTGAAGAAAATCCGCGCCCTGTATCACAAAGCGTGTCCGCAGATCGAAGAGAAGATGAAATGGGGCTTTCCGCACTTCGAATATCAGGGAATCGTGGGGAGCATGGCGGCGTTCAAGAATCACGCCGCGTACGGCTTCTGGAAGGCGAGGCTGCTGAAAGATCCACAAAACCTGCTGGCAATGATGGCCAAGGCGTCGATGGGGCACGCGAAAATCACCAGCATCGACGAACTCCCCCCCGATCGAATTCTGGTCGCTTACATCTGCGAGGCGGTCGCGCTCAATCAACAGGGAATCAAGCTGCCGGCTCGCAAGAAAACGAAGCGGCCGAAGGAAGTGATTGTCCCCGCCGATCTGGCCGCGGCGCTCAAGCAGAATAGAAAAGCCCTGGCCACATTTGAAGCCTTCAGCCCGAGCCACAAGCGCGAATACGTCAACTGGATCACCGCAGCCAAAAAGGCCGAGACGCGCGAACGCCGGCTGGCGACAGCCATCGAATGGATGGCGGAGGGAAAGTCGCATAATTGGCGATACCAATCAAAACAGAAATCAGATTTCGGATTTGACCTGGGCGAGCGGCGGACGTAAGTCCGCTGGTGCTTCCGGCGGTACGTGTTGCGTCGGCTGCGCAAAGAGCTAGCAGGACTAGAACCTTTACGTGCGAGGCGACGGGCGACTATACTCGCGCCCATGAGTCTTTCGCAGAGCCGGGCGCCGTACTTCGTCGGAATCGACGTAGGCGGAACGAATATCAAGGCGGGCGTGGTCGACGACGACGGGCGATCGCTCTCGCACGTCAGCGTTTCAACCGAAGCGGCGCGCGGCCCCCAGATCGGGCTCGAGAACATCGCGCGGGCCGCGGACATGGCCATCGCGGAGAGCGGTCTCTCGCGTGGGGCAATGCGCGGCGTCGGGCTGGCCACCCCCGGCACGATGGATATTCCCGGCGGTTACCTGCTCGATCCGCCGAATCTTCCGGGCTGGATCAATTTTCCGATTCGCGATCTGCTCAAGGCCAAGCTCCAGTTGCCAACCGTGCTGCAGAACGACGCCAACGCGGCGGCCTACGGCGAATTCTGGGCTGGCGGCGCCAAGCAGGCCCGCAGTCTGGTGTTCTGGACCCTGGGAACTGGCATCGGCTGCGGAATCATTCTCGATCACATGATCATCGAAGGGGCTCATTCCCACGGGGCCGAGTGCGGCCATATCATCGTCGAAATGACGAATGGTCGCCTGTGTGGCACCGGGCAATACGGAACGCTCGAGGCCTACGCCGGCGCGCGGGCCATCGTCGCCCGCTGCGAAGAGGCGCTGGCCGCCGGACGAAAATCTTCGGTCTCGGCGCTGCTCGCGAAGGGCGAAAAGCTGACGCCGCTGATGATCGGTCAGGCTGCTGATGCCGGCGATGAGCTGTGCGACGAGCTCGTGATGCAAACGGCGCGCTACATGGGAGTGGGGACGACCACGCTGATGCACACGATCGATCCCGAGATGGTGCTGTTCGGCGGTGCGATGACGTTCGGCCGCACGGAAACGCCCCTGGGCCGCCGGTTCCTTCAGGAAATCCGTAGCGAGGTCAAGAAGCGGGCATTTCCGATCCCGGCGGCCAAGACAGTGATCGAATTCGCCAAGCTCGGCGGCGCCGCCGGCTACATCGGCGCCGCCGGCTGTGCGCGCCTCAAGTTCGGCAATCCGCAACATGCGGTTGATTGATTATTGACTATGGATCCCAAGTTCATCCGCAACTTTTCGATCGTGGCCCACATCGACCACGGGAAGAGCACGCTGGCCGATCAGCTTCTGCTCAAAACCGGCACGATCACGCAGCGCGAGTTTCGCGAGCAGATTCTGGACGACCTCGACGTCGAGCGCGAGCGCGGAATCACCGTCAAGGCGCGGGCCGTGGCCATTCACCACACATACCAGGGGCACGACTACGAGCTGAATCTCGTCGATACGCCCGGGCATGTCGATTTTCACTACGAAGTCTCACGCAGCCTGGCCGCGTGCGAAGGCGCGCTATTGCTGGTTGACGCGTTCCAGGGCGTGCAGGCGCAGACCGTCGCCAACGCGTATGCCGCCATCGACGCCAACCTGGTCATCATTCCCTGCATCAACAAGATCGACCTGCCGCTCGTTCGCACCGAAGAAGTGCTGGAGGAAATGCACACGGTGCTCGGCATTCAGCGTAAAGACGTGCTGATGGTCAGCGGCAAGTCGGGCATCGGCATCGACGACGTGTTCGAAGCGCTGATCGAACGGATTCCTCCCCCTGCCGGCGACGCCGCCGCGCCCCTCAAGGCCCTGATTTTCGACAGCAAATACGACAATTACCGCGGCGTCGTGACGTACATCCGCGTTCGCGACGGCCGCCTCGCGGCGGGCATGAAGATCCTGTTCATGTCGGGCCGCTCGACGCATGAAGTGCTGGAGGTCGGCCAGTTCCGGCCCGACATGAAAAAGTGCGACGAGCTCGGACCGGGGCAGGTCGGTTACATCGTCGCCGGAATCAAAGACCTGGGCAGCGTCCGCGTCGGCGACACGGTAACGCTCGCCAGCCGTCCTGCAGACAGCCCACTGCCTGGCTACAAAGCGCCGCAGCAGATGGTGTTCTGCGGGATGTACCCGATCGAAGCCACCGATTTCGAGAAGCTCCGCGAAGAGCTGCAGAAGATGAGCCTGAACGACGCCAGCTTTTCCTTCGTTCCCGAAACAAGCGATGCGCTGGGCTTTGGCTTCCGCTGCGGGTTCCTGGGCATGCTGCACATGGAGATTATCCAGCAGAGGCTCGAAAAAGAGGCCGAGATCGACCTCATTCAGACGGCTCCCAACGTCACCTACGAATTACTGATGAACGACGATGCGACCGTGCGCGTCGACAATCCGCAGGAAGTTCCCACCACCGGGGGGATCAAGGAATTTCGCGAACCGATCGTGCGAGTCAATTTCATCGTGCCCGCCGAATCAATCGGCACCGTCATGCAGCTTTGCGAAGACCGCCGCGGAACGTACAAGACGACCGAATACCTTGGCATGAAGCGCGCCCAGCTTGCCTACGAGCTGCCACTGGCCGAGGTGATTTACGACATGCACGACCGGCTCAAGAGTATCACGCGCGGCTACGGCACGATGGACTACGAGGTGATCGGATTCCGCGGCGCCGACCTCGTAAAAGTCGATATCCTCGTGAAGGGGGAACGTGTCGACGCGCTGGCGACGATCATGCACCGCGACCAGGCCGAACGCCGCGGCCGGGGATTGTGCAAACGGCTGAAAGAAGAGATTTCGAAACACCAGTTCGAAATCCCGATCCAGGCGGCCATCGGCAGCCGGATCATCGCCCGCGAGACGATTTCGGCGCTGCGGAAAAATGTCACGGCGAAATGCTACGGCGGCGACATTACTCGCAAGCGCAAGCTGTGGGCCAAACAGCGCGAAGGCAAAAAACGCCTCAAGCAGTTCGGCCAGGTCGAAATCCCGCAAAAAGCGTTTCTCTCGGTCCTCGAAGTGGGCGACGACTAGCGCTTCTTGATCGAATTCGAGAGCTGCTTTTGCAGCGACTTCTCAATCTCGATGATGAGACGCGCTTCGACATCGAAGTTTTCAGGAACCCGGCGTACAATGACTGCCGTGCCGCGATCGAGCGCTGATTTCAAATCGGCCAGGCGCAGCTCCATGGTCGAGAGAAACTCCGCCAGCTCCCCAGGCTCGAGATCGTGGCGAACCAGGTCTACGGCCGTATCGGTTCGCGACCGGTTCAGCCGGGCCAGCGTCTGCCCCTGGCTGCGGTACATGTGGCCGCCGGCGAACGCGCGGCGCAGCGCACCTGAGGGGTCGAAGTGGTACACAGGATCAGCCCCGAAATAGACCGACCAGTTTCCGCCGTCGCGAAACCCGGCGACGATCGGTTCGGGGCAGCCTTCCACGACCAGTTCCGCCCGTTCCCGCAGGGCCGTGGCCTCGGCCATCAAGTCCTCGCGGTCGGCCTCGCGGCGAGCCATAAGTACCCCCAAGGGGATTCGAA